>JBCCFN010000207.1:0-9452 GCA_039029715.1 Actinomycetota bacterium | reverse complement strand
CGATCGAGCAGCATCTGGCCGACGACCCCCAACCGGAGCCCCTGGGCCTTCTGCGCCAGCTGTGGACCGAGAGCCACGAGCGAGGCATCCCGTTCTATCGTCGACAGGGCCCGCTGGCCGGCATCGGGCTGTGCGTCCTGTTGATCATCGGCGCCCTGTCATTCCCCTGGACCAGGGCCACGATCGAGTCTGGCATGATCGTCTTCACCGACGATCGCGACCTGGCCACACCCGGCGTCTCCGGCAGCAGCAACGACGACGCCGAGTTGGCTGGGCCAACCACCCCGACGACCCCGGTCGCCACCGAACAGACCGCCGTGGCCGCGGCGTCTGGCGACAGCAGCCAGCTGGCGACAACCGCCGGCCGCCCCCGCACGACCGCCCCGCCGGTGGTGGCCGCCCCGACCATCCCCGGCACCGAGACCTCCTCGCTGATCGGCCCGATCCAACTCACTTGCGAGGACCCCGCGGCGATCCCACCGTCGTGCACAACCGCCGTGGCGAACCCCGGGGCTGCGGCAGACACCACCGACGCACCGCCGACGACGGTCGAGGGGACGACGTCCGATCGAACGACCACCACCGAGGTCGTACCGGACGATACGCCGACGACACCGGTTGACGGAGACGACGAAGATGAAGATGAGGACGAGGACGACACCACGACCACGACGGTGAGCCGTACGACGACGACCGAGGCGGAAGACGACACAACGACCACCACCGTCGACGACAACGACGACGACGACGACGACACAACAACCACCACCGCTGACGACAACGACGACGACACAACAACCACCACCGTCGACGACAACGACGACGACACCACAACCACCACCGTCGACGACAACGACGACGACACAACGACTACCACCGTCGACGACAACGACGACGACACCACGACCACCACGGAAGGGCCGCCGGACGAGGGACCCTCGCCGATTCAGCCTCCCGTGGTCTGTGGCCCGGACCCTGGTGCTCCCGGCGGCCCGATCGACTGCCCGCCGGAGGACCCGGAGGACCCATAGGGCCGGTCGCCGACCTCGGCCTGGAGGCGAGCGAGCTCCGAACGCAGTTCGGCAGTGATCGCCTCGGTGCCCGGTCGCCCATGGCGGTTGTCGACCTCGAGCGGGTCGGCGACCAGATCGAACAGCTCCCACTCCATCGGGTTCGTCGGTCCGGCAGCCCCCGGCTGATCGAGTGGATCGTTGTAGTAGCAGATCAACTTGTGGGTCCGGGTCCGAACCCCGTAGTGGGCCGGGCAGGCATGGGAACGGTCGTTGTGCATCCAGTACCGGTAGTACATCGACTGCGGCCAGTCCATCGGGGTTCGGCCGGCCAGGAGATCGGCGAAGGACCGACCCTGGACCGGCGCCGGGATGTCGACGCCGGCGAGGTCGAGCAGGGTCGGTCCGAAGTCGACGTTGACCACGATGTCATCACAGACCGAGCCCGGCTCGACCACCCGGGGGTACCGGACGAGCAGCGGCATGGCCAGCGACTCCTCGTACATCAATCGCTTGTCGAACCAGCCGTGATCACCGAGGAAGAACCCCTGGTCCGAGGTGTACACGACGATCGTGTCCTCGGCCTGACCGGTCTGGTCCAACCAGTCGAGGAGGCGGCCGACGTTGTCGTCGATCGAGGCAACGACCCGGAGGTAGTCCTTGATGTATCGCTGGTACCGCCAGTCGATCTCCTCGTCCCGGGTCAGGCCGGACGGCACCACCGCCTTCAGGTCGACGATCGGGTCGAGGTCCATCATCCGCATCCGGACGGCCTGGACCACTTCGGCCCGACCGACCAGGTCATCCCGAAACGTGTCCGGGAACGGAATCGTCTCGTCCTCGTACATGGTGAAGTGCTTGGCGTCCGGCTCCCAGCTGCGGTGTGGGGCCTTGTGGTGGCAGAACAGCGCCCACGGACGTTCCTGGTCTCGCTCCCGGAGCCAGTCGAGGCAGTCGTCGGTGATCAGGTCGGTCACGTAGCCACCTCGCTCGACGATCCCCCGAGACGCATCGAGGAACACCGGGTTGTGGTAGTGCCCCTGTCCGGGAAGGACCCGCCAGTGGTCGAACCCTGCTGGATCGGCATCCGGGCCGTGGCCGAGGTGCCACTTGCCGAACAGCGAGGTCTGATAGCCGGCGGCCTGCAGCGCCTTCGGGAAGGTCCACAGCCGGTTGTCGAGCGGCGTGTCCAGGGTGGTGACCCCGTTGATGTGGTTGTAGGTCCCGGTCAGGATCGCCGCTCGGCTCGGGGCGCAGATCGAGTTGGTACAGAACGCCGCATCGAACCGCATCCCGCCGGTGGCCAAGCGGTCCAGCTGCGGCGTCCGGTTGATGCGGCTGCCGTAGGCCGAGATGGCATGGGCGGCATGATCGTCGCTCATGATGAACAGCAGGTTGGGGCGGGGCGATGCAGACATGACGTCCGTTGTAGCCGTCCGCCACGGCGAACCCCCGCAGCACCCGCCCGTCTCGAACCGCCCGGTGCTCGGCACTAGGCTCCCGGTCATGCAGGCGCCGTTGCCGGACCACGACACCCTGGCCGCCGACTACCGGCGAGACGGGTATGCGGTCGTGCCGGACGTCCTCGATGCAGACGACATCACCGCACTGGTTGCCGAGACCGCCCAGATCGCCAGGGGCAACCGAGGACCGGTCCGAGGCCTGGTCCCGGTCCCGGACGAGATCGACGACGAGGCGGCGCTCGCTCGCTATCTGACCGTCCAGTTCCCCCACAAGGCCTCGGAGCTGATCCGCGACCGCTTCCTCGCCCATCCCCGATTCCTGCCGCTGTTGACCGCAGTGGTCGGACCGAACGTCAAGTGCATGCAGTCGATGCTGTTCATGAAGCCGTCAGGCAAGCCGGGCCAGGCCTGGCACCAGGACGAGCACTTCATCCCGACCAGGGACCGATCGCTGGTCGGACTGTGGTTGGCCATCGACGACGCCACCGAGGAGAACGGCTGCATCTGGGTCCGGCCCGGGAGCCACGCCGACGGCATCCTCTATCCGATGGCGCCCCACGGATCGCCGGACTTCGACTCCGGGGACCAGCTGACCGGTACCACCGACGATACGGACCCCGGCATCCCGGTGCCGGTCCGGTCCGGCTCGGTGCTGCTGTTCAACGGTTACCTCCACCATCGGAGCCTCCCCAACCGGGCGCCGGCCGGGACGTTCCGGCGAGCCCTTGTCAACCACTACATGTCAGCGGAGAGCATGCTCCCCTGGCACTGGGACGGCCGGCTGGCGCCCAGCGAAGACATGCGGGATGTCGTCCTGGTGGCCGGCGTCGACCCCTACGGTTGGAAGGGCACCGAGGATCTCACCTACGCCTTCCTCCGGGCCGAGACCCGGGACGCTGACGACCCGCTGTTCGATCCGGACAAACAGGTGTACTGACCGCTCAGGTCGCCGAGAGCTGATCGGCAAGCGCCACCGGCAGCTCCCATGGCACATCGACCACGGTCACCCCGGCCGCCTCAAGCGCCGCCTTCTTCGACCGGTGGGTTCCGGTGTCTCCCTCGATGATGGCCCCGGCGTGTCCCATCCGCTTCCCCGGTGGCGACGCAGCACCGGCGATGAACGACACGACCGGCTTGGACGACTGGGCAATGGCGGCGGCGGCGTCCTCCTCCTTCCGACCCCCGATCTCCCCGATCACCACCACGGCGTCGGTGCCGGGGTCGGCGTCGAGGGCGGCGAACGCCTCGGCGGTCGAGGTCCCAGACACCGGGTCGCCGCCGATACCGAGGAACGCCGACTGCCCGTAGCCGGCTGCGGTCAATTCCAGCGCAGTCAGCGTCCCGAGCGAGCCGCTACGGGAGATCACGCCCACCCGCCCGGGGGTGAAGATCCGCTGGTCGAACGCCGGCATGAATCCGACGAAGGCCTCGCCCGGCGTCACCACGCCGGCGGTGTTTGGACCGATGATCCGACTGCCGGCCTCCTTCGCTGCGGCGACGACCGCCATCGTGTCGTGGACCGGGATGAACTCGGTCAGGACGACGATCAACCCGGCACCGGCGGCCACCGCATCCTCGATGGCGGCCCGGGCGCCGGCGGCGGGGATGAACAGCACCGAGACATCGATCCCGCCGTCATCGGCCAGGGCATTCGCGGCGTCGACGGCGGATGCGAACACCGGCACCCCGAGGTGGGAGGTCCCGGCCTTGCGGGGGTTGACCCCGCCCACGATCGTGGTGCCGTAGGCCTGCATCCGTTCAGTCCAGAACGTGCCCTGGCGGCCGGTGATGCCCTGGACCAGCACCCGGTCGCCCTGCCGGACGATCACGACGCCACGCCCGAACCGGCGGCGTCCACCGCCGCCCGCACCGCCGCCGCCATCGACCGGTGCGGCTCATGACCGAAGGCCCGGACCATCGCCTCGGCCTCGTCCTGGCCGGTTCCGCTGATCCGGAAGGCGATCGGAAGGTCGGGCTGGAGCGTCTCGAGGGCGGCGATCACCCCCTCGGTCATCACGTCGCAACGGGCGAATGCGCCACAGAAGTTGACCAGCAGGCTGCGGACCCCCGGCTGGGCCAGGACCAGCTCCAGGGCCGGGGTGGCCTTGGTGTAGGCGTCCCCACCGATCTCCAGGAAGTTGGCCGGTCGACCACCCAGATGGACGATGGCGTCCATGGTGGCCATGGTCAGGCCGGCCCCATTGGCCAGGACGGCGATGTCGCCGCCGAGTTCGATAAGCCGGAGCCCGAGCGCCGCAGCGGCCCGCTCCCGTTCGGTGCCCGCCGGCTCGCCCCCGGATCCGAGCTGGGCCGCGATCGCCGGGTCAAGCCGGTAGGCCGCAGAGTCGTCAAGTTCGATCTTGGCGTCGAGGGCGATCCGCTCGCCGGCGGTGGTCACCGCCAATGGGTTGATCTCGACCAGCAGCGCGTCGAGGTCGACGAACGCATCGACGAGGGCGGCGACCAGCGGGTCGTCACCGTCGTAGCCGTCCGGGCCGATCAGCTGGCGGCTGATCGCCTCGGTCATGGCCTCGATCTCGACCCCGCCCTGGTCGGAGGTCATCAGCAACGGTCGCCCGGCGGAGGGGTCGACCATGACCGACAGGTAGGTCTCGGCTGCGATGTCGACCGCCTGTTCGATCAGGAGCTCGGACACGATCTCGTCGTTGAGGGTCGAGCCGAGCAACCGCTCGGCGGCGTCGACGGCGTCGTGCGGGTCGTCGACGACCACCACGCCGCCGGCCTTGCCTCGCCCGCCGGAGCGGACCTGGGCCTTGACCGCCACCCGACCGCCGAGGCGCTCGGCCGCTGGCCCGGCGTCGGTGGCTGCGGTGATCAGCTCGCCCGGCGGGATCGGGATGCCACGGGCGGACAGCAGACCCTTGGCTTGCTGCTCGGTCAGCTTCACGCCGGCCGGTGTCCGGTCCGGCGCCAGTGATCGCCGAACAGGTCGGCCTCGGCCGGCTCGTCCGGCTCGGTCGTTCGGACCAGATGGGTGATGTTGATGAAGTGGTTGATGTTCAGGTTCTCGCTGATCGAGTTCCCGGCCCAGGTCCCGCACCCCATGGTCAGGGTGAACGGGAGGGCGTTGTCGAACGAGCCACCGTTTCCGAAGGTGTGGGCCTGGTTGACCAGGACCCGGACGACCGGCAGCTCCTCGGCCAGCAGCGTCGCGTGGCGCTCGTCTGCGGTGTGGATCCCGACCGAGTGACCGATGCCCTGGTAGGCGAGGACCCGCATGGTCAGCTCGACCGCATGGAGGAAGTCACGGGCCCGGTAGACGGTCAGGACCAGGGCCAGCTTCTCCCCCGTCATCGGGCGGTCCGGCCCCGGCTCGGGCTCCTCGACCATCACAAACCGATCCTCGTCTGAGCCGCCGAGCTCGAATGCGGCCCGGAGGTCCGGGTAGTCCTTGGCGATGAGCGTCCGGTCGAGCGCCCCGCCGGGGAAGAGCCGATCGACCACCCGGGCCGCCTCGTCGGCGTCCGCCAGGTGGCCACCGACGTGACCGAGCGCGGCGATGGCCTCGTCGTAGATCTCGTCGAGGATGATCACCGAGTTCTCAGACGAGCAGGAGGTGGCGTTGTCGAAGGTCTTCGAGACACAGATCTTGGCCGCTGCGTCCGCCAGGTCGGCGGTGGCATCGATGATGACCGGGACGTTGCCGGCGCCGACCCCGATGGCCGGGGTACCGCTGGTGTAGGCCCGACGGACGTTGTTCTGGGACCCGGTCGCCACCACCAGGTCGGCGGCCGCCATCAGCTCCTCGGTCGCCTGCCGGGTCACCGGCGCCGGCAGGACCTGGATCAGGTCCTGGGGCGCCCCGATCTTGTTCAGCTCGGCCCGGGCCAGGGCGGCGGCGGCCTCGGTGGTCTTGTAGCCGCTCGGGGAGGGGGCCAGGATCACGGCGTTGCCACCCTTGACCGCCATCATCGCCTTGTTCATCGGGGTTGCCGCCGGGTTGGTGGAAGGCACGATGGCCGCCACTACGCCGACCGGCTTGGCGTAGCGGGTCAGGCCCCGGGCCGGGTCGTCGTCGATGATGCCGACGGTGCGAGCCCGCAACAAGTCCCGGAGGGTCCCGAACGTCTTGCGCTGGTTCTTGATGATCTTGTCCGCAACGTTGCCGAGACCGGTGTCGCTGACCGCAAGTTCGGCCAGGGCGGTAGCGTTCTCCGGCCGGTAGATCGACCACGCCACGGCGGTCACCGCGGCGTCGACCTCCTCCTGGCTCGACCCGGCGAAGTCCTCCATCGCCGCTCTGGCCCGCTCCATGGCGGCCGCAACGACGGCGGCCGATTCGGAGACCTCGGGTTCGGCATGGATCGTCATGGACCCGAGCCTAGGAGGTCGCCCGATCGATCGTATAACTGCTGGTCCTGGCGCTCAGATGGCCACGGCAGCACCGTCGGCCCGAGGTTCGGTGCCGGCGGCGTAGACGCCGCGATCGTCTCGGATGATGATCTGGCCGCGGCCGAACGACAGCCGGCTCTGCTCGACCACGACCCGATGGCCCCGAGCTTCGAGCCCCGCAACCACGTCGGCCGGTGTCTCGGCCTCGACCCGAACCGTCCCGTCGCGGTCGACCTGCCAGCGTGGGGCGTCGAGGGCGGCCTGGGGATTGCGACCGTGGTCGGCCATCGCCGCCACGACCTGGAGGTGGCCCTGCGGCTGCATCTCGCCCCCCATCACCCCGAACGGACCGACCGGCGCCCCGTCCCGGGTCAGGAACCCGGGGATGATCGTGTGGCGGGGGCGGCGTCCCGGCGCCGCCTCGTTTGGGTGACCGGGGGCCAGGTCGAAACCGGCACCGCGGTTCTGGAGCGAGATCCCGTGGGACGGGACGACGACCCCACTGCCGAAGCCCATGTAGTTGGACTGGATGAAGCTGACCATCATCCCGTCCCGGTCGGCGGTGCAGAGATACACCGTGCCACCCCGCACCGCCTCCCCGAGCGGGGCCGGGCCGGCAACGTCGGTGATCCGGGCCGCCCGGTCGTCGAGATGGGCGCTCGACAGCAACCGATCGACCGGGACGTCGACGTGCTCCATGTCCCCCACCGCACCATCGCTGTCAGCGAACGCCAGCTTCATCGCCTCGATCTGGCGGTGCCAGGATGCCTCGTCGATCTGGGGGTGGTCGGCCACGTCGGTTCTGGCCGCGATCCCGAGGGCGAGCAGGGCAGCGATGCCCTGGCCGTTCGGTGGGATCTCCCACACGTCGAGGTCCCGGTACCGGGTGCTGATCGGCTGAACCCACTGCCCACGGTGATCGGCGAGGTCTGCGGGAGCCATCCGACCGCCGTTCGCCGCAGCGTGGGCGGTGATGGCCTCGGCGATCTGGCCTTCGTAGAAGTCTCGGAGGCCGGCCTCGGCCAGACGGCGAAGCCCCCGGGCATGGCCCGGTGAGGCCCAGCGCTCCCCCGCCACCGGGCACCGCCCGTCCAGTCCAAACACACCGCCCCAGTCCCCGAGCCCCGGCACATCGCTACCGGTGAACCGTGGCCACGACATCGACCACTGCGCAGCCACCACCGGCGACAGCGGGAACCCCTCCTCGGCGTAGCGGCGGGCCGGCTCCAGCAGTCGGGCGATCGGCACCGAACCGAACCGGTCGTGGAGCATGGCCCAGCTGTCGACCGCACCGGGCACGGTGACCGGGGTCCAGCCTCTGGTCGGGACCCGGTCCCGACCGCCGGCCCGCAGCTCGTCGGCATCGTTGCCGGCCGGCCATCGGCCGGAACCGTTGAGGCCGTGCAACCGCTCGCCGTCCCACAGGATGGCGAAGGCATCGCTTCCGAGCCCATTGGAGCAGGGCTCGACGACGGTCAGCGCTGCGGCGGTGGCGATGGCTGCGTCGACCGCGTTGCCTCCCTCCGCCAGCACACCGATGCCGGCCTGAGCGGCCAACGGCTGGCTGGTGGCGACCACCCCGTCGGTGGCCACTACGGCCGAGCGGGCCGACGGGAACGGGTAGTCACAGAGTGCGTCTGGGTCGTGGCCCATGTGGTCGGATCTCCGTTGGTCGGGGGCGTCTGCGGTGTTGGGGTGTCCTGGCGACGACGGGCGGTGGCGGGACTACGTCGAGCCCTCGGCCGCACGATCGATGCCCTGGGTGAGGATCAGGTCCTCGTGGAGCTCCATCCAGATGTCGTGGTAGCTGTCGCACATGACCCCGGTCAACGCCTTCGGGTCACCGGTGACCAGACGCTCCCGAGCGGCGCGCAACCGTGGGCCGTAGCGACCCATCCAGCCGACCACGTCCCCGATGGCGGCCACGATCGGCTGGGCCCGATCGTCGAGGTCGACCAGCCGGTCCAGGATCTGGGCGTCGTAGTCGGCGTCTGTGTGGTCGTTCGGCTCACCGCCACGCAGCTGCCAGTCGGTGCAGAGCTGTTTGAACTCGTCGTTCAGACCGAGGAACGTCTGGTACGGCATGGCGTCGAGATCCAGGGGCCCGACCACCTCGGCCAGCGCCGGAGCGTGGGCGGTTCGGCCATCGGCGGTGATCAACCACATCTGCCGCGGCTCCATGTATTGGGCCGCCCCGTCGCTGGTCAGCCCGTCGAGGACCGACCGGGCGTCGTCCTCGACGCACCCGCAGATGGCGGCGGCGGCCGGCGTGGTGATCATTCCCTTGATTCGAAGCGCATGGAGGATCCGGAATCCAAGCGGCGGCAGATCGACCGCGGGTTCGATGTGGCTCGCCGCCTGGTCCGCCGGTGAGGCCTGGCCGTCGGTCGGCGTGACCTGCCCCTCGGCCGCCCACCGGCGGATCGTGTCGACGTCCGCAGGAACGGTCCGGGCCCCGGCCGCCACGCCGAGCAGCAGTCGGCCGTTGTCCCCGTCGACGGTCACGACCGTCCCCTCCGGGAGGGTCCGGTCCCCGACGACCAGGGCCGACGGCTCGACGGTCGCGGCCGCAGCGCCGACGACGGCGGGAATGCCCCATTCCCTGGCCACCAGGGCGGCGTGGCTG
>JBCCFN010000206.1:0-9503 GCA_039029715.1 Actinomycetota bacterium | reverse complement strand
GGCGATGCCGGCCTTGGCCGCGCCGTAGTTGGTCTGGCCCGGGTTGCCGTAGATGCCGGACACCGAGCTGGTGTTGATGATCCGGGCGTCGTTGGTCTCGCCGGCCTTGGCCCGCTCCCGCCAGTAGGCGGCGGCCCACCGAGCCGGGCTGAATGTCCCCTTGAGGTGGACCTTGATCACTGCGTCCCACTCGGCCTCGGTCATGTTGGTCAGCATCCGGTCCCGGAGGATGCCGGCATTGTTGACGACGACGTCGAGGCCACCGAAGTTCTCGATCGCGGTGTTGATCAACCGCTGGGCGCCCTCCCAATCGGAGACATCGTCGCCGTTGGCCACCGCCTGGCCGCCGGTGTCGTTGATCTCGGCCACCACCTCCTGGGCCGGGGTCAGGGCACCACCCGAGCCGTCGACCTCACCACCGAGGTCGTTGACGACGACCTTGGCCCCGTGCTGGGCCAGCATCAGGGCGTGCTCCTTGCCGATGCCACGACCGGCCCCGGTCACGACCGCCACCCTTCCGTCACACAATCCAGTCATTCGTACCTCTCGGTGTCGACCGCCGACGGGTCCGTCCGGGACCGGGCCTGATCGGCCGGGTCCTGGTCGCCGGTCCAGCGTCGTCGGTGCTGTTGTCTCCAGACGGGGCGAAGACGCCGAGGTCTCCGCCTCCGTGGCCCCCGATCATGACACAATTGGTCGGCCAGACTAAAACGACGCCGGGCCGATCCGGAACCACCAGGCGTGGGCGCTGACCAGGGCCGGAACGGCCTCGGTGGAAGGCGGGCCCATGACCGCAGCCGGATTCTGCGTCGTGGAACAATGTGCGGGGAGAGTGAGGACGGCGAGGGCATGCAGCCATCGAATTCGGCAGAGCACGAGCAGCGCCAGGACCCCTCGTTCGACGACCACACGGATGATGGTTCCACCGCGACCGAGCCGCCGTCGGACTCGGCGGCCGACGGCGGGAGCGGGCCGGACGATGGCACCGGATCGACCAACGGGGTGAACGCCGAGAGCGACGCCGGGGCCGAGAGCGACGCCGGGGCCGAGGGCGACGCCGGGGCCGAGGACGCCGTCCCAGACGAAGCGATCGAGGCGGAGGAGGTGGCGGACGTCGACGCCGCGGAATCGAGCGAGGACCGGGACCACGAGACCGGGACCGAGGCGGACGAGGGGACGGCCGCTACGACCGGGACCGAGGCGGACGAGACAGACGGCGACGCCGGACCCCGCGGCGAGACCGAGACGGACGAGACCGAAGCCAACACCGGGGGCGACCCGGCGGACGATGACCAGGCCAGCCAGGCCGAGGACGACGCCGAACCCACCGATGCAGCCGAGCAGGGGCTCGAGGCGGATGTGGCATCGGAGGCGGACGAGCCGGCCGGCCCGGCGACCGGGGCCGACGACACCGACGGAGGCTCGGGCCGGGGCCGGCGAGGGCGTCGTCGCCGGGCCAGACGATCGCGCACCCGCACCGGGGCCGGCGAGACCGACGAGCCGGCGCCGCCCGAACTCCCGACAAACGAGCCGGCTGACCCGAGCGACGAGACCGAGACGGCGTCGATGTCTGAGATCATGGCCGAGCTCCTTGCCGCCGCCGAGCAGGCGGCCGGGGAACGGGCCGAGGACCAGGACGACGACGATGCCGGCGCCGGCATCGAGGACACCGCCGAGGTGGTCGCCGGGTTCACCGCCGCAGTGGCCGCAGCCAACGCCAACGCCGACGAGGACGAATCCGACGACCGGGACGAGGACAGCGAGCGGGACGAGGACAGCGACCGGGATGAGGCCAGCGGTCGGGACGAGACCGAGGACGAGGACGGCGACCGGAACGTCGACGCAGACACCGGTACCGACGTCACATACGACTAATCGATCGGCGACGAGTCGGCCAGCTATGATTCTCCAGACGGCTCGACCACCGAGGCGGCCGCAGACGAGCGGCCGAAGGTCCTCGCCACGCCGGTAATCCGGGACGAGCCGGTCGACCCGCCCGCAGCGGTCGCCACCGCCAAGGCGGCCGCGGAGGATCCAGACGCCAGAGGCGGTGATGCCCCGGCCTCGGCCCCCGCCGACAGAACGGACACGGCAGACACAACGGACACTGCGGACAGCCCAGACACGGCTGAGGGGGCGGCGGCCCCTGCACCGTCGGACGAGCAGCCGAAGACTGCGCCGGCCCTCCTCCCCCGTCAACCGGTGCCCGATCGGCCAGGGGTCGGCACACCGCTCAAGGCCGTTGCGGCGATCGCCACCGGACTCTATCTCGCGCTGGTGGTCGCCTGGGGCCTCGACCTGGCTACCCATCGGGGCGAGGCGATGCGGGGCGTCACCCTCGCCGGCCTCTCGGTTGAGGGGCAGGATCGGGAGCGCCTGACCGGGACCGTGGCCACGGTCGAGGACGAGCTGACCGGTCGCGCCGTCGACGTCGAGATCGGCGACACAACGATCGGTACCGACCTGTCGACCCTCGGCCTCCGGCTGGACACCGAGTCGATGGTCGACGACGCCCTCGATGCCAGGCGGGGTGGGTTCCTCCCGTTCCGACCGATCGGGTGGTTCTTCGCCCTGTTCTCCGACGAGGACGTTCCCCCTCGATACACCGTCGACGAGACCATGGCGGCGGCTGCGGTGAACGACGTGCTGGCGCCGGAGTTGGATCAGCCCCGTGAACCGGCGATGGAACTTGCCGACGGGGAACTCCGGTTGGTCCCGGGCGCAATCGGCATCACCGTCGACCCGGACGAGGTGATCACCTCGCTGCCGGCCGCAGTCGCAGACGACCCGCCGCAACTGACCCTCACCGCCAACCAGGCCGCACCGGAGTGGACGGACGACGAGGTCGGCGAGGTCATAGCAACCATCGACGATCGAACCGACGAGGCGATCATGGTCCTGGTGCTCGACCAGGAGACCGAGGTCCCGCCCGACACCCTCAAGACCTGGCTCCGGCTCGACCTCGATGGCGAGGAGCCGACCTGGACGGTCGACGAGGAGTTGGCCCTCGAAGACCTCAAGCCGCTGTTCCCGACCCTGGGGACCGAGGACCAACAGGCCCGGTTCAGCGTGGTCGCCAACCGGCCGATCATCATCCCCGCCTCCGAGACCGTGATCTGCTGCGACGCCGGCGCCGGGGCGGTCCTGCGGGCCGCCATCCGCCGGATCCAGCCGACCTCGTCGATCCCCACAGACGACGGCGCTGATGACGAGGACGAGGCGACGGACGACGAGACCGTGACCGTGCTTCGCCGAGCTCGGCTCCAGCCGGAGGTTACCGGCGAGGACGAAGGGGTGGCGGAGCTGCAGACCCTCGGCATCGTCGAGGAGGTCAGCACCTTCACCACCAATCACGCCTGCTGTCAGAACCGGGTGCTCAACATCCAGCGGTTCGCCGACCTCATGCAGGGGGTGATCATCCGCCCCGGCGAGACGTTCTCGCTCAATGAGCACGTCGGGCAGCGGACGGTCGAGAAGGGGTTCGTTGCCGACGGGGCAATCGTCCTCGGCAACTTCGAGCCGCAGGTCGGCGGCGGCATCAGTCAGTACGCCACCACGTTCTTCAACGCCTCGTTCTTCGCCGGGCTGGAGTTCGTGGAGTACCAGTCCCACTCGATCTACATCTCTCGTTACCCCCGGGGTCGGGAGGCGACGATCTCGTGGCGCCGGCCGGACCTCAAGGTGCGGAACACCACCGACTACGGGATCCTGGTGTGGAACGACTACACCGACACCTCGATCACGGTCAGCTTCTACTCGACCAAGCACCTCGAGGTGGAAGCGCTGGACCTCCGTCGATCCTCGGATCGCCGGTGCCGGATCGACATCACACCCCGACTCATCACCTACCCGGACGGGACCGAGGTGGAGGACACGGTCTTCGCCCTGTACCGTCCGGGCGAGGGCCTGGACTGCAACGGCGACTCCACGACCCCGGAGGAGGACGAGGCCGAGGCGGCCGCCGCCGCACCGGCTCCACCGCCGGAACCGCCGGCCGGGGACGGGGCAGACGACGACGGAGACGACGTCCTGCCGCCGGGCTGAGCCGGCACTCCGATCACCGGGTCGTCCATTTGAACCCGTCTGGCAGGGCTGGGAGCGGTTGACCGCCGGAGTGGGCGGGCCGTCGTCGCCCCCTTTACCCTGTCTCCGGTGGCTGATCTCCAAGCGGACATGCTGATCGTCGGTGGCGGGCCGGCCGGGGCGGCCGCCGCCATCGAGGCCCGCCGGGCCGCTCGGGACGTGATCGTGATCGACAAGGCCTCGTTTCCCAGGGACAAGTGCTGCGGCGACGGCCTGACGACCGGGGCCCTCCGGCACCTCGACCAACTCGGTTTCGACCCTCGGTCGGTGCCGAGCTGGCGGACGGTCAGCGAGGTGGTGGTGACGCCGCCATCAGGGCGAAGCCGCCGCTTTCCCCTTCCCGGCCCAGCCGACGGCCAGGGGACCTTCGCTGCGGTGGCCAGGCGTCGGGAGTTCGACGTCGCCCTGCTCGATCTGGCCCGCAAGGCCGGCGCAGACGTGCTGGAACGTCACGCCCTGACCACGATCACCGAGGACCGGGATCGAGTCACGGTCCAGGTCGACGGACCGACCGGCCGGCTGTCGGTCGAGGCGCCGGCGGTGATCGCCGCCGATGGCATGTGGTCGACGACCAGGAAACTCCTCGGGGTGAAGGTCGAGGGCTACCGCGGTGACTGGCACGCCTTCCGCCAGTACTTCGAGCAGGTCAGCGGCCCGGCAAACCGAGAGCTGCTGGTGTGGTTCGAGCCGGACCTGCTGCCGGGCTACGCCTGGTCGTTCCCGGTGGATGACCGTTCGGCAAACGTCGGGTTCGGGATCCTCCGCACCCCGGGCCAGACCGTGCAACCGATGAAGGACCTCTGGCCTCGGCTGCTGGCTCGGCCCCACATCGCAGCCGCCCTCGGGCCCCATGCCGTTCCGGAGGAGGGGCACCGAGCGTGGCCGATCCCGACCCGGCTCGGTGAGCTCCCGTTCTCGGTCGGCCGGGTTCTGTTCGTCGGCGATGCGCTCGCCGCCGGGGACCCGATGACCGGCGAGGGCATCGGCCAGGCCATCGAGACCGGCCGGCAGGCGGTGCAGTCGTTGGTCGATGGCCCGGGTCGAACCGATCCCGTGGCCGCCGCCGAGCGGTACGAGCGGCTGCTCCGTCAAGGCATGTTTCGCGACCATCGGATGGCCAGGGTGCTGTCTTCCGTGCTCGGCTCGGCTCGCGGCGCCAACGCATCGGTGGCCATCGCCGGCGCCACCGGCTGGACCAGGAGCAACTTCGCCCGCTGGCTGTTCGAGGACTATCCCCGGGCTGCGTTGCTCACCCCCGGGCGGTGGCGTCGGGGGATGTTCAGCGCGCCGGGGGCCTTCACCGGCGACGAGGACCGCTCCCTCTCCTGACATCAATCTGACAATTCGCTGTCTGCAAGCTATAACCAGAGGAGCGGAGGTCATCGTCGACCGACCCGGTCGTGGATGGGCCCCGCGGACGTAGGGCATCGCGGCACCGCGCCGGACCGACAGTGGTCGGTCCGAGCGAGCCGGATGGCCGGGTCTGGGCCCGGCCGTCAGCGACCAGGCGACGATTGGATACCTCTCCCCTGTCCAATCGTCGCCTCGCCCGACGGTCCGGCCGGCGATCCGGGCTCCTCAGCGCGGTGCGATGACCAGGACCAGGTCGCCCGGTTCGACCGAGCCGACCGCCGGGCCGCCGAGCCGTTCGACCACGCCACCGACCGGGGCCGAGATGACCGACTCCATCTTCATCGCCTCGATCACGGCGACCGGCTGGTTCGCGGTCACGGTCTCACCAGGCGAAACCTGCACGGTGACCACGCCGGTGAACGGCGCTGCGACATGGCCCGGGTTGGTGGGGTCGGCCCGCTCGGCCCCGACGGTGTCGACGTCGACCGTCCGGTCGAGCACGTCGATCGGCCGGAGTTGGCCGTTGAGCCTGAACACCATCCGCCGCATGCCCCGATCGTCCGGCTCGCCGACCGCATCCAGGCCGACCAGGATCTTCACCCCCCGCTCCAGCTCGATCGCCACGTCCCGCTCGCCGGGCTGGAGGCCGTAGAGGAAGATCCGGGTCGGCAGGATCGACAGGTCACCGTAGGCCTCGACCGCAGCCTCGAACTCCTCGGTCGGTCCAGGCAACAGCAGCCGGGACAGGGTCCGGCGGACCTCGGGACCGGCAAGCCCGGCCCGATCCTCCTCGGTCAGCTGGGCCGGCTCCTTGGCCGGCCGCCGCCCTCGGAGCGCATCGGTCCGGAGCGGTTCCGGGAAGCCGGCCGCCGGCAGGCCGAGCTCACCGTGGAGGAAGCCGATGACGCTGTCCGGCAGGTCGGCGGCGGCCGGGTCTGCGGCCAGGTCCTCGACGCTGGTGCCGGTGGCCGCCAACTGGAGCGCCAGATCGCCGACCACCTTGGAGGTCGGGGTGACCTTGACGATGCGGCCGAGCAGCCGGTCGGCCGCGGCGTACAGCTGCTCGATCTCCTCGAACTTCTCACCCAGGCCCACCGCGATGGCCTGTTGCCGGAGGTTTGACAGCTGACCACCGGGGATCTCGTGGGTGTAGACGCCGCCGGTTGGGCTGCTGAGACCGGCCTCGAACGGGCGGTAGAGCCGACGGACCGCCTCCCAGTACGGCTCGAGCGCGCCGATGGCGGTCAGGTCCAGCCCGGTGTCCCTGGCGTCGTTGGCGAAGGCCGCAACCACCGCCGGCAGTGCCGGCTGTGACGTCATCCCCGACAGCGGTGCTGCGGCGGCGTCGACCGCATCGACCCCGGCGGCGGCCGCCGCCAGATAGGTGGCCAACTGACCACCGGCGGTGTCGTGGGTGTGGAGATGGACGGGGTGGTCGAACCGCTCCCGGAGGGCCGAAACCAGCGTGGTGGCTGCCGGGGCCCGCAGCAGCCCGGCCATGTCCTTGATGCACAGCACGTGGACGCCGGCGGCGACGAGCTCCTCGGCGATCCCCAGGTAGTAGTCGAGGGTGTAGAGGTCCTCACCGGGGTTCGAGAGATCGCCGGAGTAGCAGAGCGTGCCCTCGACCAGGGCGTCGACCTCCAGGGCGGCGTCGATGGCTGGCCGCATCTGGGCCACGCTGTTGAGCGCGTCGAAGACCCGGAACACGTCGACGCCGGTCCGTCTGGCCTCGGCAACGAACCGCCGGGCGACCTCGTCCGGGTATGCGGTGTAACCGACGGTGTTGCGGCCCCGCAGCAGCATCTGGAGGCAGAGGTTCGGGGCCGCGTCCCGGAGGCGGGCCAGACGGTCCCACGGATCCTCGTGGAGGAACCGGAGCGCGACGTCATAGGTCGCCCCGCCCCAGCACTCCAGACTGAGCAGCCCCGGGGTCGCGTGGGCGCTGTGGACGGCTCCGGCAACCAGGTCCGCCGACCGGACCCTGGTGGCGAGGATGGACTGATGGGCGTCCCGAAGCGTGGTGTCGGTGATCAGCAGCCGATCCTGGTCCCGCATCCAGGCGGCGAACCGGGCCGGACCCAACTCGTCGAGGCGTTGCCGGCTGCCCGCCGGCGGCGCCCCGGCGGGCGACGGCGGGAGCTTCTCCCGGGGGTCGGCGGTCGTGGGGGCGACCCCGTTCGGTCGGTTGACCGATACCTCACCGATCCAGCGCAGGAGCCGGGTGGCTCGATCGGAGCTGACCGGGGACTGCAGCAGATCCGGGCGATCGTCGATGAACGAGGTGGTCACCCCACCGGCTTCGAAATCCGGATCGGCCAGCAGGGCCTGGAGGTAGGACAGGTTGGTGGCCGGACCTCGGACCCGGAACTCGGCCAGTGCCCGCCGGGCCCGGGCCAGGGCGATGTCGAAGGTGGCGCCCCGGCAGGTCAGCTTGGTCAGCATCGAATCGAAGTACGGGAGGATCTCCGCCCCCTGGTATCCGCCGCCACCATCGAGCCGGATGCCGGCCCCGCCCGGATCCCGGTAGGCCAGGATCCGGCCGGTATCCGGCCGGAACCCGTTTGCCGGGTCCTCGGTGGTGATCCGACACTGCAGCGCCGAACCCCGCTGGACGATGACCGACTGTTCGAGGCCAAGGTCGGCCAGGGACCGGCCCATGGCGAGCAGCAGCTGGGACCGGACGATGTCGATGTCTGTCGTCTCCTCGGTCACCGTGTGCTCGACCTGGACCCTGGGGTTCATCTCGATGAAGACGAAGGTGCCGTCACCGTCGACCAGGAACTCCACCGTGCCGGCGTTGACATAGTCGATGCTTCGGCCGAAGGCCACGGCGGCAGCGCAGATCCGGTCCCGCAGCTCCGGGTCCAGGGCCGGAGCGGGGGCGATCTCGACCACCTTCTGGTGGCGACGCTGGACCGAACAGTCCCGCTCGAACAGGTGCACGACCTCGGTCCCGTCCCCCAGGAGTTGGACCTCGATGTGGCGGGGATCGACCACGGCGGTCTCCAGGAACACGGTGGGGTCCCCGAACGCCGACTCAGCCTCCCGTCTGGCGGCGTCGACCGCCGCCGGCAGTTCCTCGGGGCCACCGATCCGCCGCAGTCCCCGGCCACCACCACCGGACGCCGCCTTGACGAATAGCGGGAACCCGACCGCCTCGGCCTCCGCAAGGGCGGTCTCGGCGGTGACCTCGGCCGACTGGGTCAGCACCGGCACGTCGGCCTCGGCCGCTGCGGTACGAGCCGCCATCTTGTTCCCGCACAACCGGAGCACGGACGAGGGCGGACCGACGAACGTGATGCCGTTGGCCTCGCAGGCCTCGGCCAGGTCCGGGCTCTCGGACAGGAACCCGTAGCCGGGGTGGATCCCGTCGGCCCCGGCCTGGCGGGCAGCGGCGATGATCGTGTCGACGTCGAGGTACGGCTTGAGCGGGTGGCCCGGTTGGCCGATCTGGTAGGCCTCGTCCGCTTTGAGTCGATGCAGGGACTGGCGGTCCTCCCAGGTGTAGATCGCAACGGTCTCGATCCCGAGTTCGTAGGCGGCTCGGAACACGCGGATGGCGATCTCTCCCCGGTTGGCGACGAGGAGTTTGGTGATGCTCACCTCACCCGGCGGCGCGATCCACGCCGTAGGGGTCAGGCGATGGTGCCGACCGGTGGCTCGGCGGCGGAGCATCGGCCGAGCGGGCGGGGCGGAGGACGTCTCCGTCGTCCAGCACCGCGACCTCCAGGTAGCTGTACAGCCGGTGGAGGGTCTGGAGCAGCGAGAGCCACACCACCAACTCGACGATCTCGTCCGGGGCAAGCGTCGGGTGGACGGCTGCGACCGTGATCTCGCTCACCGAGGCCGGGCTGGTCGACGCCGCCTTGGCAAGCAGCAGGGCAGCCGACTCCTTGGCCGAGAGACCCCAGGGCACCTCGGTGGCCATGGTCGGCGTGTCCCCGAACCGCTTCACCCCGGCCAGCAGCCCGGGGTCGACATCTGGGGCCAGCTGGTCGAGGAGGAACATGGTCTCCATCGACAGCAGCTCGTCATCGACCTCCCGGCAGTAGACGAGACCGGCG
>JBCCFN010000205.1:0-9533 GCA_039029715.1 Actinomycetota bacterium | reverse complement strand
GAACACCCGACCGGGGGTCGTCCGGGCGGCAGCTGCAACCGGCAACACCTCGGCGTCGGCACACCGCTCGACCCGGAGCATCGCCCGGTGGAGGTGATAGTCGGAGGTGACGAGGGCGATCCGTCGCCAGCCTCGCTCCTCGGCGAGCCGGCCGATCGCGATCGCCTCCCCCTTGGTCGAGTCCGGGACCGGCTCGAAGCAGATGACGTCCACTGCACCCCGGTCGCCGCAGGAGACCTCGACCGGCCCGGCACCGGGCCAGGCGCCGTTGCCGATGCTGAGGACCAGGGTGTCGGCGACCGGTCCGGCCGGATCCTCGAGCAGCTCGAGGGCCCGGCCGAGCCGCTCCCCGCTGCCGCCGGCCAGCACGACGACAGCATCGACCGCATCGGGCTCAACCGATTGTGGGTACAGGAACCACCGCACGGTGAGAACGACGAAGAGGATGGCCATGCCGACCACGGCCAACACGCCGGGCCGCACAGCTCTGCGCCAGCGGTGCGTCGCGGTCACCGTTGCCATGGCTCAAGCGTAGGGGCCCGGCTCGGCGATTCGGGTTCGGGTCGAGGCCGTCGAGCGGTCGGCGGTCAGGCGGTCGGCGTGCTGGTCCGCAGACGATCGAAGGCGGCCCGGTCCGGCGCGGTACTCCCGGCGGCTTCCACGACCGCCCGGAGATGGTCGGCGGAGTTGACGCTGACCATTGTGGTGGCGACCGATGGATGGAGCAGCGGGTATCGGAGGGCGTCGGCGGTTACCGCCGGGTCGTCAGCGATGAGACGGCCACCGGCGAGCGGCCGGATGGCGATCAGGGTTGCGCCCCGGTCCGCAAGCCCGGTGTGCTGGTCTTCCAGGCGGTTGAGATAGACCGTGAACCGGGAGACAAGACCGTGGTCCAGTGCGGCGGCGGCGACGGCTGCGGTGTAGGGAAAGAGGGCGAACGTCTGGACCTTTCCGGTGGCCTGGAGCCGCTGGATGGTGTCGGCCATCGCCGCACCTGCGGTGTCGATCACGGCGACCGTTGCCGCCTCGTCCTCAGGGTCCGGCGTTCGGATCAGCCACTGGACACAGGCCAGGGTGTCGGCCCCGAGCTCGGCCAGGCGGCGATCGACCGCAGCCTCGAGCCTCGCCCCGTCGAAGGCCCGGTCGTCGAAGCCGGGCTCGGCGAGCTTGACGATGTGGTGGAACCGCCGCCCGGTTGCGGCCGCCGCTCGGAGTGCATCGAGCAGGATCGGATCGGCGTCGTACTCGTGCGATGAGTGGATCGTGTCGATGCCTGCGTCGTGGACCAGACGGAGGTGGTCGGCTGCTGAGCGGCCGTCGACCGTCTCCCGAAGCCGCATGGCGCCGTAGCAGAGCTGACTGACCTGCGGCCCGTCCGGGCCGAGCCGGCGGCGGGCGGTCACGGGCGCAGACCGAACGAGACGATCGTGTCCTCGGTCCGCTTCGCCAGCAGTTCGACCGATGCCGCATCGTGGGCGGCCCGGGAGTAGACGAACACCAGCCCGAGGCCGCCGTCGTCCGAGACGTCGGCCCGGACCGCAACCAGATGGTCACGCCGGCCGTGTCGGTCGTTCTCCGGTCCGGCCGGCTCCATCGCCGCAATCAGGCGGGCGTCCGGCGCGGCCGCCACCTCCCGGCCGACGAAGTTGAACAGGACCTGGGGTCTCGGCAGCCCGGCCAGGGCCTTCCTGGCCTCTTCGGTGCCGTCGTGGCGGGCGGGATCCAACCGCCAGGTGTGGTCCAGGTCCCGGCGGATGGCCGGGATGGAGCGGGCTGGCTCTCCTGCCTCGGCGGCGTCGACGAACACCGGGCTGTAGGTGATGAACATGCCGACGCTCGCGCTGACCTCGACCGGGATCGGGAGTCGCCGCCCGAACCCCACCACATCCAGCTGGGCCGTCTCGGTGCCGCTCCAACCGGCGACGGCGTGGGCCAGGGCGGCCAGGACGACCTCATCGAGCCGGACGTCATCGGGGATGACCGGCAGTCGCTCGCTCGGGATGTCGACGGTGACGACGGCGGCGGTGTCGTTGCGGTTGTCCTCGGCGTCGATCGGGCGGTCGACCGGGATCGGCCGGTACCGATGCCACGGCTTGCCGAGCCAATGGGCGACCGCCAGACCGGTCTCCGGCTCCATCGCTGCGCCGGCCAGCGCCGCCTGCCACGCCAGTACCGAGGTCGCCGGGCTCGACCGGACCGGCCGGCCGGCCTCCAGCGCCTCCAGCTCGTGGCCGAGACCGTCGATCAGGAGGAGCAGCGAGACCCGGTCAGACATCAGGTGATGGGCGACGACCAGCAGTCGCTGCCGGCCATGGGGAAGATCGAACAGCACGACCCGGAACACCGGCCCGTCGGTCAGGTCGAGGCTCCGCTGCACCTCGGCGGCCTCGGCCAACAGGGCGGCCTCGGCGTCGTGCGGCGCCTCGGTCGAGAGGTCGACGACCGTCACCGGATCGGCGACCTCCGACGCCGGGATCACCTGTTGGGTGACCTGGCCGGACCGGCCGACGAGACGAAGCCGGAGGGCGTCATGCCTGGTCAGCAGCGCCGTCGCCGCCGATCGGAGGTGCTCCGGTGTCACCAGGGTCCGCGGCGCCAACATGATCGACGTGTTGAAGTGGTCCGGATTCGGGTTGTTCCTGGCCAGGAACCGACGCTGGTTGGGGGCCAGCGGGACCGGCTCGGCACTTGCCGCCATCCCGGTCTCCGGTCCGGGGTCTGCGGGATCCTGGTCCGTCCGGTCCAGGCCGGTGGCACCTGCGTCGACCAGCTCCTCGAGCGCCGCCACCAGGGCGTCGGCCCGAGACGCGTCGAACACGAGGTCGACCGGGATCTCGATGCCGAGTGATCGGCCAAGCCGATCCGCCATCCTGGCCGCCTGCAGCGAATCACCGCCGAGCTCGAAGAAGTCGGCGTCCGAGGCGATCTCGGGGAAGCCGAGCAGGGCGGTCCAGGTCGATTCGACCAGCTCGGCGACCGACGCGCCGGCCGGTGCAGCCGCTTCGATGTCACCGTCGCCGGCGGTGGCCTGCTCGAGGAACGGAGACACGACGTCGACGTCGTCTGCCACCCGGCGGGTCAGGTCGGTGGTCGACACGATCACCACCGGCTCATCGGCCTGGAGCGCCCGCTCGAAGACGGCAACGCCCTCCTCCGGGGTGAAGGAGTGGATGGCGTCGACCAGTTCGACCTCGCTGCCGAAGTCCTCGCTGAACGCCTGGGCGGCCCGCACGCTCATCCCGATGTCCATCCAGTCGTCCCAGGCCACCGTGGTCATCGGCAGTCCACGCCGGCGTCCCCGGAGCGCGAACGCCTCGGCGAAGCTGTTTCCGGCCACGTAGCCGACCTGGGCGAACCGGTTGTGGTAGAGCGTGCTGGCCACCGACGAAGACAGCAGGACCAGGTCGGGATCGTGGCCGGCCAGTGCGGCCTCCAGCGCCACGAGGCCATGGATCTTCGCCGCGATCGAACGATCGGTCTCCGCCCGGCTGCGGCGGTGGATGGCGCCGCCTCGATCGGCGACCCCGGCGGCGACGATCACCCCGTCGATCCGGCCGACGGTCGCAGCGATCCGATCGAACAGGGCCGTCATCGCGTCGCCGTCGGTGGCGTCGACCGCGGTGATGTCGACCGATGCGGCGGCCGCTTCGATCTCGGCGATCACGTCGAGCCGGCGAGCCGTTTCCGGGTCGGTCGATCCGTCGGCGGCTGCGGTCGGGCGGCCGCTGCGTCCGGTGAGCACGAGGGCGGCCCGGTACTCGGTGGCGAGGTGGCGGGCGATGCTGAGGCCGACCCCACCGAGGCCGCCGACGATCACATACACGCCGCCCTGGCGGAGCGGGGTCCGGTCCGGGCGGTGCCCGGCCGGGCGCCTGGCCACGGTCGGTACCCATCGGCGGCCCCCTCGGAGGGCAACGACCGCATCCGGTCTGGCGGCGGCCTCCCGAACCTGGAGTTGCTCGGCAAGGGCGTCCTGATCGGCCTCGGAGGACAGGCCGTGCGGGAGGTCGATCAGGCGGGTCGTGATGCGGCTGTATTCGAGCGGGATGACCCGGACCGGGCCGAGGAGGGCCGCCGCCGATGGCCGGACCGCTTCCTCCCCCGTCACCGAGCACGCACCGACGGTCACGACGTCCAGATGGACGGGACCGGAACGGCTCAGGCCACCGAGGGCGCGGGCACAGGCCAGGACCGAGTGCAGACCTCGGGAGAGTGCACGCTCGATCGGCGGCTCGTCATCGATCGAAGCCGGATCGGCGAGCAGCGCGTGGACGACTCGATCGGGAGCGGTCCCCGTCGCCGCCACCGTCTCGAACACCTCGGCGATGGCATCGTCGTTGTCCGGGTCGAATCGAAGCTCGGCCGCTCCGGTGCTCGGGCCGCCTGGCCCCGAGTCGGCGATGGCCACCGCAACCGAGTCCCCGGTGGCTCGGAGTCGAGCGGCCAGGGCGTGACCGACCGAGTGGTCGGGGGCCAGTAACAGGGTCGACGTTTGCCGACGGTCGACAGGATCCGGTGTCTCGGGCTGCGGGTCCCGCTGCCACGACGGTACGTAGAGCCAGTCGTCGATCGGCTCACGGGTCGGCCCGGCGGCCGGACGATCGGTCGGCGGCCCGAGTTCCGGCAGGGCCAGAACATGACGGTGGGTCGGCAGCCACGCCTCGAACCGTTCGAATGGGTAGGTCGGAAGCGGAACCCGGCGCCGTGGTGCCGGGGTCGCCTCCTCATGGTCGGGATCGGTGCCCTCGACCCGGTCCCAGTCGATCGCCGCGCCGGCGGTCCAGAGCCGTCCGACCGCCTCCAGGGCGACCACCCGGTCGTCACGCTTCTGGGACGGACGACGCATCGTCGGGATTGCCGCCGTCGTCTCGGGATCGGCACAGGCACGAGCCAGGGCGGTCAGGGTCTCACCGGGACCAAGTTCGAGGAACACGGCCGGACCGTCGACCGCGGCGACGCAGTCGGCGAAGCGGACCGGGCGGAGGATCTGATTGGCCCAGAACCCGGGGTCGGTGGCCTCGGCGTCCCGAATCGGTCGTCCGGTCACATTCGACACCAGCGGGATGGTCGGCGGTCTGAGGGTGACCCGCTCGACCGCCGCTCGAAACGCAGTGGCGGCACCGGTCATCATCTGCGAGTGGAAGGCGTGGGAGGTCCGCAGCAGCTGCACCGACACCCCGCGCCCATCCAACTCGGCCTGCAACGCCTCGATCAGGTGGGTCGGCCCGGACGCGACCGAACGACCGGGGGCGTTGTGGGCCGCAAGCGCCAGATCGTCGGTGAGCAGGGGCCCAAGCTCGCCCGGATCGAGCGCAACCGACAGCATCGTCCCCGGCGCCATCGACTGCATCAGCCGGCCCCGCTCGGCGACGACGATCGCTGCATCCTCCTCGGTCAGGATCCCGGCCTCGACCGCTGCGGCGTACTCCCCGATGCTGTGACCGATCACGACGTCTGGCCCCAGTCCCCAGGACCGAAACAGCGCAGCCATGGCCCGCTGGACGGCGAACAGCGCCGGTTGGGTCATGGCGGTGGCCATCAACCGAGCGCCGTCGTCGCCGGTCAGGAACAACAGCTCCCGCAGATCGACCCCCAGCGGCGCCAGGAAGCGGTCGGCCAGCCGGTCGAGGACCTCCCGGAACACGGGCTCGGTCCGGTACAGGTCCGCCCCCATCATCGGGTGCTGGGACCCCTGACCGGAGAAGGTCCACACCGCCCGTGGCCGATCCCCTACCGGCAGGCCACGAACGACCCGATGCGAGCCGGCGGGGCCGGTTGCCGCTCCGAGCCCACCGCCCGGACCGGCGACGACGGCCCGCCGATGGGCCAGTGCCGGTCGGCCGACCCGGAGGGTGTGGGCCGCATCTGACAGCGACGGCCGATCCGGCCGATCGAGCGCCGTCACCAGGTCGGCGACGCGACGATCGGCGGCGGTTGCGGTCTTGGCAGACACGGTCAGGACGATCGGCTGCTCCGGGTCCTCGATGGCCGCCGGCTGTGGCGCCGGTGCCTCCTCGAGCACGACGTGGGCGTTGGTGCCACCGATGCCGAAGGCACTGACCCCGGCCCGGCGGGGATGGTCGCCGGCCGGCCAGGGCCGTCGCTCGGTGTTGACGAAGAACGGACCCGAGGCGAAGTCGATCGCCGGATTGGGCCGTTCGAAGTGGAGGCTGGGCGGGATCTCGCGGTGTCGGAGGGTCAGCACGGTCTTGATGAACCCGGTGATTCCGGCCGCGGAGTCGGTGTGGCCGACGTTGGTCTTGACCGAGCCGATGGCGCAGTACCCCCGCCGATCGGTCCCGGCCCGGAACGCCCGGGTCAGCGCAGCGATCTCGATCGGGTCCCCGAGGAGGGTCCCGGTGCCATGGGTCTCGACGTAGCCGATCGTGTCCGGCGAGACGTCCGCGATCGCCTGAGCGGCGACGATGACCGCCGTCTGGCCATCCTCGCTCGGGGCGGTGTAGGTCATCTTGTTGCCGGCATCGTTGTTGACCGCCGACCCCCGTATGACGGCCAGCACCGTGTCGCCATCGTCCTCGGCGTCTGCCAGACGCTTCAGGGCCACCACCCCGCAGCCCTGTCCGAGCGTGGTCCCGGAAGCGTCTGCGTCGAAGGCCCGACACCGACCGGTCGGGCTCAGGATCATCCCCTGCTGGTAGAAGTAGCCGACACCCTGGCGGTAGTTGACCGAGACCCCACCGGCCAGGGCCATCGAACACTCGTCGGCCAGCAGCGACTGGACGGCGACGTGGACCGCGACCAGAGACGTCGAGCAGGCGGTCTGGACCGTGAGCGACGGCCCGCTCAGGCCGAGGTGGTGGGACACCCGGGTGGTCAAGAAGTCCCGGTCGAGCCCGATCAGCTGATCGAACGCCCCGAGCGAGTCTCCAGGGTCGGCAACCCCGAGCAGCGACGCATAGTCGCAGGGGTTCGACCCGCCGAACACGCCGACCGACTGGCCGGTGTCGAACGGGTCGTAGCCGGCAGACTCCAGCGCCTCGTAGCACGTCTCGAGGAAGATCCTCGACTGGGGGTCCATGACCGCGGCCTGGCGGGGCGTGAACCCGAAGAAGGCGGCGTCGAACCGGTCGTGATCGGCCAGCCTGGTGCCACGCCGGACGAAGTTGTCCGCCCGGTATCGGGCCTCGGGGATGCCGAGGGCGTCGAGCTCATCGTCCTCGGCGGTTCGAAGACAGTCCCGACCGTTGCGGAGATTGTCCCAGAACGCGTCGAGATTCGGAGCTTCCGGGAATCGGCCGGCCATGCCGACCACGGCGATGAAATCGTCGAACGGTTCGTCGACCTCACCACTCATCAGCTCACCCCCCGGTCCGTCGCCGCCTGGCCCGTCGAGCCCGGGCCCGGTCCCGTCCGGCGGCCACCGCAGCGTCGGCATCCGGCGAACCCGGACCAGCCTGGTCGTCCCCCGCGTCGTCCGACGGGCGTAGATGCTCGGCCTGGGCGGCCACGGTGGTGTGCCGGAGCAGCTCGGCGACCCCGACCTCCCGGCCAAGCCGTTCGGTCAGCCGTTGGGCAAGCACGACGAGCAGCAGCGAATTGCCACCGACGTCGAAGAACGTGTCGGTCGTCCCGATCGGCGAGGTCTCGAGCACCTGTTCCCAGACCGCCACGATGTCCCGCTCCAACTGCGAGGCCGGATCGACGATCGCCCGGTCGCTTCGGATCAGCGCCGGTTCCGGCAGCGCCTTGCGGTCGGCCTTGCCGTTGGCGTTGAGCGGCATCTCGTCCAGGAACATCCAGATCGAGGGCACCATGTAGGCGGCGAGCGAGCGGCCGCAGTGCTCCCGCAGCTCCGCCTCCAGCGTGGCCGGCTCACCGTTTGCGACCACGTAGGCGACCAGTACGGCCTCGGTCGTGCCGGCGCCGGCGGCGGTCACGACCACCTCCCGGGTGGCGTCGTGAGCGGCGATGGCGGCCTCGATCTCTCCGAGCTCGATCCGCTGCCCGTGGAGCTTGACCTGGTGGTCCAGCCGGCCGAGGAACTCGACCGCGCCGTCCGGGTGGTGTCGGACGAGGTCGCCGGTCCGGTACAGGCGGGCGCCGGGGGTCGACCGGTACGGGTCCGGGACGAAGCGGTCTGCGGTCAGTTCGTCACGGCCGTGATAGCCACGGGCCACCTGGACCCCGCCGATGCACAACTCGCCGGCCGTACCACGGGGGACCCGCCTGAGCCGCCGGTCGAGGACGTGGACCTCGGTGTTCGCGATCGGGTAGCCGATCGGCACCGTGTCGAGCGGCGAAGCCGGGTCGCAGGCCCACCAGGTGACGTCGACCGCGGCCTCGGTCGGGCCGTAGAGATTGTGGAGCTCGGTGTCGAGGACGGCGAACAGCCGGTCCTGCAGCGCCCTCGGCAACGCCTCCCCGCTGCAGATGACCCGGCGGATCGTCTCGCACTGGGGCACGCTCGGCTCCTCGACGAACAGCGCAAGCATCGACGGGACGAAGTGGAGGGTGGTGACCCGGTTGGCTGCGATCGTCCGAACCAATGCCGCCGGGTCCCGGTGGTCGCCTGGCGCAGCCAGCACCAGACTTGCCCCCTCCAGCAGGGGCCAGAACAGTTCCCAGACCGAGACATCGAAGGTGTACGGCGTCTTCTGCAACACGACGTCTGTCCCGTCGAGCGGGAAGGCGTCCTGCATCCACCGCAACCGGTTGATGATCGACCGGTGCTCGATCATCACGCCCTTCGGCCTGCCGGTCGAGCCGGAGGTGTAGAGCAGGTAGGCGACATTGCCGGGTCCCGCGTTGTCGGCCGGCGGCTCGTCCGACTGGGGCGCCGGGTCGGCCGTCCAACCCCAGTTCGCAACGTCGACGATCACCGCCTCCGCCGCTCCGGTCGGGAGCCGATCTGCCAGATGGGCCTGGGTCAGGATCAGAGCCAGCCCGGCATCGTCGGCCATGAACCGGAGCCGGTCTGCCGGATGATCGGGGTCGAGGGGGACGTAGGCCCCGCCGGCCTTGATGATCGCGTACACCGCGATCATCAACTCGAAGCTCCGCTCGGCGAAGACACCGACGAAGTGGTCCGGACCAACCCCCCGCCGGCGGAGGTCTGCGGCGAGCTGATCGGCCAGCCGGTTGAATTCGGCGTAGGTCAGGACGTCCTCGCCGAAGATCAGCGCCGGCCGGTCCGGGGTGGCGGTCGATGACGAACTGCTTCTCGATGCGGACATCGAGGCGGTTGAAGAGCGGGTTCCGCACGCTGTTGGTGGTGCCGTAGAGTGGCTGGTAGCTGTCGGTGCGGATGTCGTAGATGCTGCCCGTGATCGGCGTGAAGGGGTTGCCACTCACGAGCCGGAACGTGCCGCTGAGCTCCCAGCCGTCGCCGATGAACCAGATCGCGGCGATGGTGAAGATGTGCGTCTGGTCGAAGTCGAACAGACGCCAGATGTCGTCTCGATCGCGTCGCTCGGACCGGCTCAGCGTGTAGCTGAGGAACCCGGTGAAGGGGAAGCCGGGCTGGCGGTTGGCGCGCGCCGAAAGTTCCACGCCGTAGATGCGGCCGATGCCGT
>JBCCFN010000204.1:0-9548 GCA_039029715.1 Actinomycetota bacterium | reverse complement strand
CTTAGAGCCGGGTCCGGCGCTCGCCGACCACGTTGAGCTGGCCCCGGATCCGCTCGGCCATACTCTTGGCCCGGCTGAGGACCTCGGCCACGTCCGAGGCACCGAGGGCGGACAGCTCGGCCTCGCCGGAGAGCACCTGGGCATCGAGCGTGGCCAGGGTGCGGGACAGCTCGGCCTCCCGCTCGTCGTACTCGACCTGGAGCCGGCGGCCGGTCTCCAGCTGACCGGTCAGGGCCCGCAGCTCCCGGCCGGCCAGATGGGTCTTGAGGACCGTGACCTCCTCGACCACCTCGCCGTGGCGCCGGGCGGCCTCGGCCTGGCGCTCCAGGGGACGAATCTGCCGCTTGACCTCCCGGACCAGGTCCTGGAGCCGGTTGAGGTTGTCGCCGGTGGCGGCCAGGCGACGCTCGGCCCGTTCCCGACGCTTGCGGTATTTGAGGACGCCGGCCGCCTCCTCGATGATCGCCCGCCGCTCCTCGGGCCTGGCATTGAGCACGTCGTCGATGCGGCCCTGGGAGACGATGATGTGCTGCTGGCGGCCGACGCCGGAGTCAGACAGCAGCTCCTGGATGTCGAGCAGCCGGCACGACACCCCGTTGATGGCGTACTCGGACTCGCCGGTACGGAACAGGGTCCGGGTGATGGTGACCTCGGTGAACTCGATCGGGAGGTCACCGTCGGTGTTGTCGATCGTGAGCGACACCTCGGCCCGTCCGAGGGCTTTCTTGGCTGCGGTGCCGGCGAAGATGACGTCCTCCATCTTCTGGGACCGGACTGCGGACGGCGCCTGGGCGCCGAGGACCCAGGCCATGGCGTCGACGACGTTCGACTTGCCGGACCCATTCGGGCCGACCACCACCGTGATCCCGGGCTCGAGCAGCAGGTCCGCCGAATCGGCGAACGACTTGAAGCCCTTGATGTTCAGTGCTTTGAGAAACACCCGGTCCGTCCCACGGTTCTGGCATCGACGAGCGGAGCCCGCCTCGGGGTCCTCCGCAACGACCAGCCATCCTAGTGGTCCCCGGACCAGGGCCCGGCGATGGCGTACCGGTCGGCTCGATGACCGCACGGGACCGGGCCGGTGAGCGGGGGCTACGATCCCGGCATGGGAGATGCGGCCGATCACCCGGGCCACGATGACGCCTCGTGGTCGACGGTGCGGGACCGGCTCCTGACCGGCTGGGATCGTGGCGAGCTGGCGCCGGACCAGCTCGACCAGCTGGCGGAGGCCCGATTCTGGTTGAACGACCCCCAGGGATCGATCGAGGTCTGGATGGCCGCCCACCGGGGCTGGCTGGATGCGGATCGCCCCGATCGCGCCGTCCGGGCCGCCTGGCGGCTCTTCTACGAGCACTGGCTGGTTGGCGAAGCTGCGGTGGCCCGGGGGTGGCTGGCCCGGGCCAGGCGGCTCGTCACCGACGAGGCCGGCGGCCCGCAGGGCTGGTTGGCCCTGGCCGAGGCCGATGTCGCCGCCGCAGACGGCGATCTCGCCGAGGCGGTGGCGCTGGCCGCCCGGGCCCAACGGATAGGTACAGACGTCGGGGACGACGATCTCCGGGCGATGGGGCTGCAGGCCGAAGGTCGCCACCTGATCGCGGCCGGCGACCGGACCGCCGGCCTCGCCCGGCTCGACGAGGCGATGATCTCGGTCATCGGGGACCCGCTCGACCCGTTGTTCGTCGGCTGGATCTACTGCAACGTGATCTCGACCTGCCACGCCGTCGGCGATCTGCGGCGAGCCAACGAGTGGAGCGTCACCGCACTGCGGTGGTGCGCCTCGCTTCGGGACGGTCGGCTCTACCCCGGGTTGTGCCGGGTGTACGCAGCCGAATTGGCCTGTCTCCGGGGTGACCTGGTGGAGGCGGAGCAGAGTGCCCGCCAGGCCTGCGACGATCTGTTGGCCTTCGATCGCCGCTACGCCGGCGCGGCCCACCATCTCCTCGGTGAGGTCTGCCGGCTCCAGGGCCGTCGCGACGAAGCGGCTGCATCGTTCGCCGCCGCCGAGGAACTCGGCCACCGCCCCCAGCCCGGCCTGGCGCTGCTCCGTGCCGATCAGGGCGTGCTCGACGAGGCGGTGGCGGCCCTCCGATCCGCAGCCGCGGCCGAATCCGCTCCCCTCCCCCGGCTCCAGCTGCTGTCCGCCCTGGTCGAGGTGGCGGACCGGGCCGGGGACCGCAGTCAGCTGGCGGCGGCGGTCGCCGAGACCGAGGCCGCAGCCGAGGTGGTCCCGTCGGAGCTCGGGTCGGCCTACGGCGCTGCGGCCCGTGGTCGGCTGGCCGCAGGACTGGCCGATGCAGACACGGCGGCGGCCGAGCTACGGGCCGCGGCGGCCCGGTTCGACGAGCTCGGCCTCGAGTTGGAGGCGGCCCGGGCTCGGGCCCGGTTGGCGGAGGCGCTGGCCGATGCCGGCGACCGGGCGACCGCCGAGCTGGCGGCGGCGGCCGCCGCCCGGGTCTTGGCCGACCTCGAGGCGACCGCATCGGACGGCGAGGCCACCGCCGCCAAGACGATGGGCCCGCCCCTGACCGAGCGGGAGCGCACGGTTCTGGCCCTGGTGGCGGGCGGCGCAACCAACCGGGACGTGGCCGAGCGGCTCCATCTGAGTCACCACACCGTGGCCAGGCACCTGGCCAACAGCTGTACCAAGCTTGGCGTTCGGGGCCGGGCCGCAGCGGTGGCGGCGGCCTACGCCCGGGGCCTGCTCGACTGAGCGACCACCGGACGGCGCGTGGTCAGACTTGACCATGCGCCTGCCATCGACCGCCGATGGCGAATGGCGGGAACGGGCGATGCTCGACGACCGGTGCCGATCGTACGGTTCGACCATGAGCACCGATCAAGAGACCTTTCAACTCGATCTGGCCACCGCCGAGCGGTATGAGGCCGACTTCGTCCCCGCCCTGTTCGCGTCCTGCGCCCAGGTCACCCTCGACGCAGTGGAACCGGCGGACGGGGATCGGCTGGTCGATGTGGCCTGCGGCAGCGGGATCGTTGCCAGGACCGCGGCGAACCGGTGGGGCGACCGGCTGACGATCACCGGCATCGACCTCAACCCGTCGATGCTCACCGTTGCCAGACGGCTGGCCCCATCTATCGACTGGCGGCAGGGCGACGCGGCCGCCCTCCCCCTCGACGACGATGCGGCGGACGTGGCCACCTGCCAGATGGCTGCGATGTTCTTTCCCGACCGGGTGGCGGCCTTCGCCGAACTGGCCCGGGTGGTCAAACCCGGCGGGCGGGTCGCGGTGGTGGTTCCGGCCACCCTCGATGCCCAGGCGGCCTACGGCCCGTTCATGGCCGCGGCCGATGCCCATGTCGGTCCCGAGGCTCGGTCCCTGCTCGACGCCTACTGGTCCTGTGGCGACCCGCTGGCCCTCGGCGACGAGGTGGCCGAGGCCGGGTTGGAAGTCACAGACCGCCGAACCCAGCTGTCGACGGCCCGGTTCGCCTCGCCGGCGGGCTTCGTCGACGTCGAGCTGGGGTCGACGCCCCTGGCCGACCGTGTCACCGGCGAGGTCCGGGACCGACTGGTCGCCGACCTGGCGGCCCGGCTCGAGCGGTACCTACCGGCAGACGGCGGACCGATCGAGTTGCCATTCGCAAACGCCGTCGTCACCGCCGTCGTCCCCGGCTGAGGGAACCGGCTGAGGGCCCGGCGGGCCGGGGATGCCCCGCTCCGGCCCGCCGAGAAACTAGCGTGGACATGCGGGTCGGCGCGGGCGACGCGCCCGGTCCCGTTCGGGGTCATCCCGAGCTGCTCGAGAACTTCAACCGACGAGGCGCACCGACGACATGGCCGTGGCGATGTATCCGGGATCGTTCGATCCCATCCACAACGGGCACCTGGCGATCATCGAGGCCGGGGCGCCCCTGTTCGATGAGCTGATCGTCGCCGTCGGCCACAACCCGGCCAAGCCCTCCGGCATGCTCCCCGGCGAGGACCGGGCCGACCTGATCGGCCAGGTCACCGCCCATCTCGAGAACGTCCGGGTCGTGCTGTTCTCCGGGCTGGTGACCGCGGCGGCCGCCGAGCACGGGGCCGACTGCCTCCTGAAGGGGGTCCGGAGCGTCACCGACCTGGATGCCGAGATGCTCCAGGCCAACATGAACGCCCGCTCCGGGGGCGGCCTGCCGACGGTCTTCCTGCCCGGTGTCGGCCCCCACGCCCTGGTCTCGTCCCGCTACATCCGTGAGATCTCGGCCCGAGACGGCGATGTGTCGGAGGTGGTGCCGCCCCTGGTGGCGGCCCGGCTGCGGGAGGGGACCTCGTGACCGCGCAGACGACGAGCCAGCTGGGAGGATGGAGTCATGGGTGACGATCGCTACCGGGACGACCGGTACGAGGACGACGAGTACACCGATCCGGGGTTCGAGGAGGGCGAGCGGGCCAGGCCCCGCGACGAGCTGCCGAATCCCTACGCCGTCCCCGAGGTCGAGGAGCTGTTGGAGGAGGCCATCGAGATCCTGGCCGAGGCCAGGCCGCTGCCGATGTCGACCACGGTCAAGGTCAACCGGGACGAGCTGCTCCATCTACTGGAACAGGCCCAGGAGAAGCTGCCCGAGGAGCTACGGGCGGCTCGCTGGCTTCTGAAGGAGCGGGACGACTTCGTGGCAAAGGCCCGCCAGGAACACCAGGACCTGATCGACGAGGGTCGGGCTCAGGTCGGGCGGATGGTCGAGCGGCAGCAGGTGGTGAAGGCGGCCGAACTCCGGGCCCGCCAGATCGTTGCCGAAGCCAAGGAGGAGGCCAACACCCTGAAGCGCCAGGTCGAGGACTACTGCGACCAGCGGCTGGCCAGCTTCGAGGTCATCCTCAACCGGACGACGGCAACGGTCCAGAAGGGCCGGGAGCGGCTGATGGGCTCGGCGAAGTCGACGACGGAAGAAATCCTGGGAACCGCCGGTTCTCCTTCTACGGCCGAGATCGATCTGACCGTCGCCAACGGTCACGGTGATCATGACCCTCGGCTGGTGAACGAGGAGTTGTAGTTGTCAAACGGCGTGATGCCCGGCGCCGAGGTCGATGACGGGACCCGGCCACAACGGCTGATGGTCAACGTCTCGGACCTCCGGCGGCGACTTGGGCAGCGACGGGCCGAGCCGGTGGAGATCCGACTCGGCCCCCAGACGGTGGTGGCCTCCCGGACCACCCAGGACCCCGTGGTCGGCGAGGTGATCGTCGAGTCGATCGAGCGCGGGGTCTCGGTCACCGGCTCGGTCCGATTCCGGTGGGCCGGCGAGTGTCGGCGGTGCCTGGAGGACACCGGGGGCGAACTCGAGGTGACGATCGACGAGATCTTCCAGGTCGAGGCTCCCGAGGACTCCGAGATCATCGACTTCGACGGCATCCAGATCGATCTGGTCCCGATCATCCGGGACGCCGTGGTGCTCTCGCTCCCTCTGGCCCCGCTGTGCCGAGAGGACTGTGCCGGACCAGATCCGGATCGGTACCCGGCGGTGACCGAGGACGCCCACGAACAGGAGATGGCAGCCGAGGCGGCGGCGACACCGGACCCTCGGTGGGCCGCGCTCGACCAGTTGGATCTCGGCGATCCGTCGTGATGGAACACCGGGCCCGGCCCGGTAGCATGATGAGCCGCAGCCGCGTCCGGCTGCCGCAGCGCGTCACCGAGGCTGCGCCCGACGAACCCCTTCCAGGTTGTTTCATCATGGCCGTCCCCAAGAAGAAGAAGTCGAAGTCGAAGACCCGGAGTCGCCGAGCCTCGGCCTGGAAGACGTCCGCCCCGGCCCGCAGCATCTGCGAGCGCTGCGGCGACGTGCAGCTCCCCCACCGGGTGTGCCCGTCGTGTGGCTGGTACAAGGGCCGTCAGGCCATCGACGTCCTCGCTGACTGAGCGCCGCCAGGCCCTCAGGCACACGCCCCGGTGACCAGCGAGTCCTCCGCCGCCGCCGACAATCCATCAGCCGGAACCGCCACCGACCCGTCTCCGGACGGGTCGTCGTCGCGTCCGCCGGTCGCCGTCGATGCGATGGGGGGCGACCACGGTCCGGGCATCCTGGTCGAGGGGGCCCGCCGGGCCGCCGAGGTCCATGGCACGCCGGTCCTGCTGGTCGGCGACCCGGACCGGCTCGGCGACGTGGGGGACCTGCCGATCAGCCCGGCCTCCGAGGTGGTCGACATGGGTGCCGATCCGGCAAAGGCGGTCAGGCGGCTGAAGGATTCCTCGATCGTCCGGGCCGCCGAAGCGGTCCGGGACGGCCGGGCCAGCTCGGTGATGAGCGCCGGCAACACCGGGGCCGCCATGGCCGCCTCGTTACTCCGGATGGGTCGGATCAAGGGGGTCGCCCGCCCGGCGATCGCCGTCCCGTTCCCGGTGCTCGGCTCCACCCCAAGCACCTTGCTGGACTGTGGGGCCAATGCGGACTGCCAACCGGAGTGGTTGGTCCAGTTCGCCAGGATGGGCACCGCCTATGCCAGGCAACGCTTCGACCTGGCCCACCCCCGGGTCGGGATCCTCACCATCGGCGAGGAAGCCGGCAAGGGCAACACCATGGTCAAGGCGGCGTGCGAGCTGCTTGAGGACGGGGGCTGGGCCACCGAGTGCGGAGCCGACTACGTCGGCAACGTCGAAGGCGGGGACCTGATGCGGGGCGTGGCGGACGTCATCGTCTGCGACGGGTTCACCGGCAATGTGGCCCTCAAGTCGCTCGAGGGTGGCTTCGACCTGTTCAAGTCCTCGGTCCGGGAGGCACTCGGCTCCACGCCGGCCCTGGTCGAGGTCTCGGCCGAGATCGACGAGGTCATCGACCCCTTGTTCCAGATCTTCAACGCCGGCAACACCGGCGCCGCCATGCTGCTCGGGACCCGGGGCGTGACCATGATCGCCCATGGATCTTCCTCGGCGATCACGATCGCCAATGCCATCAAGACCGCCGATCAGATGGCCGGGATCGGCATCGTCGACAGCTTGCGGGCCGCGGTCGGCAACCCCGCTGAGTAGTCGAAATCCCCACGGACGGCGCCCCATCACCCCGAACCTCGGGGATGAGTTGGTAGACTGCCGGCGACGTAGGGCAATCCCGTAGCTTTCTTTTGACGAGTCCTTCGACCTTCAAAGAAACTACGGAGAACCGGGTGCCCGCGTTTCGAGCGCCTGGTCCGGACGTCGGGGTAGGCCAGAAGGAGTCTCTGGAAGCATGCCGGCCGAAACCCATATGGAACAGTCTCCGATGTCGCGCGAGGACGTTTTTGCCCTGATCCGCGATCGGCTCTCGGACATCCTGGAGATGGAGCCGGATCACATCAAAGAGGGCGACTCGTTCGCCGATGATCTCGACGCCGATTCCCTGGCCCTCATCGAGCTGGTCGAGGCACTGGAAGAGGAGCTGGCGGAGCGAACGGTCGGCTTCCGCATCGAGGACGAGGATCTCCAGGATCTGAAAAGCGTCCGTGATGCCGTCGACTACGTCTACGCAAAAGTCGGAGCCGAATCCTGAACGACAAGAGCGAGCTCGAGCTTTTCTGTGAACGGTTGGGACACCGATTCGGCGACGAGAGCTTGCTCACCCTTGCACTGACACATCGGAGCTTCTGTGCGGAGAACCCAGCGACCGCATCCAACGAGCGGCTGGAATTCCTCGGAGACTCCGTGCTCGGTCTGGTCGTCACCGACTACATCTACACCTCCTATGCGGACCTCCCCGAGGGGCAGTTGGCGAAGCTTCGGGCGTCGGTGGTGAACACGGTGACCCTGGCCGAACTCGGTCGCTCGCTCGAGGTCGGGGCCCTGCTCCGACTCGGCAAGGGCGAGGACCAGTCCGGGGGTCGCGAGAAGGAGTCGATCCTGGCCGATGCGGTCGAGGCGTTGTTCGGTGCGGTCTACGTCGACGGCGGCCACATGGCGGCCAGGGACGTGATCCTCGACCTCACCCACCAGGCGATCGTCGAGGCGGCCGAGCAGCCAGGCCGCAAGGACTACAAGACCCAGCTGCAGGAGCTGACGGCCCGGATGTCCCTCGGGACGCCGGTCTATGAGATCAGCGGATCCGGCCCGGACCACGACAAGCGGTTCACGGCCATCACCATTGTCGACGGCGTCGCCAGGGGACACGGCGCCGGGACGTCCAAGAAACGGGCCGAACAAGTGGCGGCCCGCTCCGCCTATGCGGCGGTACTTACCCTGATGGGGAAGGGAGAATCCCGCGATGAGTGCTCTTGAGTTGCCGGAGATCGAAACGCTCCGGCGCGATCTCGAGCGGGAGACCGCAACCCGAAAGATCAAGGCCGTCGAGGTGCTCGTCCTCAAGTCCTTCCCCGGCCTGAAGCAGAAGAAGGACCTGGCGACCAATCTCGTCGGGGCCAAGGTGGTCAGCGCCGAGCGCCGAGGCCTGGCGCTGATCGTCCACCTCGACAACGAGCATGACCTGGTCATCCAGCTCGGCGAGAACGGCCGGCTGGAGCGGCTCGCCAGTCGGGAGAAGCGAGCAGACGACGTGGTCGGGGTCATCACCTTCACCCAGGGTGGCGACCTGCGGATCTCGGACAAGAAGGGGTCGAGCAGCATCCGGGTCGTCCACCAGGACGATCTGGAGGACGCCCTACCGGCTCCCGAGGAGATGGGTCTCGATCTGCTCGAGCAACCGCTGTCGTGGGTCGAGTTCGGGCGGATGATGAAGGCCCGAAAGACCCCGCTGAAGCTCCTGCTGACCGACCCCGAGGTCTTCGTCGGCATCGGCGACATCTACAGCAACGAAATCCTCTTCGACGCCGGGCTCCGCCACGACCGGGTGGCGGCCGAGCTGTCGACCCAGGAGATCCGCCGGCTCTACCGGTCGGTGGTCGGCATCATGCACGACGCCATCAAGTACCGGGGGACCTCGCTGGAGGACCGACCCTTCGTCGACCTGACCGGCACCCCCGGTGAGTTCGCTGACCACCTGGCCGTCTACGGAAAGGCCGGGGAGCTGAGCCCTCGCTCCCGGGAACCGATCCAGAAGACCAGCTTCAAGCATCAGGTCGTCTACTACTGCAACACCCAGGTCTGAGTCAGGCCTCGCCGCCTGCCACCACTCGGCGGGCGATGACGATCCTGGCCCGGCCGTAGTCCCGGCGCTTCAGCTCCTCCCACCGCTCGGTCAGCGGGACCGGCGACTGGGCGTGCCCGACGAGCCACTCGGTGTCGAGTCGATCGAGCAGATCGAGCCACGGATCATCGGCGTAGGGCGGGTCACAGAACGCCACGTCCGCCATCGGGAGCCGGCCGACGGCGGTCTCGACCGGCCCGGCGATCACCGTCGCTCGGTCGTCGAACCCCAGTGCGGCCAGGTTGCGCTGCAGGACCCGGAGCGCCTGCCGATCCCGTTCGACGAACACGGCCCGGCTCGCGCCCCGGCTGAGGCTCTCGATGCCGAACGACCCGCTCCCGGCGAACAGGTCGACCACGACCGCTCCGTCGAGCAGGTCGGCTCCGGCACCGCCACCGAGCGAGCCGAGCATGTTGAATATGCCCTCCTTCGCTCGGTCGGTGATGGGCCTGGTCCCCTGCCCGGGCGGGGCGTCGAACAGCCGGCCCCGATGGGTGCCGGCG
>JBCCFN010000203.1:0-9596 GCA_039029715.1 Actinomycetota bacterium | reverse complement strand
TCCTGCTCCGGCGGTGGCATCCGGGCCGCCGGCTTCACCCTCGGGTGCCTCGGTCGCCTCGAGGCCGAACCGAATCCGGCCACGGTGGCTCGCCACGCGGCGGACCAGCCGGGCCCCGACCGACCGGACGGGCTCGGCATCCTCGGTCGGGCCCGCTACCTGGCCAGCGTGAGCGGGGGTGGCTATGCCGCAGCGGCGTGGCGGATCGCCGCCGGCACCGGCACGCTCCCGACCGAGCCGGTCATCGGCAACCCACTGGACCCGGGGCGGGAGGCCGAGCTGTCGGCCCATGCGGCGTCGGCGACCGGGTCGCTCGACCTGCTCCAGCACATCCGGGAGCGGCGGCACTTCCTGGCCAACGGCCCCGGCGGCCTGCTCCGCTCCGGCGTCCGGGCCATCGGTTCGACCACGTTCCATTTCCTGCTGATCCTGCTGACCGTCATCGCCCTGGCCTGGCCGCTCGGTCGGATCATCGTCAGCTGGGCGGTCACCGGCGTCGGGCGCAACCCGGACACCGTGAGTGACGGCCTGCCGGACTACGACTTCGCCGTTCACCAGTGGCTGCCGCCGCTCGCGCTGCTGGTGCTTGCCATCGCCGCCATGGGTGTCCGACTCGGGGCCGAGAAGAGCCGCCGGCGGACGATCATCGACCTGGCCATCAAGGGGGCCATCGGCATGGCAGCCGCCCTGTTCCTCCTGCTGATCGGCCTCCCCTGGGCCGTCGACCGGTTCGTCGGCTGGCTACCGAACAGCGGTGGGGACCAGGTGGCGATCGCCGGGATCTACAGCGCCGCCATCACCGCGGCGTGGCAGTTCGCGGCGGCCCGGCTCAAGCCGATCGCCCGGTATCTCGGCGGGGTCCTGCTCGCCATCGGCCTCGGGCTCTTCGGACTGTATGTGATGGCAAGCGCCGCCGACACCGACAACCTGCTGAGCAGCCCCTGGGTCTGGGCCGGGGTCACCCTGTTCATGATCGTGGCCTTCGTCGCCTTCAACCCGGATCGCTGGTCGCTCCACTCGATCTACCGGGACGGTCTGGTCGGCACCTTCGCCACCGAGCGGGATGCGGACGGGGTCCATCCGATGTCCGGCGACCTGGAACAGACGCTCGCCCTCGCCCGATACGCCGAGGCCGAGGGCCCGATCCCGATCATCTGCTGCGCCGCCGCCCGCGACGACGTCAGAGAGACCGGCATCAAGGTCCTGTCGATGACCTTCGACCCTCGGTGGATCACCGTCCACGGCTGGCGGGGCATGGGCCTGACCGCCGAGCACGATCCCCAGGCCATCGACCACGCCGAGTTCCAACGCCGCCTCCCCCGCGGTGCGTTCGGGATCGGCCTGCACACGGTCATCGGGGCGGCCGCCATCTCGGGGGCCGCCGTCGCGCCGTCGCTCGGCCGAATGGACATGCGCTCGACGAATGCGCTCCTCGCTGCATTCAACGCCCGGCTCGGCGTCTGGGTCCCCAACCCGACCCAGGGGTATACCCGGTCGACCACCCCGAGGCTGGTCAACATGTTCAAGGAGATCGGCCAGATCTTCGGCGAGGACGATCCAAACGTCTATGCCACCGACGGCGGTCACTGGGAGAACCTCGGTCTCGTCGAGCTGATCCGGCGGCGGTGCGCCACCATCATCTGCATCGACACCTCCGGTGATCCGCCCGGGACGTACCAGACGTTCAAGGACGCCATCGAGCTGGCGCGGTTGGAGTGCAACGCCACCATCGAGCCAGGTACCGACTTCTGGACCGGCCTCGAGGCCGCCGATGGTGCCCGCCCGGCGGTCAATCACGGCCGGGCCACGGTGGTCTACGAGGACGGCGAGACCGCCGAGCTGCTCTACGTCAAGGCCGCGGTCGCCGAGTCGAGCCCGATCCACATCCGTCGCTACGCATCGAGCGATCGCCGGTTCCCCAACTACTCGACCGGTGATCAGCTGCTCGCAGACGACGAATTCCACTACCTGACGCAACTGGGCTACGACTCGATGGACCAGGCGCTGAACGCCAACCCGATCGTGGCGGCCTACACCTTCGCCGGGCGCTGATCGTATGAGGGAGACCAGCCGCTCGGGCCCGGCCCTGTACGGGCACCGGGGTGGTGAGCGCGGCCCGGAGAACAGCCTGGCGGCGGTGCGGGGTGCCATCGACGTCGGGGCCGACGGCGTCGAGATCGACATCCGGATCTCGCCTGAGGGGGTGGCGGTCACCGGCCACGACCCCTTCGACTCGGATCGAACCACCGACGCCGAGGGCGCCCCGGTCACGCTACGAGAGCTGTTGGCCGTCATCGAGGACGCCGGCATCGACCTGCTGATCGACTTCAAGAGCGACGGCGCCCCCGATCGGGAGGCCGCAGTGGTTGCCGAGACACTGGCCGCCGGTCGCAGGCCCGAGCTGGTGCTGGTCAGCTCGTTCTCCATCCCGTTCCTCGAGCAGCTCGGTCGGTTGACGACGAACCATCCCCTGATCCCCATCGTCAGCCTCCGCCAGAACTTCCCATGGCCCGGCCGATTCGACCGGTGGGACGGGGTCTCGGTGCTGGCCGCGGCGATGGCGGTCAACCCACTGCTGGCGTTCCGGCTCCACCGGCGGGGCGGCCGCCTGCTCGTCTGGTTCGGGTTCACGGCCTGGTCGCCGGTCATCCGGGCTGCGGTCGCGCTCGGCGCCGAGGCATTGATCGTGGCCGAGGTGGATCGGACGTTCGAGATCCTGTCATCGAGGAGGTAGCGAGGTCATGAACACGAAGGCCGCGGTCGTCATCGGGGTCGACAAGACGGGCGGCGGATACGAGCCGCTGGAGGGGGCAGCGGCCGGGGCGGTCGAGGTCGCCGAGTGGCTCGAGACCGAGTCCTACGACGTCGAGTTGCTGACCGATCTGGATGGGCCACTTCACGCTTCTGCGGTGAGGGATGCGCTGAAGATGTACGTCACCGAGCCGCCTCGCTACGAACTACTCGTCGTGTACTTCTCCGGGCACGGGATCTGGCATGCCCGCTCCGACCGGTGGCTGTTCAGCGACGCGCCGACCGACACCAGCGATGCCATCAACCTCCAGGGGGCGATGACCCTGGCCAAGTACTCGGGCATCGACACGGTCGTGTTCGTGTCCGATGCCTGCCGGTCGCTCCCGGACCGGGCCGCGGGAGCCGAGGTGACCGGGATCGACGCCTTCCCGAACCTCGACTTCGACATGCCGAACAAGGTGGACTCGATCAAGGCCACCAGCCGGGCCAGGGACGCATACGAGGCGACCATCCCGGCCGACCTCGGCGGGGTCGGCACACGGCAGAGCGTGTTGACCGCCGCCTGGCGCTCGGCCTACGACAACCCGCCGGACCATCTGGTCCGGGAGGTGGCCGTCGACGGCCGGTCGATCGAGGTGGTCCCGAACCGGCGGCTGGAGGACTACCTCCAACCCAAGGTCGACGAGCTCTTGGCCGCCGTCGACCTGAGCCTGGTGCAGAACCTGGACATCGTCGTCCCATCGCCGGACGACGTGTTCGTGGCCAGAGCGCACAGACGAGTCGACCCGGCGCCGCCGGAACCTCGGCGAGGGCGCAGGCGATCACTCGGCCCGGCCGCCCTGTGGACCGGGGTCGGTCCCGAGGCGTCGGCTGCCATGCGGGGGATCGATGACGTGCCATCCGAGGTCGATCGTCGAATCCCTAATCTCGACGTCCGGAGCTCCTACGAGACCGAGTGTGGGTTCGTCATCACTGGAGCGGCCGTCGGAGACGTCGCCTGCACCACCGGCGAGTACGGGGCGGCGGCCGAGGTCGAACAGGCCAACTCGCCAGCCCAGATCCGGCTGTCCGGTGTCGGACCTGCCGTCTCAACCGCGATTCAGTTCGCAGACGGCCGGAGCACGTTGCTCCCTGCGTTCCAGGGATACATCGGCCACGTCGCCGTCGATGACGGTGGCATCATCGCCGTGTCCTACGTGCCGTCTGCCAACACCGAGCTGTTCCGAAGGTACCGAATGGTCGGGGACGAGCTGGACCAGCGTCGCGCCCTGGTCGCCATGGCGATAAACGACAACCGTTTCGTCATCGGCGACGACGACGAAGCGCGGGCGATGGCCGACCAGATCCGGATCGACAAGGCGCTCGACCCGTCGCTCGGCCTGTATGCGGCGGTGGCCTACTCCGAGGCCGGCCGGGACGATCAGGTTGGCTCGATCCTGTCGATCATGTACGACGACCTCGGCGTCTCGATCTTCGATGTGGCACTGCTGGCCTCCCGCCAGGCCACACCGGAGCCCGGCTCCATGGTGCCCCATGTCCCCGTGCTGACCCAGAACTGGAGTCAGCTCCGACCGCGCCAGGTCGAGATCCCGGACGTCCTGTCCGCACTCCGGCCGGCCCTGCTCGACTCGTTGTGGACCACCTTCGACTCCGGTGCCGGAGCGGTGCTCGTCGATGCCGTCCGAGACGGCCTGCTGACCTGAGGAGTACACCATGCACATCCTGTTGGTCCACGGTCGGGCCCAGGGAGGAAAGAGCGAGACCGCCCTCCGGGCCGAGTGGTTGGCCGCGATGCGGGACGGGTTCACCGCAGCCGGCCTTGCGTTTCCGGACGACGTCACGGTCGACCTGCCGTTCTACGGTGACGCCCTCGACCGGTTCGTCGACGGCGTCGACCTGCCGACGACGGCCGAGGTCGCCTCGAAGGGACCGGGCACCAACCGACCGTTCGAAGAGTTCCTCCAGGCGGTACTGACCCAACTGGAGGCCGCCGATCCCAGCCTGGACGAGGCGACGATCCGGGCCGAGACCCCGGAGCACGACATCGGAGCCAAGGGACCGCAGAACTGGCGGTGGGTCAACGCCATCGCCCGGGTCGTCAACCGTCGGATGAGCGGGCTGGTCGACGTGACCATCGAGGCGTTCCTGACCGACGTGTTCCTCTACGTCACCAACCGGACCGTCCAGCGATCGATCGACCGGATCGTGTCGGAGCGGTTGACCGCCGAGCCGACGATCGTGATCGGCCACTCGCTGGGAAGCGTCGTCAGCTACAACGTGATCGCGGAGCGACAGCGCACCGCAGACGTGGTCAAGCACATCACCGTCGGATCACCGCTGGGGCTGAAGGCGATCGCCGGCCGGCTCGGCGTCCCGGCAAACCGGGCCGGTCAGGGGTGGCTCAACGCCTTCGACCAGCGCGACATCGTGGCCCTGGTTCCGCTCGACGCCGAGCACTTCCCGACGACACCACCGATCGTCAACGACCACTCGGTCGACAACGGGACCGACAACCGCCACGGCATCAGCGGTTACCTCACCCACCGGACCGTGGTCGAGACGATCGATCAGGTCATCGCCGCCCGGCGCTGATCGACGTCGAACCCGCTCCGGCCCCGGGTCCAGGGACAGCCGTCAGGCTTCGGCTGCCGGGTCGTCGATCTCACCGATGTCCTCGTTCCACAGCTCCGGATGGGCGGCAATGAACGTCCGCATCAGCTCGACGCAACGCTCGGAGCGGAGGTTCACCACCTCGACCCCGTTGGCCCGGAGCAGTTCCTCCGAGCCGAGGAACGTCTCGTTCTCCCCGATGACGACCCTGGGGATCCCATAGAGCAGGATGGCTCCGGTGCACATCGAACACGGAGACAGCGTGGTGTACATCGTGGCTCGGGCGTAGGTGGCGGCCGGCTGCCTGCCCGCCTTCTCCAGCGCATCGGTCTCTCCGTGACGGATCGCCGAGCCGAGCTGGACCCGCTGGTTGTGACCGGCCCCGAGCACATGGTCACCGACGGCCAGCACCGCCCCGATCGGGATCCCGCCCCGGGCAAACCCGAACTCCGCCTCGGCGATGGCCAGATCCAGCATGTTCCGATCCAGCATGATCTGGTCGATCGACATCACCCCATCGTGCCATCCACCGGACCGCTGGCGAAACCTCACCCAAGGGTCAGATTCAGGTTGAGTCGGTCATAAATCTCACCTATGGTCGAGGTTCGTGAGCGAACGACCGCCACCGCTGCTGACGATCGGCACCCTGTCGGCCCGGACCGGGGTCTCGATCACGGCCATCCGGTTCTACGAGCGTAAGGGCCTGATCGCATCGGTCAGGACCGGCTCCGGGCATCGACGCTTCCACCGCAGCACGATCCGGCGGCTGTCGATCATCGTGGTCTGCCAGCGGCTCGGCTATCCGCTGAGCGAGATCGCAGACCGGCTGGCGGCGCTCCCGACCGACCGAACCGCAGACGACGCCGACTGGGCGGCCCTGGCCCGAGAGTTCCGGGCCGAGATCGACGACCGGGTCGAACGGCTCCTGTCGCTTCGGGACCAGCTCGACGGCTGCATCGGTTGCGGCTGCATCTCACTCGACGTCTGCATGCTCTACAACCCCGACGACGCCGCCGCCGAACTGGGACCCGGCCCCCGGTACCTGCTCGGCCAGTCGTCGGCCGACCTGCCCGAGTCCCGGGCGGAGGAAGGACCGATCGCAATGGAACCGACGCAGTGGCACCTGGCCCAGATCAACATCGGGCGGCTCCGGCACCCGGTCGACGACCCCCGGGTCGCCGAGTTCATGGACAACCTCGACGCCATGAACGAACTGGCAGAACGGTCGGCCGGGTACGTCTGGCGACTCCAGGACGAGTCTGGAAACGCCACCGGCATCCGGGCCTTCGACGACGAGACGATCCTCCCGAACCTGACGGTCTGGGAGTCGATCGAGGACCTCAAGGCCTACGTCTACAAGAGCGACCACGCCCGGTTCCTCAGACGTCGACGGGAGTGGTTCCTCCCGATGGACGACCTGCCGGTCCTGACCATGTGGTGGATCCCGGCCGGTCACCTCCCGACCCTGGACGAGGCCCGAGCCCGCATCGATCACCTGTTGGAGCACGGCCCGACACCGCACGCCTTCTCGTTCCGCCCGACCTTCGACCCGCCGGGCGACAGCGAGCTGGACACTGCGGTCGCCGAACCGGCCCGGTAGACGGCCAGACCTCAGACGTCTCCGACGTCGCGACGATCGAACAGGACGATGCCAGCAACCCCGGTTCCCACTGCGATGGCGCAGAGTACGACGAGCGACAACCACCCCTGGTCACCGCCGGGCAGGTGGGTCACGTGGCCGATCGGCGACAGGTTCATCAACTGGTCCGGCAGCCGGAGCAGCTCGCCGAAGAGGAACACGATGGCGGCGCCGGCGAAGACGGCCCACACCCCGAGGCTGAACCGGCGGACCCAGCCATAGAGCAGGATCCCGATACCGGCAACCGCCCACAGCGCCGGGACCCGGGCCACGGCGGCGCCCAGGGTGGCCCCGACCGAGGTGAAGCCACCGGCGACCATGGCGTCGGTAACCACCAGCCCGATTCCGGCCATCACCATGAACACCGGGGCGGCGACAACGGTCAGCAGCGCATGGGAGCCCAGCCAGGCCCGGCGGGAGATCGAACAGGCCAGGACCGCCTCGGCCCGGCCCGCCAATTCCTCGCCCCGGGGCCGGAGCAGTGACTGGACCACCCCGGCGGTGGCGATGAGCGCGATCAGCGAGAGGATCACGGTGATGAACCCGTCCCGCAGGGCGTCCCCGCTCATACCCAGGCCCTCGAGGACCTCTCGCATCGCCTCGCTGTCCTCCACGAAATCGTCGATCGAGCTGACGACCGAGCCATAGAGCGCACCGAGAGCGACTGCGCCGACGGTCCACCACAGCAGCGTCGATCGCTGCAGACGCCAGGCGAGCCCGAGCGGACTCGGCAGGGTCGGGCCGGCCGCCGGCGGACCCGGCCGTTGATCGATCAGCCCGGCGCCGACGTCACGCCGGACCGCAAGGGTGATGGCAACGGCGACCGCCGCCACCACCGCGACCAGCGACAGCAGGAACGGCCAGATCACCGGATCACCGAAGGCGTCGACCGCCTGGACCCACCCCAGCGGCGACAGAAGGATCAGCCAATTGTCCCGACCGTCGCCGACCGCCCGCTGGGCGAACGACGCACCGAGCACCGCTAGCGACATCCCGGTCGCCGCCCGTCCGTACTCGAACACCTGGACCCAGATGAGGGCCAGGGCCGCGAACAGCAGCCCGCAGAGGGCGACGCTGGCCCCGTAGAGCAGGGAGCGCCAAACGGCCCGACCGTCGGCGATGAACACCAGGCTGGTACCGAGCCCGAGCACCAGGTTGGTCAACAGCCCGACCAGTCCGACCGCGGCCAGGGCGCTCCACGGCCCGACCGCGGCGGCCCGGACCAGCTCGGCCCGGCCGGACTCCTCCTCGGCCCGGGTGTGGCGGGCGATCAGCAGGATGTTCATCAGTGCCACGATGGCAAGCGTGAACGCCCCGATCTCGAAGGCGTAGCGCCCGCCGAAGGTCTCCAGCGCATCCGGCGGACCCTGGAGGGCGATCGAGGCCCCGTTCGTCTCGATCAGCGCCGCCTGCTCGGCCAGGACCTGTTCGGCCGTCGTCCCGTCTGCTTCGGCCTCGGCATCGACGATCGCCCGCAACGAGACCGGGGTGATCCCGATCAGGGTAAGGAGGCCGACCAGCCACAGCGTCAGCTTGATCCGATCGAGCCGGAGGATCAGCCTCAGCAGCTGACCGGTGCCGGCAAACCCGTTGTCGATCACGAGCGTTCCCCGCCGACCGCCTCCTCGATGGCCCCATCGACCACTGCGTCGACGGCGTAGTGGCGCATGAACAGCTCCTCCAACGTTGGTGGTTGGCTCTCGATGGCCTCGATACCGAGCTCGGCCAGGCGGGCCATCGCCCCCGGCAGATCCTCGTTGGCCACCGCGAAGCTGGCCCGGTGGTCGTCGTGGGTCACGAAGTCCGATACGCCGTCGACCCCGACCATGACCCCGACCGGTTTGGCCGTGGTGACCTCGACCGAGGTGCGGGTCAGGTGCCGCAGTTCGGCCAACGTGCCGGCCTCGACCGTTCGCCCCTCCCGGATGATCGTCACCCGATCACACAGCGACTCGACCTCGGCCAGGATGTGGCTGGACAGCAGGACCGTCTTGCCCTCACTCAGCATCTCGGCGATCGTCTGCTGGAACACCGACTCCATCAGCGGATCGAGCCCCGAGGTCGGCTCGTCGAACACGAACAGATCGGCCTGGCCGGCGAGGGCGGCGATCAGGGCGACCTTCTGGCGGTTGCCCTTGGAGTAGGTGCGGCCCTTCTTTGTCGGGTCGAGGTCGAACCGCTCGATCATCTCGGCCCGACGGGCGGGGTCGAGGCCGGGACCGAGCCGGCCGAGCAGGTCGATCGTCTCCCCGCCGCTGAGACCGGGCCACAGGTTGACGTCCCCCGGCACGTAGGCGATGCGCCGATGGAGCTCCACCGCGTCCTGCCAGGGATCCTGACCGAGTACTTCGACGTGGCCGCCGTCCCGCCGCAGCAGACCCATCAGGACCCGGATCGTTGTCGACTTGCCGGATCCGTTCGGGCCGAGGAAGCCCATCACCTGCCCCTGCTCGACCCGAAGGTCGAGGCCGTCGAGCGCTCGGACCGGGCCGAACGTCTTGACCAACCCCTCGACAGTGATGGCTGCGGTCATTGCTGCCCTCCGTTCGCCGTGCTTGGTTATCTATGCCGGGCCGCCCGGCGCGCCGCCTCGGCG
>JBCCFN010000202.1:0-9601 GCA_039029715.1 Actinomycetota bacterium | reverse complement strand
GTGAAGGCCTACTTGATGGGGATCGCCCAGGTCGAAGACTTGAAGCCTCTTGGTGTGTCGGGTGTAATGACCTTACCTGCGGCCAGTCGAGTCCAACTGAGCGGTGGTCGTGGTAGGCGCGGTCGTGGTCGTCGTCGGCGGGTCGGTCGGCGGCGGTGGGGTCTCGGTGGTGGTCTGGTCTGCCGCCACGGTCGTTTCGGCGGTCGGCTCCGGCGGCGCCGCCGTCGTCGGTGCGGGTGTCGTCGGCGCAGCCGTGGTGGCAACCGTCGTCGGTGCTTCGGTGCTTGCGACCGTGGTGGTCGTGGCCTCCGGCGCCGCGGTTCCGGCGGTCGACGGTGCCGACTCCTCGGTCGGCGCCTCGGTGCCGGCAACGGGATCGGTCGTCGCCTCGGTCGTGGCGTCCGGTTGCTCCGCAACCCCATCGGACTCGGTCATCGCGTCCGGGACGTCGCCGGCACCATCGGCCCCGGCGGACGCTCCCTCTGCCTGCCCGCCGCCCTGGGTCGCCGAGCCGGGAACCGCAGCCCCGGCCAGCTCGACCCCGGCCGGTGCAGCATCGGCGAGGTCGGCATTGAACGTCCGAGTCATGTCGAGCCGGAACGGCTGGGTGGCGGCATCCGAGATGGTGCCGACCATGACCACGAAACCGGCTGACCCGGCCATCCCGACCGCTACTCTCGCCCGCCGTGCCGGGTGGATCCGTCCAGCCACTCCATCCTCCGCCGATGGTGGGCGGGCGATTGGCGCCCGCCTGACCGACACGGAGTGTACTGCACCCGAACGGCGATGCTCGATCAGGGGCTGGTCGGCCGACCGATGGGGTCGCTCGGCTCAGTCTTCGTCCGCGCCACCGGTCCGATGCTGGGGTGGCGGGGCCGGTCGGCGTCGGAGCGAGTCGCCGACCACCGAGTCCTCGGTGGTCTCACCCGGCGCGTCGGCCGGGATCTGGCGGCTCAGGCTCAGGGGTCGAAGCCCGGCGGTGGTTGCGTCGACCGAGGAGGCCCCGGCCACTGCCCCGCCGTCGTCATCGCCGAGCACCGACGTCGAGGGCGGAACACCACCGCTGTGCTCCGCAGGCCAACCGGTCCGCTCCGGCACGGTCCAGGCGGTCGACGGGGTCTCGGGCCAGGAACCGGCCCGATCCGAGTCGTCTGCCGGCGTCTGGCCGACCAACGAGGTGGTACCGAGGGCTGCGGTGCCGGCCAGCACGAGTGCGCAGACCGCGGCGACGGCGATGGCGGCCGGGTTCCGGGTGTCGCTGCCGAGTTGCCAGGCGTGGACGGCACCGCCGACCACGATCAGGGCGAGTGCAACGAGGGCCAGCCGATCGAACCATCGGGGAAGGTGGTCTTCGGCCAGCCGGGCCAGCTCGGTCAGCAGCATGGTCCACCCGCAGACCGTCCCGATCGCCAGCGCTGCACTGGTCGTGCCGTCGGCGTCGGCCCCGGTCAGGGCGTTCACGATCGTCAGACCGAAGCGGTCGTCAGCGACGATCGTCCCGGTGTGGACGGCGACGGCCAGCAAGGCCGACCGGCCGAGGAACCGGTGAGTGTCGATCGCCCACTGGCCCGCAGCGGTGTTCCACGCCGGCCGACTGTTCAACAGCAACCCGGCGCTCAGGGCGCCGAACGCCAGGATCAGGGCCATCAGGCCCGAGATACGGGCCAGGTACCACAGCAGATCACCGCTCACTGCCTCCCATCGGCACCGATCGGCGCCGATTGACCGTCAGCGGCGTGGTCGGCCGCTATGGCTAGAGCAGGGCCAGGAACCCGCCGTGGCCACCGTAGGTGTTGGCGTCGGTCAGGACCAGGATGGCGAACAGGCCGAGGGCGACGACCAGGCCCAGTGCCGTCCACTGGATCAGGGCCGAGCGGTCGTGGCTTCGCTGACTGTTTCGCTTGCTCGTCTTGGTCGTCATCGGGTCGTTGTCCTCCGGCACTCTTCTCGCAGGCGGGGCAACCGGCCATGCCCCCTCGCTATTCCCATCATCGTAGGCAACGCGGCGGCGGTCGGTCAGCTCAGCAGGTCGATTGCAACGTCGTGCCACAGCTGGGTCGTCAGCCGGAGCGACTCCACATCGATCCGCTCGTCGTTGCCGTGGAAGCGGCTCGAGAAGTCTCCGGCGTCGAGTTCCGGGCTGAACAACCCGGCCCCGTAGGCAATGGCGCCGAGCTGGCGATAGACCCGGGCGTCTGTGAACCCGACCGTCGACTGGGGGTTGATCCGGGCCGAGGGGAACGGGCGGTTGACGGCTCGCTGCAGGCTCTCCCACAGCGGGTTGTCGATCCGGCTGATCGAGGCCGGGTCGTTCATGATGACCTCGACCTCGACCTCGTCTGCCAGGTCGCCGAGCGCGGCCCGTAGGTGGGCGTCGACTTCGGCCGACTCCTCCCCCGGCAGGGTTCGGATGTCGACCTGGATCTCGACCGCGTCGGGGATCACGTTCGCCTTCATCTGGCCCCCGTCGATCAGGTTGGCCGAGAACGTCGTGTGGGTGCAGGCGTGGAGGTACCCGGCGCTCCCGGCGTTCGGCATGGCGGCCAGCAGCTCGTCGATCGTGTCGGGGTTCAACAGCGCGGCCTTGGTCTCGTCATCGACCGGCAGCGCGGCCACCTCCCCCGGCCACAGCTCCCCGAACCGGGGTGGCGGCCGATAGTCGGCCAGCCGTTGGATGACCGCCGCCGCGGTGACCAGGGCATTGTTGGACCGGAACGGCATCGAGCCATGGCCGGGCCGGCCGTGGACCCGGAGCCGCCGCCACGCCACGCCCTTCTCGGCGATCTTGAACCCGATCGATGGCCTGGTCGGTGTCCCACCGTGGAGTCCACCGTTCTCGGTCAGGACGTAGTCGGCCATGATGGCCTCCGGCTCGTTGTCTGCGAACCACTGGGCGCCGTGGGCCGACCCGGCCTCCTCGTCTGCCACCCCGAAGTACAGCAGATCGCCCCGAGGTCGGAATCCGGAGCGAGCCAGGTTCCGGAACGCCACCGCCATCGACGACGTGATGTTGAGCATGTCGACCGCACCGCGGCCCCAGACCTCGCCGTCGATCAGTTCGCCGCCGAAGGGGTCCCGGCTCCACCCCTCGGGATTGACCGGGACCACGTCGGTGTGGCCCATCAGGCACAGTGACGGCGCCCCGGGGTCCGACCCCTCGATCCTGGTAACGATCGAGGTGCGACCCGGCGTGGGCTCGAACCGCTGGATCTCCACGCCGCTGCCGTCGAGGAAGGCGGTCAGCGTGTCGGCGTTTCGGACCTCCTGACCAGACGTCGGCGTTCCGTCGTTGACGCAGCGGTTCCGGATCATGGCCTGCAGCAGCTCGACCGTCTCGTTGGTCAGGCCGTCCAGTCGGCGGTTGGTGAGAGCGTCAACGGCCATGGGACGGCCTGTCCTTTCGATCGGGATCGGCCGCTCGATCATCAACGACCCCGGCCCGAGGTTCAAGTTTGGACCTGGGCCCTCGATGGCGTCGAAAGTCCACGATCAGACGAGCGGAACCAAGGTGCTAGTACTACACTCCGTGGCGGGCCGGTTCCATGGGTTAACCGAGATTGCCGCACTCCGCGCGAATGGCCGGCAGGTCGTTCGCCGAAACCGAAGGATCCCCGTCGCCGAACAATGGTGTCTGCCGCCCCGTGACCGCCGTCGAACCGATCATCGATCTTCGCCTCCTCGGCCCGCTCACCGTCTCGGTCGACGGTGCGCAGGTCTCGGTCGGAGGACCCAGGCAGATGGCCGTACTGGCCCGGCTGATGTTGACGCCGGACCAGACGGTGACCATGGGCCAGCTGGTCGAGAGCGTCTGGGACGGCGAGGAACCGAGCCAACCCCACATCGCCATCCGGAGCTACGTCTCGAACCTGCGGCGAGCCATCGAGCCGAACCGCAGACGCCGGGCTGCCGACAGCTGCCTCGCCAACTCCCCGCCCGGGTATCGCCTGGCGATCGCTCCCGATGCGGTCGACTGGGTCCGGTTCGAGGGGCTGGTCACCGAGGGTCGGGATGCGCTGGCCGATGGTGACCACGGGCGGGCGGTGATCAGGCTGCGCCGGTCGATGGGACTGTGGAAGGGCGAGCCGTGCGCCGGACTGCCGGACTCCCACCCGTTCCAGGCCCACCGGTCTCGACTGACGACCCTCAGGGAGACGGCGCAGGAGCTGCTGTTCGAGGCCCTGCTCCTCCAGGGGGACCATCCGGCGGTTGTGGCCGAGATCGAGGCCGCCATCGACGAGCATCCGCTCCGGGAGCGACTCACCGAGCTGGGGATGGTCGCCTTCTACCGGGCCGGGCGCCAGTCCGACGCCCTCGCCCTCGGGCAACGTCTCCGGGCGAGACTGCGGGACGAGCTCGGGATCGATCCCAGCCCGTCGATAGAGGAGATCGAGCTCCGGATCCTGACCCACGACGCGAGCCTGGCCCCATCGGCCAGGACGACCGAGCGGCCCCCAGACCGCCGGCCCGGTCCCTTCGAGGACGATGACGGCGTCGGGACGGTCGGCGGCCTGGCGGCAGCCGTGCCACTCGACGACAACCGGCCAGCGACACCGGCGAGCGACGGAACGACCGGCGAGGTCGCCGAGCCGGTCATCGACCTGACGGCGCTGCAGGCCGGTCCGATCGGCCGGGGCGAGGAGTTGCGGATCCTGCGATCGGTCGGCGAGCGCCTGTCGACTGGGTCCTCGGCGGCGGCGATCATCACCGGTGAGGAGGGGGTCGGCAAGACCACCCTGGTCCGGGCGGTCGCCGACCAGCTCGTCGGCGATGGTGCGACCGTGGCCTGGGCCCGATCGATCGACGGTCCCGCCGCCCCGTTGTGGCCGTGGAGTCAGGCGGTGCTGAGCCTGCTCGAACAGGAGGATGCCCCATCGCTGACCCCGGACCTGGCGGCACTGGCCGGGTTGGGGCCGTCGATGGCCGCCGGGTTCCCTTCCGCCCCCCTGGTCGACGCCACCGATGCGGACGTGGTGCTCGCCATCGCCACCCTGCTGCGGCGTCGGGCTGCGTCCGGGCCGGTCTTGCTGATCTTCGAGGATCTCCAGTGGGCGGACACCACCACGGTGTCGGCCATCCAGTACGTGGCAGCAGCGCTGACCGATGTGCCGGTCGGGATCATCCTGACGTGGCGGGAGACCGACCCGGCGGTCGACGTGGCCGGGCCCGGGCTCCGGGAGCTGTCGCGGTTGCCGTGGCTGATCCGGCTCGAGCTCGAGGGCCTCGAGGATGCGGCCATCCTGGAGCTGGCGAGGGCCATCGGGCGCCCGCTGTCCGCCGAGCAGACCGAGCTCCTGCATTGGCGCTGCGACGGCAACCCGCTCTATCTGCGGGAGATCCTGGCCCACCCGCAGCTGACCCCGACGGTCGGACGGCGCCGGACGGCACTGATCGACGTCGTCCTCGACCGTGTCTCCCGCCTCCATCCGGGGGCGACGCCCGTGCTGACCGCGGCTGCGGTTGCCGACCGGCCCTTCACCGCCCAGTTCGTCGCCGACCTGACCGGTGAGGACGCCGGCTCGGTCCGAACGGTGCTGTCTGCCGCAGTTCGGGGTGGCGTCCTCGACGAAGCGGAGCCGCTCGACGGCACGTTTCGATTCCATCACCCCGTCGTGGCCGAGGTGCTGTCGGCCGAGCCGCTGGCCGGGGACCTGGCGGCGATGCATCGGGACGCCGGCCACCGGATCCTGGCCGAGGAGGGCCCGGGGCCGGATGCGGCCCGCCACCTGGCGGACAGCCCAGACCCCGAGGACCGGCTGATGGCGGCCCGGATCGCCATCGATGTGGTCGACGGCGGTGCTGCGTTGCCAGACGTCACCACCCTCGATCGAATCGTCGCCGCCGCTCGGCGAACGGTCGAGGAGCATCCGGGTATCGGCTCCGACACCCTGCTCGACGGCCTGGTGGTCGACCTCGCCCGCTACGACGCCTGGCGGGCCTGGACGGTCGGTGCGATCAACCGCTGGAGCGACCTGGTGGTTGCGGCGCTCGTTGCGGCAACCGAAGCGGTCGATCGGGCCGAGGACGACGCCGAGCGGGAGCGCCACGTCCGCCGGCTGGTGGCGACGACGGCGTTGGCCGCAGGACAACCGACCTGGCCCGTGGGGGCCAGCCGGACACCGGCGCTGGTAGAGGACACGGCGGCCATCCAGGCCGCCCTCGGGGCCGCCGTCGACCGTCTCGACCAGGACGAGGACGCCCGGTGGGCGGCCCAGCTCCGGCTGCGGATCCTGTCCGGCGAGGAACGGCCCGGGACCGGGAGCCGCCGCAAGGCGCTCCGGGATGCGCTCAAGACCGTTGGTTCGGCCAGGCGCCGGCTCGGTCCGACCGGGGTGGTGCCGACGCTGGAGGCCCTGGTCGACGGGTTCGCGGACGTCATGGAGCCGGGCGACAGACTGAAGATCCTGGACGAGATCGTCGAGCATCGGCCGGGGCCGAGTTCCCGGTTGACCCGAGCCAGGGTCGGGCACGTCGCCCTGCTCGAGCAGGGACAGACCTGGGACGCCGAGCAACTGGTCGCTCGGACCGTGGCGTCGACGGCCGATGATCGGGAGGACCCGTATCGATCGACGTCTGCCGGTATGTTGTGGGTCCGTCACCACCTGTGGGTCGGTGACCTGGACCGGGCCGAGGAGGCCATAGGGGCCGCCCTCGGTCGGTGGTCGATCACCGACCTCGGTCCCCCGATTCCCCTGCTCCGTCAGATCCGGACGTTGCGGGCACTTCGCCGGGTGTCGTTACGAGCCGACGGTGGACCGCCGACCGCACTCCATCCGACCGAGGGTCTCTCGGCGGCCGAGCTGGGGTTCCGCTTCGCCCGGATCGGTGACACCTCCCGGGCCGTGCAATGCCTGGATCGGGCGGTCGAGGAGATCGGAGTTCGCCGGATGCCGCTGGCCGATCGGGCGTTCCTGGCCATGGCGGCGGCAATGGTCGGCCACGAGCCGGGCGCGGTCGCAGTGTTCGACCTGCTCGAGGAGGCGGAGGATCGCCTCGTCACCCACGCGGACGGTTCTGTCATCTACGGGCCGGCGTCGCTATTCGCCGGGGTGGCGGCGGCGGTCGCCGGTCGACGGGAGGTGGCCCGAGCCCGGTTGGACCATGCGGCTCGGGCGGTCGAGCGGACGGGAGGGGCGATGTCGTGGTTCGATCTGGTCGTCGGGCTGCTCGATGGCGTCGCAGATTCCAATCGTCCTCCAACCGAAACCTAATTCCTGCCGGCAATACTGCAACGGTGTTCGTCGGACCCTCCCGATGAGGGGCATCGACGGACGCGCAGGGTGACTGCGGGTACACAGCGCAGAAGCTCGACGTTCTGAGCCAGCCTCAGCAGCCTTCCGACGGCGGTGGTTGTTGCGGCTGGCTCCGGACGCGTCCAGGGCCCTGCTCTTTGCCATCGGAGTGTCCGGTGGGGGATGCTTCGGACATGGCTTCGACAACGCCCACCAATCCGCCCGCCGGACCGAACCAAGCGGTCGACCTGACAACGGTGGACTTTCACTTCGACGTGATGTGTCCGTGGGCGTACCAGACGTCGCTGTGGATGCGTGATGTTCGAGATCAGCTCGGCCTCACGGTGAACTGGCGCTTCTTCAGCCTGGAAGAGGTGAATCGCCGGGAGGGCAAGAAGCACCCGTGGGAGCGATCGTGGTCCTACGGGTGGTCGATGATGCAGATCGGTGCGGTCCTCCGCCGCCGCAGCATGGCCGACCTCGACGCCTGGTACGCCAGGGCCGGGAGGGCACTGCACGAGGAGGGGCACAAGCCGCATGAGCCGGAGGTGGCCCGGCATCTCCTGACCGAGCTCGGTCTGGACCCGGCCGCAGTCGACGAGGCGATGGACGATCCGACCACCCACGAGGAAATCAAGGCCGAGCACCAGCGGGTGATCGACGCCGGGGGGTTCGGTGTGCCGACCCTCTTCTTCGGCGACCACGCCCTCTTCGGGCCGGTGCTGCTCGACCCGCCACGGGGTGAGGCAGCGCTTCGGCTGTGGCAGGCGGTGACGGCCTGGGTCGAGTTTCCCCACCTCTACGAGCTGCAGAAGCCGAAGGTCGACTCGGATCAGCGGCTGATCGCCGACACGTTCCGGCCGTACCTCGAAGCCAGGGACTGGGTCAGCATCAACCGGGGTGAGGTCGTCGACTTCGACCCCGCCGACGGTTGAGCGCCGGCGACGACCCGACCGGCGACCCGCCGGACGATCGGACCCGCTGGAACCGGCGCTACGCCGCGGTCGCGCCCCTGGACGACCCGGGCCCACCGGCGGCCATGGCTCGCCTGGCCGGCGCGCTCCCCGACCCCGCCGGACTCCAAGCCGGCCCGGTGGTCGATCTCGCCGGTGGGACCGGCGAGGGCGCTCGGCTGCTCGGTCGGCGGCTGCGGCGTCCGGCGGTGCTGGTCGACGTGTCGGACGAGGCCCTATCGATCGCCGCCGATCGGGCCGCCGAAGACGGGACGGCGCTGACGACGTTCCGGCTGGACCTCGCCGGGCGAGAGCTGTCAGACGTCGTGGCCGATCTCTGCTCCCGACCGGGATTCGGGCCCATCCCGCCGTCGGTCGTGACCTGCACCCACTACCTCGACCGGACGTTGCTCGGCTCGGTCGCCGCCGGCCTGCCGCCGGGCGGTGCGTTCGGGTGCTCGATCGCCACGGTCGTCAACCTGGAGCGCCATCAACGGCCGTCCGCCCGGTTCCTGCTCGAGCCCGGTGAGCTGCCGGCCCTGGTCGTCGGCAGCACGATCGCCGTCGATGTGCTTCACCAGGAGGAGGGCTGGACGCCGGAAGGTACCCACGAGGCCGCCCTGGTCGTCCGCCGGCCTCGCTGACCCGGGCCGCAGGGGGTCGAACGGCATGGTTCCATTGCATCACGATGTCGATGTGAGATCCGGACGGCCGCAGGGCTCAAGAATGGCCGCAGGTGGGCCGATCAACTGGGCTCGGCGGGAGGCTTCGGTGGCCGAGGATCCTGCCGTCTCTTCCCGACCATGCCCCAGTCACGTCGCCCCTTCACCTCACGTCGCCATACGATGCGCAGCCTCCGGGCTGGCGGGATGTCCGCCGCGGATCCGAACGGTGGCCAGGAACGCCCACCCCGGATGTCTGGGATCGCGCCGTCGGAGGCGGACTTCCTCCGTGGGCTGAGTCAGGCGATCGGTGAGGCCACCGAGGACGGACAGGCGGTGTTCGTGTTCCGGTTCCACTCCCGGCTGCTCGGCCTGCAGCAGTGGTCGGACTTCATGCCGGTCGCAGACGAGGCGATGGAGGCGGCGATCGACCAGCTGGTGCTCTCGCTCGACCCCGATCTGGTCATTCTCCGGACCGCGGGCCGGGAGATCCTCGGATTCAACGCCAACCCGCTGTCGATCGCTGCGGCCGAACGGCTCGGCGGTCGCCTCGTCGCCGGGCTGACCACCTCGCTCGGTGATCCGGGGCAGGAGTTCGTGGTCTCGCCGCGGGTCGGGGTGGCCATCATCGATCGGGAGCAGTCGGCCGAGCAGGCGGTCGAGGCCGCGACCCGGACGCTGCGCCAGACCAACTTCGACATGCCGTTCCTGGTCCACAACGACTTCGTCCGGGACCGCAGTCTCCGCCAGGAGCAGG
>JBCCFN010000201.1:0-9609 GCA_039029715.1 Actinomycetota bacterium | reverse complement strand
GCCGGTCGCGACCTGGCCGGCCGGTTGCCGTACGACCACCGCCACGGGGATCTCGGCGAGACCGTTCGAGCCAACTGGGACGATGCCGGCGGGTTCGTGCTCGTGTGCGCCGTCGGCATCGCCGTCCGGGTCGTCGGCCCGCTGTTGGCCTCAAAGCCGGACGATCCGCTGGTCGTGGTCGTCGACGACGGCGGCCGCTTCGTCGTCCCGATATGCGGGGGCCACCGAGGCGCCAACGACCTGGCGGTCGACGTCGCCGGCCTGCTCGGGGCCGAGCCCGTCGTGACCACCGCAACCGACGCCCGCTCGGCGGTCGCCCTCGACACCCTGCCCGGCATCACCGCCGTCGGCGACGTGGCCGGCGTGACCCGCGCCCTGCTCGACGGGGAGCCTGTCGCCATCGACAACGAGATCGGCTGGCCGCTCCCCGCCGCCCTCCCGGCATCGACCCCCGGCGCCTCCAGCCGCATCGTCGTCACCGACCGGACCCGCCAGCCGGCCGACGGCGAGGTCGTCCTGCACCCGCCGTCGCTGGTGGTCGGGATCGGGGCATCGAGCGACGCCCCCGCCGACGCCGCCACCGATCTCCTCGACGAGGTGCTGGCCACCACCGGGCTGGCCCGGGCCTCGCTGTCGGCGGTGGCCACCATCGACCGGCGGGCCACCGACCCGGTCGCCACCGCCGTCGGGTTGCCAATCGTCTCGTTCCGGGCCGCAGAGCTGGCCCCGGTGTCGGTCCCCAATCCAAGCGAGGTGGTGCTGGCCGAGGTCGGCACGGCGTCGGTCGGGGAGGCGGCTGCGCTCCTCGCCGCCGGCCCGGACGCCGAGCTGGTGGTCGAGAAGCACAAGGGGGCGACGGCAACGGTGTCGATCGCCAGGCGGGCCCGGCCGGCCGGTGAGGTCCTGGTCGTCGGCCTCGGCCCTGGCCATGCCAGGCACCGGACGCCAGAGGCAGTCGCTGCGGTCCGGTCAGCAGACGTGGTGATCGGCTACGGCCTCTACGTCGACCAGTGCAGCGAACTGCTGAGCGCCCGCCAGGAGGTGGTCCGCAGCCCGATCGGGGCCGAAGTCGATCGCTGTCGGGAGGCGGCCACCCGAGCCGCAGCCGGACAGCGGGTGGCCCTCGTCTGCTCCGGTGACTCCGGCGTGTTCGCCATGGCCACCCTGGTCTTCGAGGTCGCGGCCGAGGTCGGCAACCCCCCGATCCACGTCGTGCCGGGCGTGACCGCCAGCCTGGCCGCCGCCGCCATCCTCGGTGCCCCCCTGGCCCACGATCACGCCCTGGTCAGCCTGTCGGACCTGCTGACGCCGTGGCCGCTGATCGAACGACGGCTGGAGGCGCTGGCCGCCGCCGATCTGGCGGTCGCGTTCTACAACCCCCGGTCCCGGCGCCGCACCACCCAGCTGGAGCGGGCACGGGAGATCCTGCTGACCGGACGGCCATCGACCACCCCGGTCGGGATCGTGGTCAATGCCTCCCGCCCCGGCGAGACGGTGATCGTTACCACCCTCGGCGAGCTGGACCCGACGGACGTCGACATGTTCTCGATCGTCGTCGTCGGCTCCTCTACCACCGAGCTCCGAAACGGAAGGATGGTCACCCCCCGTGGCTACGACGCCTGAACCGCGGTACCAGACCTCCGGCCCCTGGACCGTCCGCATCGACGACCGCTGCACCGCCTGTGGCAGCTGCCTCATCACCTGTCCGCCCCGAGCCCTGGTCCCAGCGCCGAAGAAGCCGGCCGTGATCGATCCCCGCTGCACCTCCTGCGGGGCCTGCATCGAGGTCTGCCCGGTCGATGCCATAACCGAGGTGGCGGTCCGATGACCGGTCGGCACACCGGCGCGGTCCACCCGATCGAGGTCGAGAGCTACCGGATCCTGGCCGAACGAATCGACCTGTCGACCATCGAGCCCCTGGCCCGGGCCATGATCGAGCGGATGATCCATGCCACCGCAGACCTCGGCTTCGCCGAGACCGCCCGGATCGGCGAGCGGGCCGGGGCCGCCCTGCTCGCGGCGCTCGAGTCCGGGGCGCCGGTGATCGTCGACGCCGCCATGGTCGCAGCCGGGATCACCCGCTATCCGACCGAGTGCTACCTGCCGCGGGTGCCGGTGGCCCCCGACGGCTCGACCCGCTCGGCCGCCGCGTTCCGGTTGGCGGCCGAGGAGCATCCGACCGGCGCCGTCTTCGTCTGTGGCAACGCCCCGACCGCCCTGTTCGAGCTGCTCGACCTCCACGCGGCGGGCCTGGTCGACCCGGCCGCGGTCGTCGGGTTGCCGGTCGGCTTCGTCGGAGCGACCGAGTCGAAGGCTGCGCTGTGGGCCAGCCCGCTGGCCCCGGTCAGCGTGACCAACGTCGGCGAACGGGGCGGCAGCCCACCGGCCGCCGGAGTGGTCAACGCCATCGTCCGCCTCGCCGCTGACCGTCGGGACGACCGAGGGGATGGCACGACATGAGGCCGGGACTCCCGGTGGTCCTTGACGTCGCCGATCGCCGCTGCGTCGTCGTCGGTGCGGGGACCGGCGGCCGGCGCAAGCTGCTGGCGTTGCTCCGGGCCGGGGCAAGCGTGACGGTGGTCGATCCCGCCGGCTTCGACCTCGACCACCCGCAGGACGACGGGTTCGATGGCATCGGCCCGGACGCCGGCATCGAGGTGGTGGCTCGGCCATGGCGGGCCGGCGACGGCGCCGATGCGTTCCTGGTCGTTGTCGCAACCGACGATCCGGCGGTGAACGAGGCGGTGGCCGAGGATGCGGCGGCGGCCGGTGCGCTGGTCCTCCGGGCGGACCGCCATGACGTCGGAGATCTCCGGCTGCCGGCGGTCACCCGTGGACCGAACCTGACCGTGGCCGTCGACTCCGGCGGTGGCAGCCCGGCGCTCGCTGCGGTCACCCGGGACGAGATCGCCCGGTTCCTTGCCACCGAGCGGGACCGCTGGGACGAGCTGGCCCGCTGGGCGGTCGACCATCGCCCGGTCTCGGTTGCCGACGTCGAGGCCAGACTGGCCGCGTTGCGAGGTCGCTCATGACCGTCTACCTGGTCGGCGCCGGCCCCGGCGACCCTGGCCTGATCACGGTCAAGGGCGCCGCCCTGCTGGGACGGGCCGAGGTCGTGGTTCACGATCGCCTGGTGAGCGCCGAGATACTGGAGCTGGCCCCCGACGGCTGCGAGCTGATCAGCGCAGCGAAAGAGCCCCGCAAGCCGACGATGACCCAGGACGAGATCAACGCCCTGCTGGTCGAGCGGGGCGCACGGGGTCAGCTGGTCGTCCGCCTGAAGGGCGGCGATCCCTGCGTGTTCGCCCGGGGTGGTGAAGAGGCGGCGGCGCTGCAGGCCGCCGGGGTCCCGTTCGAGATCGTGCCGGGGATCACCTCGGCCATCGCCGCCCCGGCATACGCCGGCATACCGGTGACGCTGCGTCACGAGGCGCTGTCGGTCACGATCGTCACCGGCCACGAGGATCCGGTCAGCGGGCGAACCGTCGACTGGGAGTCGATCGCCAGGACCGGCGGCACGATCGTCGTCCTGATGGGGGCCGGCCGGGCGGCCAAGATCGCGGCCCGGCTGATGGGTGGGGGGCTCGACCCGGCCACCCCGTCGGCCTGGGTCAACTGGGGCACCCACCCCCACCAGCAGGTCTGGCGCGGCCCCCTCGTCGACCTCGGCGTCGAGCCGGTGCCGACCCCGTCGGTCCTGGTCGTCGGCACGGTGGCCGGCGTCGATGTCAGCTGGTTCGCCGGACTGGTCGAGCCTCCGCCCGCCGGCTCAGGAAGCGGCTGACGACTTGCTCTCGAGCGCCTCCGGCTCCTGCCACCGGGCCAGTGTCCACAGCAGGTCGGACAGGCGGTTGAGATACCGAAGCACCTCGGACTGGTCGAGACCGAGCGAGACGACGTCCCGCTCGGCTCGTCTGGCCACGGTACGGGCGAAGTCGAGCCCGGCGGCGACCGCCGATCCCCCGGGGATCACGAACTCGGTCGGCGGCTCGAACCGCTCGCTGATGTCGTCGATCAGCTCCTCCAGCGCGACGACCATGTCGGCGGTGACCAGACTGGTCCCGGCCACCAGCTTCTCCCGATTGGCCGGAAGCGTCGCCAGCTCCGCCATCGCAACGTAGAGGTGCCGACACAGCAGGATCAGGATCTCGTCCAACTCCGGGTCGTCGTTGACCGGCCGGACCAGTCCGATGGCGGCCTGAGCCTCGTCGATCGCCCCGTAGGCCACGGGGTGCGGCGAGTCCTTGGCCACCCGGCCCCCGTAGAACAGCCCGGTCGTCCCGTCGTCGCCAGCCTTGGTGTAGACCTTCATCCAGCCAAGCTACAGGGCCGCAGACACGTCGACCGGTTCCGACGGCGACGATGCCACCTGGAACCGTTCGACGATCCGCCCGTCGTCCATGATCACGCCCCGCTCACACAGCAAGGGGATGGGGGCCAGATCGTGGGTGACGAACACCAGGGCCATGCCCCGCTCGGCGCAGAGTCTGGCGATCAACTCGACCACCGAGCGTCGAAGGTTGGCGTCGAGGCTTGACACCGGCTCGTCGCAGAGCAGGACCTCCGGCTCGACAGACAACGCCCTGGCGATGGCGACCCGCTGCCGCTGCCCGCCCGAGAGCTGGTCGGGCCGGCGGCGGGCCAGCCCCGGGTCGAGGCCGACCGCACCGAGCAGCTCCTCGACCCGCTCGGCGACCCCGACCGGGCACCGGTCGGGGAAGGCCCGGATCGGCCCGGCGACGATGTCGGTCACCGAATGCCGGGGGTCAAAGGCGGCCAACGGGCTCTGAAACACCATCTGGACCCGCCACCGTTCGGCCCGCAGCGAACGCTGGTCGAGCCGGCTGACCTCGGTCCCGTTCCAGCGCACGCTGCCGGTGTCCGGTCGCTCCACCGCCGCCAATAGCCGGAGCAGTGTGGTCTTGCCGGAGCCGCTTCGCCCGACGACGGCGATCCGCTCACCGGCCCCGACCACCAGGTCGACCCCGTCCAGGGCGGCGATGCTCCGCCCCCGCTGCCCCTCGAACCGCTTGGCAACGCCCCGGACCTCGAGCACCGGCCCCTCGTCCGAGGTGGTCGCAGGGTCGTCATCGTCCCGGTGATGGTCGGTTGCGGCCGATCGGTCGGTCCCATCGGTGACATCGGTGGCATCGGTGACCCGGAGCTCGTCGAGGGTGACCTCCGGGATCCGGGAGTCGAGCAGCGACCGGGTCTCCGATTCGGCCGGGTTGGACAGGATCCTGGCGCACGGTCCGTGCTCGACGATCCGGCCGTTGTCCATCACGGCGATCTCGTCCGCCCACCGCTCGACCAGGGCCAGGTCGTGGGTGACGAAGACCACGGTCATCGAGCGCGACCGGGCCAACGCCCCGAGGCGGTCGAGCACCTCGTTCTCGGTCTCGCGGTCGAGGGCGGTGGTGACCTCGTCTGCGAAGAGCAGCCCCGGTGAGGTCACGATGGCCAGGGCCAGCCCGGCCCGCTGGACCTGACCACCGGACAGCTCGAAGCTGTAGGCCGACCCGTGGGTCAGATCGAGGCCGACCGCCTCCAACGCCTCCGGGATGGCCCGAGCCTGATCGACTCCGGCCACCCGGCAGGACTCTCGGAGGTGCCACTCGATGGTCCGGGTCGGGTTGAAGGCGGCCGCGGCCTCCTGGAACGCCATGGCCACCAGACCGGGCGGTCGGTCGGACCGCAGGTCGATACCGTCGACCTCGATCCGGCCGCGGAGCTCAGCCGACCGAGGTAGGGCTCCGGCGACCGCTCTGGCCACCATGGTCTTGCCGCTCCCGCTCGGCCCGACGAGCGCCACCAGCCGCCCGCCGTCGGCCGCAAGCGAGACGCCACGGACCGCCTCGACGGTCGAGCGACGGAGACGGAGATCGACATGGAGATCCCGAACGTCGAGCGCGGCCTGGGTCATGCCAGGTCCACCCGTCTGCTCTGTGAGGCCAGCATCCCGGCACAGGCGATGGTGATGGCGATCGCCACCGCCGGCGCAGCCAGCGACCACCAGTTCCCGATCAGGATCTCCCGCTGCGCGTCGACCAGGATGTTGCCCCAACTCGGGGTCTCGACCGGGATGCCGAGGCCGAGCCAGCTCAGCGTGGTCTCGGCGATGATGGCCTCGGCGCACACCGCCGAGGCCACGGCCAGGACCGGGGGTGCGGCATTGGGAAGGAGGTGCCCGAACAGCACTCTTCTCCGGCTGGCGCCGCCGATCACGGCGGCTTCGATGAACAGCCGGCCCCGCAGCGACAGCACCTGGGCCCGGACCACCCTGGCCACCGGCATCCAGCTGAAGGCGGCGAGGACGAGCACGGTGCTACCGACCCCCGGCGGCAGGACGGCGCGGAGGGCGAGCACCAGGACCAGGAACGGGACCGTGGTCAAGGCGTCGATGAGGCGGATCACCACCCAGTCGAGCCACGACGGCCCGGCCGCCGCAGCCAGACCGACGAGCGAGCCGACGGCCAGCGCTGACACCGAGACCGCAAGCCCGACCAGCAGCGACGCTCGCCCACCGACCACGACCCGGGCCAGGAGATCCCGACCGAGTGAATCGGTTCCCAGGACGTGGCCGTCGGTGCCGGGGGCGGCATTCGGCGGGCCGGCGGCGGTTCGGAGCGGGTCGGCGTCGATCACCCACGGACCGACGATGGCGACGATGATCAGGACGACGAGGCCGGTGACGGCAACGATCACGCTGATCGGCACGTCGGACCCCCGGCCGAGCCGGCGGTCGGTCGACGGACGGTCGGTCGACGAAGGGTCGGCGGCGATCATGAACCGATCCGGGCCAGCCGGACCCGAGGATCGATGACGCCGAGCAGGACATCGGCGATCAGGTTGCCGGTGACAACGACCAGGCCGGAGATGACCGTCACGGCGAGAATCACGGTCACGTCCTGATCTCGGGCCGCCTCGACCGCCATCCGGCCGAGGCCGGGCCAGCCGAACACGACCTCGACGGCATAGGCCCCACCGACCAGGTAGGCCATCGACGAGCCGACCTGGGCGACCAGCGGGATGATCGAGGTCCGAACCACGTGGGACGAGACGATGCGTCCCGGCCCGATCGAGCGGCTCCTGGCGTTGCGGACGAACTCGGCATCCAACTGCTCCTCCACCCCGGCGGCGATGAGCCTGGTGAAGACCCCGAGGTTGGTACCGATGCCGAGGATCACCGCCGGCAGTACCAGGTGTTCGATGGTTGCACCGACCGTTCGGGGTTCACCGGGGTCCGACATGCCACCGGCGGGGAACCAGCCGAGATCGACGGCGAAGAACCACAGCCCCCCGAGGGCGACCAGGAACGCCGGTATGACGAACGAGATCCCGGTGCCGGCCATGATGGCCCGCCGGACGACCCGGGTCGGGCCGCGGTCCGGCAACAACCCGACCGCGGACCCGAGGACCAACCCACCGAGGATGCTGACGATCAATCCCGACCCGGTGAGCAGCAGCGTCGGTCCAAGCGCCCCGATCACCCGCTCGGTGACCGGGGCGCCGTCGATGGCCGAGCGGCCGAAGTCGCCCTGGACCACATCGCCGAGCCACCGCCCGAACCGGACCGGGAGCGGATCGTCGAGCCCCAGCTCGACCCGCAGCTCCTCGACCCGCGACAGGTCCGGTGGGCCGTTGGCCAGCGATGTGGCGATCCGCAACGCCGGGTCGCCCGGGGCCAGATCGAGCAGGGCGAAGGTGAGCGCGCAGACGACGAGCAGCATCGGCACCAGCGTGGCGATGCGGCCGAGCACGTAGCGGGTCACGGCGTCATGGCCGCATCATGACTTGGTCCAATCCTGAACGTTCCAGTACAGGAACCGGACGAGCTGGTACTCCACCAGGCCCGGATCCCACTGGCCGAGCGAGTCGGAGATCACCATGTGGACCGGCGCGGTGTGCAACAGGATGTAGGCCGGATCGGCGGCCGCAGCCTCCTGGAAGTCTGCGTAGGCCTCGGCCCGGGCCGCGACGTCCGTCTCGTTCCTGGCCCGGTCGAGCGCTGCGTCGACGTCGTCGTTGCCGTAGGCGAATGCGTTGAAGCCGCCGTTGGCCAGCGTGGCCTGGGAGTGGAACAGGATGTAGACCGAGTCGGGATCGGATGGTGCGCCGAAGCTGTAGGTGAACAGCTGGAACCCGGACGGGTCGGCGAAGAGCTGGCCGAAGATGTCTGCGTAGTCGCCGGTGCTGAGGGTGACGTCGATCCCCTGGTCTCTGAGCGACGACGCCACGATCTCGGCCATCTGCGGGGCGAACCCGTCGTCGAGGCTCAATGAGACCGGTTCGCCGTCGACGGTCCACGTCCCGTCCTCCTTGACCCAGCCGGCCTCTTCGAGCAGCGCCGTGCCGGCCTCGATGTCGGTGGCCAACGAGACGCTGGTCTCGATCTCCACGCTGGTGTTGATCAGCGGCGACAGCGCCGGCTCACCCAGTCCGGCCTCCAACAGGTCGACCAGGGCTTGGCGGTCGACGAGATTGTTGAGGGCGATACGGACCCGGGGGTCGGCGAGGAGCGGATCGGCGACGTTGAGGGCGATGGCGAAGACGTTGGTCGAGGGGACCGTGTTGACCCCATAGCTGTCCAACCCGTCGACCAGACCCAGCTGGGCACCGCTGACCTCGGCCAGGTCGATCTCGCCTGCGGCGAGGCGGGCGGCTGCGACGTCGTAGTCGGCCACGTCGACCAGCACCGCCTCGGCGATCTCCGGCGCACCCTTGTGGTAGTCGGCGTTTGCGTTCAGCAGCAGCTGATCGCCCGGGCGATACTCGGTCCACACATACGGACCGGTGCCGACCGGCGCGGCCGCGTACTCGGTCTCCCCCGGCGGGGTACCTTCCGCCAGCTCGGCACCGAGCAGGTGCTCGGGGTGGATCGGGAGCGAGAGGCTCTGCAGGATCGGGGCGAACGGCCGCGACAGCTCGACCACCACCGTGAAGTCGTCCGGGGCGGTGACCGACGAGACGGCGGCCAGGTCGGCGGCCGTCCTGGCCTGGTTGGCCGGGTCGAGGGCCGCGGTCAACGTGAACACGACATCGTCGGACGTGAACGGCTCGCCGTCGTGCCACGTGACGTCGTCCCGAAGCACGAAGGTGTAGACGAGGCCGTCATCGGAGACCTCGAAGGACTCGGCCAGGTCCGGGACCGGCAGGTACCCCTGGGTCGGATCGAGCTCGAGCAGCCCGTCGAACACGAACTGGGAGAGGATCGAGCTGTAGGCCGGCGGGTTGTCGAAGCCGACGACCGACCGGCTGACGAAGTCGTCGAGGAACTGGGCGCCGACGATCAGCCGCTGACCTTCACCGCTACCCCCGTCCGAGCCGGACGAGTCGGCATCGGCGGCGTCCTCGGCATCTGACTCGGCCGCCTCCTCGGTGTCGGCGGCGACGTCGGCCTCGGAACCGCTGGCGTCCGACTCGTCTTCGGAGTCCGAGCCGCAGGCCGCGGCCACCATCGCCATGGCGGCCAGGAGGGCCAGAAGGCGTAAGGAAAGTTGTCGCATGGGTTGCACCTCGTTGTGTATCGATGGATTGGGGGGATGGAGAACGGCCCGGTCATGTGCGTACCCGCCACGCGACGGCTCGGGATCGTTCCCGCCACTGGTT
>JBCCFN010000200.1:0-9643 GCA_039029715.1 Actinomycetota bacterium | reverse complement strand
CTGGCCGACGATGCGACCGAGCTCCGACCCCAGGTCTCCGGTCTGGCCGAGGATGTCGCCCCGGTCGAGCCCGGCGGGGAGCCGGTCCTGGCCCGCATCGAGGTCCTCCCGTTCGCCCACGTCTTCCGGGCCGGTTCCCGCCTGGCCCTCACCGTCGACACTCCGGGCGCGTCACGGCCCCAGTGGCGCTTCGAGCTGGCACCGGAGCCGGTGACCGTCACCATCCACGCCGGCCCGGACCATCCGTCTCGGCTGGTGTTGCCGGTGGTCGACGGCGTCGAGGTGACGACCCCCCGCCCGGCCTGCGGTTCGCTGCGCGGTCAGCCCTGCCGCCAGGGCTGACCGTCAAGATCCGAGCGTCGAGTGGTCTCCGGGTCTCAGAGACCGCTTCGCCAGCTGGCGATGGCGGTCCCGATCTCGTCCGGCGAGTCCTCCTGGATGAAGTGGCTGCCGGCGACGGTCACCTCGGTGGTGTTCGGCCACGCTCGGCAGGCCTCCAGCTGGGCCCCGATCAGGATGGCCCCCGGATCGGCGCTGATCAGCAGCTTCGGTAGGTCGGACTGGGCCAACCAGTCCGCATAGTCACCGACGATGGTCGTGACGTCGGCCGGTTCCCCTTCGATCGGAATCTGACGGGGCCAGGTCAACGTCGGTCGGCGACTCTCACCGGGTTCGGTGTACGGCGCCCGGTACACGGCCATCTCCTCGTCGGTCATCGGCCGCTGGATCGAGCCGGGGAGGATCGCCTCGACGAACAGGTTCTTCTCGAGCACCATGCCCTCGCCGGCGTCAGAGCGCATGCCCTGGAAGATCCCGGCTGCCGCCTCCGGCCAGTCGCCCCAGCTGGGGATCGGCCGGACGATGGCCTCCATGTAGGCGATGCCGAGCACCCGGTCCCGGTGCCGGTTCGCCCAGTCGAAGCCGAGGGCCGAGCCCCAGTCGTGGATGACCAGGGTCACCCGATCCCCGAGATCCAGCTGGTCGAGGAGGCCGTCGAGGTACTCCCGGTGCTGGACGAAGGTGTAGGCGTCCGGACCGGACGTCTGCAGCTTGTCCGAGTCGCCCATCCCGATCAGGTCGGGGGCGATGATCCGGCCCTGGTCGGCCAGGTGGGGCATGACGTTTCGCCACAGGTAGGACGATGTCGGGTTGCCGTGGAGGAAGACGATGGCGTCACCGGCCCCCTCATCGACGTAGCTCATGGTCAGACCGTGAACCTCGGCCTGCTTCTTGGTGTATGGAAACTCAGCTGAAATCGGCATCGGCGACAGCCTGCCAGGGCCGTAGCGGTGGGGCAAACCCTGACCTGGAGTCGGCTTGGTCGGGCCCGCAACGGTCCTCTACGTTGAGGTCCCATGACTCTCGATCCCCGCAGGCCGGTCATCGTCGGTGTGGCCCAGATCAAGCAGCGGCCGGACGACCCGCTCCAGGCCGAGGAAGCGGTTTCGCTGATGAGCCGGGCGGTCCGGGACGCGGCGGAGGACGCCGGCGCACCGGGTCTGCTCGCAGACATCGATCTGGTCGGCGTGGTCGACGGGGCCTGGCGCTACACCGATCCCGGCCGGTTGGTCGCCGACGCGGTCGGCGCAACCGCAGCCCGGACGTCACTGTCGGGGACCGGTGGCAACACGCCCCAGTCCTACATCAACCACCTAGCGGCCCGCATCCAGGACGGCGAGCTGGACGTGGCGGCCCTGACCGGGGCCGAGATCATCTGGAGTCGGCGGCGGCAGCGACGCCAAGGCGTCACCGCACCGGCCACCGTCCAGGAGGGGGTGACCCCGGACGAGCGGCTCGGCTCGGAGATCCCGATGTCGACCGACTTCGAGAAGGCCCGGGGGATGGAGGCCCCGATCAACTACTACCCGCTGTTCGAGTCGGCGATCCGGGCCGACCGGGGCGAGACCCTCGACCAGCACCGGGATCGGCTGGCCGAGCTGTGGTCCCGGTTCAATGCGGTGGCGGTCGACAACGACTACGCCTGGTTCCGGACGCCGATGACGGCGGACGAGATCCGCAACCCCTCGCCGTCGAACCGGATGGTCGGCTTTCCCTACACCAAGGCCATGAACTCGAACTGGGACCTGGATCAGGGCGCCGCCATCCTGCTGTGTTCGGTGGCCGCAGCGAAGGCGGCCGGTGTGCCCCGGGACCGGTGGGTCTTTCCTCTGGCCGGTACCGACGCCCATGACACCTACGCCGTGTCTGCCAGGCGGGACCTCCACTCCTCCCCCGCCATCGCCGAGGCCGGTCGGGCCCTCTACGAGCTGACCGGGACCGGCCCGGACGACGTGGACCACATCGACGTCTACTCCTGCTTCCCGTCTGCGGTCCAGGTCGGCGCGGCGGCCCTCGGCTTCGGGCTCGATCGGCAACTGACCCAGACCGGCGGCCTGACCTTCGCCGGTGGCCCGCTCAACAACTACGTGACCCACTCGATCGCCGCCATGGCCAACCGGCTCCGATCCGACGCCGGGAGTCGGGGGGTGGTGACGGCCAACGGCGGCTATCTGACCAAGCACGCCATCGGGATGTACAGCACCGAACCGGGTGACGGTCCGTTCGTCGCCGCCGACGTCCAGGACGCCGTGGATGCAGTGCCGGGCACGCCGGTCGACCAGGGCCACGTCGGCACGGCCACGGTCGAGGCGTACACGGTGATGCACGATCCCGAGGGTCCCGAGGTCGGCCTGTGTGCCCTACGGACCCCGGCGGGGGCCCGGACCTGGGGCCGGGTGACCGAGCCCGAACTGCTGGCATCGATGGTGGCCGAGGAGGCGATCGGTCGGACCGGCGAGCTGGCGGCCGACGGTGCGCTGACCCTGGCCTGAACGATCGGGGCCGGGGCCGCCGCTCAGGCGCAGGGCGAGAACAGCACCTTGCGGCGGGCGCCGGTGTGGTCGGCGAGGTCGGAGAACGCATCGGCCAGATCCCCGAAGCCGATCAGCCGTTCATGGATGGCCGACACCCGGAACCGGTCGTCCGCCATCAGATCGAGCGCCCGGTGGACGTCGCCGATCGTGTAGCCGAGCGACGCCCGGATCGTGGTCTGGCGGGCGATCAGACCCGCCGGCACGACCGTTGCCGGCTCGGAAGAGCGACCGACCATCACCACCGTCCCGCCCTGGCGGGTGGCCCGGACCGCGAGGGCGGGGGTCTCCGACGATCCGGCGCACTCATAGCTGACGTCTGCGCCGAGTCCGTGACCCTGGTCGGCCAAGCATCGGTCGAGCTCGGGACCGGGGGCGAAGGCGGCGTCCGCCCCGAGGGCGCAGGCCAGTTCTCGCCGTCCGGGCTCGATGTCGACCGCGGCGACCCGGGCAGCACCGGCCAACCGGGCCAGCTCCCCGACCAGCAGCCCGATCGTTCCGGCGCCGACCACGACCACCAGGTCGCCGAGCCGCTGCCCAGCCCTGGCCACGGCATGGGCCGCGACCGCCGCCGGTTCGGCCAGGGCAGCGTTGGAGTCCTCGACACCGTCCGGCACCCGGTGGACCCGACGGGCGTCGGCCCGGATCCGCTCGGCGAACGCCCCGTGGGGAGACGCGGCCCGATCGGTACCGACGATCATCGAGAGCACCAGCTCGCAATGCTCGCCGAGTCCGGCTCGACAGGTCCGGCAGTCGCCACAGGGTGGGGGGACCGCCCCGACCACCCGCTCACCGAGGAACCGGTCCCGGCAACCCTCGCCGACCGCCACCACCCGACCGACCCACTCGTGACCGAACCAGGCCGGCGCCGGTACGGTCCCGGCCCGGAACGCCTCGATGTCGGTGCCCCCGATCCCGCACCGATCGATCTGGACCACCACGGTGCCGGGATCGGCCACCGGGTCGGGCCGATCGAACACCTCGAGGCGCCGGGGACCGGTCAACATTGCGACTCGCACCGGCAAAGCCTACTTCCGGGCCGAACCGACAGCGGCGCCGGGCCAGGACACTACCGGGGATCGGGGCGGAGCCGGTCGAGTACCTCGAAGTAGTCGGGGAACGTCTTGGCCACACAGCCCGGGTCATCGATCAGGATGCCGCGATGACGGAGCCCGAGCAGGGCGAAGCTCATCGCCATCCGGTGGTCGGCATAGGTCTCGACCAGGCCGGGGGTCGGGGTGCCGGGCCGGACGATCAACCCGTCGGGGGTGGCCGCAGCCTCGATCCCCCGGCGGTTCAGCTCGGCCACCACCGCCCCAATCCGGTCGGTCTCCTTGTGGCGGATGAACCCGATGCCGGTCAGCTCGGTCGGCCCGTCGGCGAACGTCGCAACCACGGCCAGGGTCTGGGCGGTGTCTGAGATGTCGGCCATGTCGACGGTGACCCCCCGGAGCACGCCGGTGCCCCGGACCTCGGTCCAGCGATCGCCGACCGTTACCTCGGCCCCCATCCGGGCCAACACGTCGACGAACCGGAGGTCGCCCTGGACCGTGTCTCGGCCAAGCCCGTCGACCCGGACCCGACCGCCGGTGATGGCAGCGGCGGCGAAGAAGTAGGAGGCGGCGGAGGCGTCCGGCTCGAGATCCAGGTCGGCCGGCCGGTACGGGCCACCGGCAACGGTGTGGACCTGGGTCGGCTGGTCGTCCGGGCCATCACCGGACGCTCGGTGGATCTCGACCGGGACCCCGAACACCGCCATCGTCGACGTGGTCAGCGCGACGTACGGCTGCGACACCATCGTCCCGGCGACCTCGATGGCGGTGGTGCCGGACAGCAGTGGTGCGGCAAGCAGGAGCCCGGACAGGAACTGGCTGGACATCGCTGCGTCGACCCGGACGATCGACCCGTCGAGCGCCCGGCCATCGATCGTCATCGGCAGTGCGTCGCCGGACACCGTGGCCCCGAGCGCCCGGAGCGCAGCCAGTTGGGGGCCGAACGGCCTGGCCCGGAGTTGCTCATGGCCGTCGAGCACGTAGCGCCCGGGGATGGCGGCCAGGACCGGTAGGAGGAAGCGACCGGTCGTCCCCGACTGGCGGACATCGACCGCCACCGGCCGCTCGACCGGGCCGCCGGTCGGCTGCAGTCCGCCGTCGACCCGAACGATGCCGGCCGCTCGGTCGATGTCGAGGCCGATCCCGAGCGCCCGGAGGGCGCCCATCATGGCCTCGGTGTCATCGGCGAACAGCACCCTGGTCAGCTGGGACCGACCAACGGCCAGGCCGGCGCACAGCAGCGCCCGGTTGGTGTGGCTCTTGGAACCGGGGACCTCGATGGTGACGTCCGGCGGCGCCGGCAGTGGGGTGACCTCGATCGCAGTGCTCACCAGCCCAGGGTGCCACGTCCGGCCACCGGATCCGCCGAGCGGCGGTATCCCCGGCCGATCAGGGGGCCGGCTGGTCCTCGTCCTCGCTTGCGGCCAGGATGCCGCCCGCCCGGACCGCATCCTCAGCCCGGAGCAGCAGCCCCTGTCCCTCGTCGACCGACTGGACCCGGATGCCGGCTGCGGTCAGGCGGCGGGCGGCGGCCAGGAGACCGTCCCGATCGAGGTGACCGAGGATGCGTTGGAACGAGACCGGACCCACCGGATCGGTCAGTCTGCGACGTCTGCCCGCTCGGCCTCGAGCAGGGCATCGCCACCGAGCCCGTCCTCGACCAGGGTCTCGCCGTCGACCGAATGGTCATCTTCGAGCTCGTCGAGGTGCTCATCCGGGTCGACGCCTGCGGCCTCGGCCAGCGCCGCCACCTTCGCCGCCTCGGCCACCGCATCGGCCGGGACCTCGGCGGTGTCGGTGTCGATCAGCCCGTCGGCGGCCCTGGCGGTCCGATTTGGGTCCTGGGCTTCGAGCGACAGCCGGATCTCCTTGAGCGCTTCCCGGTACTGGCGAAGCTTGCTCTCCCGGTCGGCGAGGCGGCGGGTCGCCTGGCCGAGGTCTTGGCGAACCAGTTCGAGCTGCTCGAGCGCCTGGTCCCGTTCTACCAGGACGGCGTCCCGCTCCAGCTCGGCGTGGGCGGTTGCCTCGAGCAATCGGTCCGGGGTGTTGGACGCCAACTGGTGGCGCAACCGGCGGTTGGTCTCTTTGTCCTCGGCCCGCTCCTGGCGAAGGTCCAGGATGGACTCGTCCAGGCGTGCGATCTCACGGCCGTGCTTGTCCCGCGCCGACCGGGTTCCCAGGTACCAGGCGAGGCACATCACGACGAGGGCGATCGCGAAACCGACGATCCCCCCTGTCACCATGTCACCCACCGAGCCCCTCCTTCACCAATCGCCCGTCGCTACGGTAACTGCCTGATGATGCGTTCGCAGCGTACCGACCGCACCTTGTCAAGCGAAAGATAGCGCAATCCGACGCGTCGGGAACAGCGAGCCGACGCCCGGAAACCCACCACGTGGTCGTTTGCCTACCGAGCCCGGACGCACTGAGCCTGTCGGCTCGGTGTGGGTCTGGGTGGTCCTGCCTGGTCAGTCGCGGATGGCCCGACCATCGCCCGGGTCGAAGAAATGGAACCGAGCCGCATCGACCGCCAACTCGATCTCGTCCCCAATCCGAGCCCGAGACCGCGGATTCGCCCGGGCAACATAGATGTACTTGCCGCTCTCGTCGGTGGCGGCCGCCACCGCGTCATCACCCTCGAACTCCGCATCCATGATCTCAAACGGCTCAGCAGACATCGGAAAATGCAGAATGATCTCCGCACCCAACGCCTCGATCAACGACACCGAACTCCGGATCCGCTGATCCGCCGGATGATCAGACGCCAACGACGCATCCTCGATGTCCTCAGGCCGCACCCCAACCACGATCGGCTTCCCAGCAAACCCCTCCAACGCTGGACGCTCCGCCAACGCCGACCCCGGCACCGCCAACCGCTGATCACCAACACTCACCGACCACGCATCACCACTGCGCTCCAGGGTCGCATGCATCAAGTTCATCGACGGCGAACCAATGAACCCCGCAACAAACACATTGTCCGGCGAGTCATACAAATTCTGCGGCGTGTCGACCTGCTGCAACAGGCCACGCTTCAACACCGCCACCCGATCACCCATCGTCATCGCCTCAACCTGATCATGGGTCACATAAATCGTGGTCACCCCCAGATCACGCTGCAGGCCGGCGATCTCCGCCCGCATCTGGACCCGCAACTTCGCATCCAGGTTTGACAACGGCTCATCCATCAAGAACGCCTTCGGCTGACGAACAATCGCCCGACCCATCGCCACCCGCTGCCGCTGACCACCAGACAACTGCCCCGGCTTCTTGCTCAACTGCTCAGTCAGGTCGAGGGTCTGAGCCGCCTTCGCCACCCGATCCGCGATCTCCGCCTTCGGGACCTTCGCCAACTTCAACGCGAACCCGATGTTGTCCGCAACCGTCATATGCGGATACAACGCGTAGTTCTGGAACACCATCGCAATGTCCCGATCCTTCGGATGAACGTCGTTCACCACCCGCTCATCAATCCGCAACTCCCCCGAACTGATGTCCTCCAACCCAGCCACCATCCGCAACGCCGTCGACTTCCCACAACCCGACGGGCCAACCAACACCAGGAACTCACCATCGTTGATATCCAAATTCAAATCCTCAATGGCATGAAACCCATTCGGATAGACCTTGTTCACGTCCTGGAGTGCGACCCCGGCCATTAGTTCCCCTGTCTGCAACTGGTCCGTTGTTGTCTGAGGACCATACCTTATCTCAAGGGACCTGCTCCGGTCCCGTGGCGTCCCGGACAGGTCCCGGGTGGCCGGCGACGACGACGACGGATGCCATACTCGGGTGGTGGATGACGGCGACCTGAGCAACGACGATCGGATCATCTCGGCCGACACCCCAGCGCCGGAGGTGTTGAGCTTTCTCTGTCCTCGGTGCGGCCTACCGGCGGAAGGGCGGTACTTCGGGCCGTGCCGGGCGTGCAACGAGCAGCTCCAGGCGACCTACGTCGGGGTCGCCAAGGACGTCGAGGCGCCGGAGTACGAGCCGAAGATGAACGTCACTCCGAACGCCATCGCAACCAAGGAGTGACTGCCCGGGTCGATCGGCTGGCCGCTCAGGCCCCGGATCGCCTGGCCACCCAGTCCTCGATCAGCCACCCGGCGATCGACATCCGACCGCGAGGGACCGGCGGGAGCTCATCGTGGCGGAACCAGCCGGCCTCGACGATCTCGCTCTCCTGGATGCGGAGCTCGCCACCGGCGTAGTCGGCGTTGAAGCCGATCATCAGGGAGTGAGGGAACGGCCAGGGCTGGGAGCCGAAGTACCGAACGTTCGTGACCTCGACGCCGGACTCCTCCCGGACCTCTCTGGCCACGGTGTCCTCCAGGTTCTCGCCCGGCTCGACGAAGCCGGCGAGGGCGCTGAAGAACCGGCCGGGAAACTGCCGCCCCCAGGCGAGCAACGCCTGCCCGTCCTCCCGTTCGACCAGCGTGATCACCGCGGGGGTGAGCCGGGGGAAGGACAGCAGGTCACAGGCCGGGCAGGCCCGGGCCCGCTCCCCCGGATGGCGCACGGTCTCGGCCCCGCAGCGGCCGCAGAAGCCGTGATCGGCATCCCAGGTCAGGATCTGAGATGCCCGACCGGCGAGCAGCCAGTCCTCCTCGGCCAGGACGTCGAACGCCTGGCGGAGGTCGACGAAGAGGGCTGCGTCCGGAGCGCCAACGACAGCCGCCTGGTCGACCCGAGCGGTCCAGGCCGGACCGCGCTGGTCGTGGCCGAGCACCAGCGGATCATCGGCAGCCAGCGGCGCATCGACCGAAGCCGGGATCTCCCCGTCGATCAGCAGCAGCCGGCGCCGGTCGTCGAACAGGAACCACCGGCCGGGCGAGCCGGCGAGATGGTCTGGCACGGTGACCGATGGCTCGAACATGGCTCCGCAACCTACCTGAGGACCTCGCGGTTCCTCCAACGCCGGACGGCTGGGACCTATGGTTGCCAGATCGCTGACATCGGGACGCTCAACGAGAGCTCGCTGCACGCCGGCATCAAGGACCTCCTGTCCGAGCCCGGCGACGAGCTGGAGGTCGAACTGGACGGGTTCGTGATCGACATCCGGCGAGGCGACCTGCTGATCGAGGTCCAGACCGGCTCGTTCGGGGCCATGGGCCGCAAGCTCGACCGCCTGCTGTCATCCCATCGGATCCTGCTCGTCCACCCGATCGCCACCGCCACCTACCTCCACAAACCGGATGCCAGGCCCCGGAAATCACCGAACCGGGGGGACCTGTGGTCGGTCCTCGACGAACTGGTCAGCATCCCGACCCTGCTCGACCACCCCAACCTGGAGCTCGACGTCCTCCTCGTCACCATCGACAAGTTCCAGGAGCACGACCCAAAGGCCAGGCGGGGACGGGGCGGTTGGCGGACCGTCGACAAGCGGCTGCGAGAGGTCGGCGAGCGGCATCGGTTCCGGACCACGGACGACCTTGTCGGCCTCATGCCGGCCGGCTTGCCAGAGGAGTTCACCACCGCGGACATCGCGGTCGAGGGGTCGATGCGGCGGGATGCGGCCCAGAAGTTGGCCTACTGCCTGCGGGCGCTCGATCGGATCGAGTTGGTGGCAAAGACCCGGGCCGGCCACCGGTACCGGTGGGCCGACGCCGGGGCCTGAACCACCCGGACGCTCTCAACAGGAAAAACCGTGGCTCCCACGCCAACTCGCACAACGCTCCGTCCAAGCTTATGGCCCCCGCATCAATGGCCTGCGTGACG
>JBCCFN010000199.1:0-9650 GCA_039029715.1 Actinomycetota bacterium | reverse complement strand
CCGCTCCAGCGAGGCGGCGAAGACCCTGGTCAGCCGGGCGTGGGCCTCGATCAGCAGCCCGAACGAGGTGATGCGACCGTCGTGGAGCGGCGATGGGGTCTTGGCGGCCACGGATCGAGGCTACCGGCGGGCGAGATACCTGACACTGCAATAGTTGAGAAGTCAAATTCTTCGACTATAATTGCCTGCGTACGCAACTATTGACGAAGCAGGTAGATGACCATGAGTACCCTGACCCCCACGACCGCCGAAACCACCACGCCGATCCCGTCGGTCGGCCTCAACCACGCCGTCCTGTTCGTTTCAGACATCGACACGGCCGTCGCGTTCTGGACCGCCGCCCTCGACCTGGAGGTCGTGACCCGGATCCCGCAGGCCGCTGCCGCCTTCCTCCGCCTCCGCAACGGGGACAACCACCATGACCTCGGCCTGTTCGGCCTCGGCCCGGGGGTGGCCCGCCCGCCTCGACCGTCGATCGGGCTCTATCACCTGGCCTGGCAGGTACCGACGATCGACGACCTGGCCGCAGCCAAGCAGACCCTGGGGCAGCTCGGGGCACTGGTCGGCGAGTCGAGCCACGGCGCGACCAAGAGCCTCTACGCCGCCGACCCGGACGGCAACGAGTTCGAGGTGATGTGGATGCTGCCCCGGGACACCTGGGGCGCCATGGCCGAGGAGGCGACGACCGAGCGCCTCGACCTCGACGCCGAGCTGGCTCGATGGTCCGGGGTCACAACCGCCGGTCGCTGACGCTGGGCTCGAGCCGGCGGCGATCGGCCCGAAATTCGGTTGCTGCGAACGGCCGGACACGCTCAACTGCAGCCATGCCGTTCGTCATCACCGTCATCCGTCGCCGTGGCAGAGCCACGACGACGCTGGGGATGGCACGAGCTCGACCGCCGCTGGGCTGATCGTCTCGTCGCCGACGCCGGGATCGCCCCCGGCCAACTGGTCCTGGACATCGGTGCCGGGACCGGGATCATCACCGCGTCCCTGGTTGCGGCCGGGGCCCGGGTCATCGCCGTGGAGCTGCACCCGGACCGGGTGAAGGTCCTGCGGCGGCGGTTCACAGACGAGCCGGTGACCGTGATCCAGGTCGACGCCCGGGCGCTGCGGTTGCCGCGACGGCCGTTCTCGGTCGTGGCCAACCCTCCGTACCACCTGACCACCACCCTCGTCCGCAGGCTCACCCACCCCGGATCGGCGCTTGTCGATGCCCATCTCGTCTCCCAGGCTGCCGCCGTCGGCCGTCTGGCAGAGGCCGGGGTCAAGCGGGGCCGGAACGGTCGGGCCCGATTCGTCATCGGCGCCGGGCGGCCGATCCCCCGCCGAGCCTTCCGACCGCCGCCCCGGGTCGACTCCCGGGTCCTGATCATCGATCGGGTCGGAACGACCGACCGCACCAGGCGACCGACCCCGCCGACACCACAACCGGGGCGCAACCGGCCCACAACCGGCGGCCCGTAACGTGCGGTCAGACGGTCGGACAGAACCGAACCCACACGAAGGAGTGCTGCGGACATGGCGTATCCACGATGGCTGGCCAAGGTCAACAAACGAGTCTTCAACCCCCGCGAGGTCCGGAAGGGCAAGCGGCCGGTCGTCGTCCACGTCGGCCGTCGCTCGGGGGCCGAGTACCGCACCCCGCTGGATGCCCATCCCACCACCGAGGGCTTCGTCCTCGTCGCCCGCTACGGGCCCGGGTCGGACTGGGTCCGCAACGTCCAGGCGGCCGGGACCGCCGTCCTCCGGTTCGAGGGCCAGGACCACCAACTGGTGACACCACGCCTGGTCGGCCTCGACGAGGCGGCCGCGGCGCTGGCGCCGGGTCATGACCCGGGGAAGGACTTCGCCAAGGCCGAGGACTACCTCCTCCTGGAGCGCGCTGCCGCCTGACCGCCGTCGGCCGCGGCCGCTCAGCCGGCCCTGCTGGCCTCGATCGCCTCGATCGCCTCGCCCCGGATCGTCACCCGGTGCATCAGCCGCCGCTGACCGGGGTAGTCGTTGACCGCATGGTGCCACGTCGAGCGGTTGTCCCACATGGCGATCGAACCCGGGGCCCACCTGAACCGAATGGTGAACCTGGGATCGGCGATGTGAGCGTAGAGCTGCTGGAGGAGCGGCCGGGACTCCTCGGTGGTCCACCCGTCGAACCGGCGGGTGAATCCCGGGTTGACGTAGAGCAGGGGCCGCCCGGTCATCGGGTGACGAATCACCACCGGGTGGCTGGTCGTCTCGTTCGCAGCCTCCGGGTTACGGAACCGGTCCCCCATCTCCCTGGTCGACTGGGCGGCGGGGCCGAACACGTCGACGTTGGTGTGGATGGCCCGTAGACCGGCCAGGGTCGCCTGCAACCCTGGCGACAGCGTCTCGTAGGCCGCGCCAACGTCTGCGAACAGGGTGTCACCACCGGCCGGCGGGGTCTCGACTGCATACAGCACCGACCCCCGGGCCGGGACCCGGTCATAGCTGTGGTCGGTGTGCCAGGCCCCGCCGATGTTCTGGGCCTGGTCCGGTTCCTTGAGCACCTGGGCCACCTCGGGGTGGCCGTCGACCGGGGCGAAGAACCGGTTGACGTCGACCGGGGCGAACCGGGTGGCGAACGCCAACTGCTCGGGCGGGGAGAGCTCCTGGCCCCGGATGAACAGCACACCGTGACGGGCCCAGGCCGCATCGAGCTCGGCACACTGCTCGTCGGTCAGGTGGCGGACATCGACGTCCGTCACCGTCGCCCCCAGGACCGTGCCGGCCGGCGTGATCTGCATGATGCGACACTACGTCAGCCCTCCGACGCCCGGGAAATGCCGGCCGGGCCACGGACGCCGGCGCCAACTACGCTGCGGGGACCATGCCAGGAGGATCCGATGACCAATAGCACGCTCGAAGTCGACCGGGCCGCACACGGCACCACCCGCCTGTTCGAGAGCGACGAGACGATCACCGACGGGCAGGTACTGTTCCGGATCGATCGCTTCGCCATGACGGCCAACAACGTCACCTACGCCGCCGCCGGCGACCTCCTCGGCTATTGGGACTTCTTCCCGACCGAGGATGGCTGGGGCCGGGTCCCGGCGATGGGGTGGGCCGAGGTGGTCGAGTCTGCGGCCCCCGGGATCGACGTCGGCGGCCGCTACTACGGCTGGTTCCCGATGGCCCGGCAGGTCGCCATCACCGCAACCCCGACCGCGGACGGACTTCGGGACGACGGCGCCCACCGCTCGCAACACGCTGCGGTCTATCGGGCCTACCTGGCGACCGGCAACGACCCCTGGTACCAGGACGGCCGAGACGCCGAGGATCGCCAGGCGCTGCTCCGCGGCCTGTTCCTCACCGGTTTCCTGGCCGAGGAGTTCTTCGCAGACGACGGCTATCACGGCGCCGATCAGGTCCTTGTCCTCTCGGCCTCGTCCAAGACGGCCATCGGCTTCGCCCAGCGGGCCGCCGCACGGGGCGGTCCGGCCGTTGTCGGCCTGACGTCGGCCGGCAACGCCGAGTTCGTCCGCTCGCTCGGGTACTACGACCAGGTGATCGACTACGACCAACTCGACGACGTGGCCGACACCTCGAGCGTCATCATCGACATGGCCGGCAACGCCGGGCTGGTCGCAACGATCCACGAGCGGCTCGGGGACAAGATCGGCCACTCGATGACGGTCGGGATGAGCCATCACGACGCCCCGCCGGCCGAGATCACCTCCGGCCCGAGCCCCCAGCTGTTCTTCGCCCCGACCGAGGTCGCCCGGCGGGCCGCCGAGTGGGGGGCCGAGGCCTACCGGGAGCGGACGACCAGCGCCCTACTGGCGTTCGTCGAGGGCAGCCGGTCATGGCTGACGGTCGAGACCGCCGCCGGTCCCGAGGCAACCGCCGAGACCTGGGGCGCCCTGTACCGGGGTGCGGTCCCGCCGGCCACCGGCATGGTGGCCACCGTCCACGACGCATAGTCTCCGCTGCCTACCCTGTGCGGGGATGGAACTCTCGATCCCCTCCCCCGCCACCGTCGACGACCTGGCGGATGCCCTGGCCGACGCGCTCCCGGCCGGCGCGCCGGTGGTGGTACCGATCGCCAACGGCGAACCGGTCCGCCTGCTGGATGCCCTGGAGGCCAGAGCCGAGCGACTGACCGACGTCACCGTCCACCAGATGCACGTGCTCCGTGATCGGCCCTACCTCCACGGGGCCTACCGGGGTCATCTGGAGCACACCTCGTGGTTCCTGTCCGCCATCACCCGCAAGGCCTATCGCGACGGCGGTTGCCAGTTCGCCCCGGCCAACTTCTCCGAGGTTCCCCGGTCCCTGCTTGCCAACCGGCCGGTGGTGGTCCTGGCCGCAGCCAGCCCGCCAGACGAACACGGCTTCTTCTCACTGGGGGTCGCCGCAGACTACGCCGCCGCCCTGATCGGCCGGGTCCCGTTCATCCTCGAGGTCAACCCCGCCATGCCCCGGACCACCGGCGACAACCGGCTCCACCGCAGTGAGGTGCTCGCATGGTGCGAGGCCGAGACGCCGCTGATCGAGGTCCCTCCGCCCCAGGTCGCAGATGTCGACGAGCGGATCGCCGCCTTCGTCGCCGAGCGGATCCCGAACGGTGCGACCATCCAGCTCGGCATCGGCTCGATCCCCCACGCCGTCGCCAGGCGCTTGGCCGACCACCGCGACCTCGGGGTCCACACCGAGCTGCTTTCCGATCCGGTGGTCGACCTGGTGGAACGAGGGGTGGTCACCGGCGTCAACAAGCGGGCCTACCGGGGCCGGATCGTCACCACCTTCGCCCTCGGCTCCGAGCGGCTCCACCGGTTCGTCGACCGGAACGATCTGGTGGTGTTCCTGGCGGTCGACGAGGTCAACGATCCCCGCACGATCGGCCGGGAGCCGCGCTTCCACTCGATCAATGCGACCCTCCAGGTCGACCTGTTCGGGCAGTGCGCGTCCGAGACCCTCGGCCCGACCTACTGGTCGGGTTCCGGCGGCCAGGCCGACTTCGCCAGGGGCGCCCAGTACAGCGAGGGCGGCGAGGGGTTCGTGGTCCTCCGGTCGACGGCCAAGAACGGGGCGATCAGCAGGATCGTGCCGACCCTCGACACCGGAGCGGTCGTCACCACGATGAAGAACACGGTCGACAACGTGGTGACCGAGCACGGGGTGGCCGAGCTGCAGGGCCGGACCCTGGCGGATCGGGCCCGAGCCCTGATCGCGGTCGCCGACCCGGCGTTCCGGGACGACCTGACCCGGCGGGCCACCGAACTCGGCGTGCTGCGCTAGGCGGCTCACCGGTTCGCCGGCACCGTCGCGGCGGTGGGACGTCCCACCCGGGGTCGCCGGACCCAGTCTCCCGACCCGGCATACTCGGGCGATGGATTCGGAGATCATCGTCCTCGACGGCGGCATGGGCAAGCACCTGGAGCGGTCCGGGGCGCCGTTCCGCCAGCCGGAGTGGTCGGCCCTTGCCCTGCTGGAGGACCCGGACGCCGTGCGTCTGGCCCACCTCGACTTCATCGAGGCCGGCGCAGACGTGATCATCGTCAACAGCTATGCCATCGTCCCGTTCCACATCGGCGAGGATCGGTTCGTCGAGCGGGCGAACGAGCTGGCCTCCCTGGCCGGCCGGCTGGCCAGGGAGGCCGCCGATGCCGCCGAGCGGCCGGTCAGGGTCGCCGCATCGCTCCCCCCGCTGTTCGGATCCTACGAGCCGGACAAGTTCCGTCCCGCCGATGCCCCCTGGCGCTACGACATCCTGGTCGAGGCCCAGGCGCCGTTCGTCGATCTGTGGTTGGCCGAGACGGTCAGTTCGATCGCCGAGGCCGAGGCCATCATGGCCGCCGTCGATCGCCACGACCCGGCGGCGGAGCTGTGGATGGCCTACACCGTGCCGGACGAGATGCCGGGGACCGAGGTGACCCTCCGGTCCGGGGAGTCGATCGAGGCCGCGGTCGCCGCGGTGTCGTCACGAGCCGCCGCCATCCTGTTCAACTGCTCACCGCCGGAAGCGATCACGGTCGCCCTCGGCCAGGCCCAGGTGGCGCTCGGTGCCAACCCCGGGGGGATCCGGATCGGGGGCTACGCCAACGCCTTCCTCCCCAAGGTCGACGGCTATGCGGCCAACGAGGGCCTCCTCGGGCGCCGGGAGGAACTGACCCCAGACGCCTACCACGACATCTGCGCCAAGTGGATCGCAGACGGGGCGACCATCATCGGAGGCTGCTGCCAGATCTTCCCGGAGCACATCCACGCCCTCGATGACCTGCGGGGCGTCTGAGGGCCAGGCTCAGTCGCCGGCCGGGCCACCGGCTCGGCCGTGGCCGACCAGCGGCTGCATCGTCTCCTCGCCGACCTGGACCGAGAACGCCGTGGCCACGGTGACCCCTTCGAGCCCGGCCCCGGTCAGCGCCTCGGCGATCTCGGACCGGGTGAGTCCGTGCTCGTCTTCCTCGCCGACCCGCTCCCAGTCCCACTGGACGAACACCCCGCCGGGGCGGAGCAGCGACGCCAACCTGGCGGCCATGGCCGGGTAGTCGTCGAGGAACGAACAGACCGAGGAGCAGACGACCAGATCGAGTCCGGTTGGTGCAACGGCGAGGTCGGTGTCGGTGGTGACACCGGTCAGGCCACGCTCGGCCACCTTGGCCCGCAGGACAGAGAGCATCGCCGCTGAGGTGTCGATGGCGACCACGGTGGCGCCGGCGTCCACCAGTCGTTCGGTCAACAGGCCGGTCCCGGCGCCGAAGTCCAGAACGTGCGAGCCCCGGAGGCCCACCTCGGCGTCGGCCAGGATCGACTGCAGCGAACCGAATGCCGCAGCGGCGTAGGCGTTTGCCGCCTCGTCCTCATCCCAATCATCGGCGTACGGGGCCCACTCGTCTTCCATCACCGAATCGTAGGACCGCCGGGCCCCGATCGGGTGCCCGGCGGTGTTCGTCGTCAGCGCAGGCCGTCGCTGTAGCTGCCACCGGCAGCGGCGTGGTTGCTCCCCCGGCTGGAGTACGTCGCCGGCAGGTGCATGAATCGGGAGTAGGTCCTGATCGTCCAGGCCACGGGCCCCCGGAAGTAGTAGTCGACCGGTGCGGCGATCCGATCGATGTCCTTCTTGTACTTCGCCGCCGTGCCCTTGGTGAGGTGGAACTTCAGTTCCTTGCTGTCCGTGAACGTCTCGTGGATGATCAGGGCGTCCTCGCCCGGCACCTGGTAGGCCTCGAACCGGACCAGGCCCTTCTCCATCGAGTGAGCGTCTGTGCCGACCCGCTGCCACCAGTAGCGAAGCTCGTCGAGGTGATCGCCACCGGCCGAGCCGGCCCACTTCGCCGTGACCTGGACCGCAGCGGCCGGGTCCGGCTGGCGGTAGTCGTCCCTGACGTAGCCGTAGAGCCACTCACCGAATGCCACCGGCGCACCGGTCGCTTCGATCGCAGTCTGGACCGCAGCCGGGACCTCGACGCCCCGGACGAACTGGTTCCCCGGCTCGGCGACGGCCCGCAGGGCGGCGAGGTGCCCGGTTGCGGTCGTCGAGAAGTAGTCGACGACGGCATCGGCATCTGCGAAGACATGATGGACGAGCACGGCGTCCTCGCCGACCGCAGCGTTGATCTCGGTCGACAGCACCCCCGGATGGGCGGCGGCGGCCGAGTGGATGTCCTCCCATTCGGCCGAGAGCTGTCGAGATTCGTCCGTCGACCGGAACCGGCTGTTCGGACGGGTCGGGACCCACTTGCCGGTGATGCTGATCTCGGTCCCGATGCGGGACGGTTCGGCCAGGAACGGCGGGAGCGTTGCTGCGGTGTTGGTCATCGTGATCCTCCTCCTCGACCGTTTCGGGTCAGCGGTCGAAGCCGGCAGCGTGGGTAGCGAACTGCCCCCCGAGCTGCATCTGCTCGGTTGCGGCCTGCATCTCCTCCGGCACATCGCCGAGGAAGAAGAACGGGCCGGGGGTTGCGATGGCGAGCAGGTCCGGGAAGTGGGCGGCGGCGGTGGTGCCGAGGTGGAAGCCCATGGCGTCTGCATCAACGAATTCGTCGCGGACATAGACCGCATTCTCGGCTTCGGACACATAGAGGTGGACGGCCTCGGCGCCCGGCTCGTTCTGCTCCATGGCGTCGGTGACCGCCTGGTAGATGGTGGTCAGCTCCTCGAGCTTCCCGGGGTTGGCGGTCCAGCGGTAGATGACGGTGATGTGGTTGCTGTTCATGGCGTTGCTCCTTGTTGATGAGATCAGTTCCTCCGGGTGGAATACCTTGGGTAACTGATCGGTTACTTGTGATGAAGGTAACTGATTGGTTACCATGGGGTCAAGCAACTTCTGGAGAATTCTCGATGGCCGGTGTCAAGCAGTACGACCGCACGGAGTTGCTCGATCGGGCGATCGAGCTGTTCCGGCGACAGGGGTTCAACGGCACAAGCACCGCAGAGCTGGTCGCCGAGCTCGGGGTGAATCGAAAGAGCATGTACGCCGAGTTCGGCTCGAAGCAGGAACTGTTCGAGGCGGCACTCGAGCGGTACGCGGCCCACCACCTGAGCGGGGTCATCGGCCCGGTCGAGGCCGCAGACGCTGGGCCGGACGCCATCCGCCAGGCCTTCGATGGCTATGCCAACGCCAGCGACGGCTGGGCCCAGGGTCGAGGCTGCCTGCTGTGCAACACCGCAGTGGAGCGGGGGGCGCTGGACCCCGGCGCCCGCAAACACGTCGCCGCCTACCTCGACCGATTGACCTCTGCCTTCCGGCAGGCGCTGCGCAACGGCCAGGACCAGGGCACCGTCACCGCCGACGCCGACCTGGACGGCCTCGCCGCCTACTTCATGACCGCCATGATCGGGGTTGCGGCCTGCATCCGGGCCGAGGCCCCGCCGGCCCAGGTCAAGGCCGCCTGCACCATCGCCACCGGGGTACTGGACGGCCTGGAGCCGACCTAGCCCCTCCGGCCGGCGTCCGACGAAGGTTCAGCCCCGCCGCAGGCGGCCCACACGAACCGGGCGGTCCGCTCCGGCCAGGCCTTCGGGATGCGAGCGCCGGCCAATGCGAGCGCATAGTGGATCCCGGTACAGGCAGCGGTCGCCGACTCGAGATCGGCGGCGGGGTCGAGCAACCCGGCGTCGATCCCCCGTTGGAGAATATGACGGAGACGCCGTCGCCTCGGGGCAACGACCCGAGACCGGTACAGCGACGCCAGGTCGGAGTCGGTGGCCTGCTGGAGCATCGAGCCGACCATCGACATCCCGTTCGGCCGCCCGATCCCTTCGTGAAAGGCGGCGAGCTCGGCAACCAGGTCGGCGAACGGGTCGTCGGAATCTGGCCGCTGAACCCCTCGGGCGATGTGGGCGATCGTCGCCGTCGCCAGGTCGGCCTTGCTCGGCCACCGACGGTAGAGGGCCTGGCGGGTGGTCCCGGCATCCTCGGCGATTGCCACCACGGACATCGCTTCATAGCCGTTCGCGGCCAGATGCCGAGCTGCGGCGTCGAGGATCGCAGCGTCGATCGTGGTGTCGCGAGGCCGCCCGGGCGGCGAGGACGCTTCGGGCACGAGGTCACCCTAGCTCATGCTCAGGCCGGTGCATTACGGTACAGTACTGTTACGATACTGTAAGGCCGATTCGATCAGGAGGACGAGATGCCACAACGGGTCGCCGTGATCGGCGGAGGAAGTGTCGGCGGGGCGTTGGCCCGT
>JBCCFN010000198.1:0-9668 GCA_039029715.1 Actinomycetota bacterium | reverse complement strand
GACGGCGAATCAAACCAAACCTCAGCAATCGTCGCCCGATACGAACGCGAATCCGGCCGGTGATACAACCGCGAACCATCCGTCCGCACATTCCCCTTCACCGGATAACAACCAGGCATCTCCCGCTCATCCGCCAACGGCGCATGCGAACCAATCCCAAACGGATGCAACGCCTCATCAACCGCCGCACCACCAAGCACAACCCCAGCACCAGCCACACCAGCACCAGCAACCGCAGCCCCACCAGCCGCAGCCCGATTGGCCATCACCTCAGCCTCAGAACACCCATGCCCCGAACCACCAGGCTCAAACTCCTCACCCGTCGAACCCTTCGGATGCGTCGGCGCCAACACAAACCCCGCCGCCTCAGCAGCAGACGGCGAATCAAACCAAACCTCAGCAATCGTCGCCCGATACGAACGCGAATCCGGCCGGTGATACAACCGCGAACCATCCGTCCGCACATTCCCCTTCACCGGATAACAACCAGGCATCTCCCGCTCGTTCTCCAGCGGGGCGTGGGAACCCGGACCGTACGGGTGTTGCTCGTCGGTCGCGCCGTCGTTGTCGGCCATCACAGCTCCTTCATTGCCCTTGTCTTGGCCCTTGGGGGTACGTGGCAGGGGAACCGCTCGGTCGCCCAGCTCCGGGGAGGCTAGTCCAACCCAGCCCCTAGATCCATAGCCACGCAGGTATTGGGACCGGACTGTCAGAAAGTCCGTGAAATCAGGCCGTCACGAGCCGAACCAGCGCTCCGTCAGCGCCTCGAGCGTGCCATCCCGACCTATCTCGATCACCGCAGCGTTGACCGCTTCCAGCCGATCGCTGCCTTGAGGCAAGGCGATGCCCTAGGGATCCCGGCCGGCGACCGGCTCGACGAGGATCAGGTCGCCCTTGTACGACTCGTTGACCGAGAAGGCCACCACCGGCGCATCGAAGACGACGGCATCGACGTCGCCGGACAGCAGCGCAGCGAGGGCGGCGTCCAGGTCCGGCTCCTCCCGTGCGATCACCCCGGCCTCGTCGCGAAGGAAGGCCACTGACGCGGTCTGCTGCACCGTGGCGACCGGCCGCCCGGCCAGATCGTCCAGGCCCGAGATGTCGGACTCCAGCTCGGCCACCGTCAGGACCGAGGTGGCACGGGCGGTGACGAAGGCCAGCAGGAAGAGGCCGACCAGCATCCAGAACACGGCGATCAACCTGCTCAGCGCGGTGTTGATGTTCTTGACCGCTTCGCCACCGGTGATGACGCTCACCGTCGACCACCACAGCGCCTCACCGATCCCGGCCCGGTACTCGTAGGGAAAGTCGTCGGAGTCGTGGCCCCGTTCGAACCACCAGACCAGGTGGGAGACGAGTATCACCAGGACCACCAGCACGATCAGCGGGACGAGGAACGTGCCGCTGCCGATCAAGCTGCCGAGGGTCCCGAACGTCCCGGCGCCGCCGGGGGTGGTCACGATCTGCTGGCCCGAGATGTAGTACGGCTGGCTGAAGTCGATGACCGCCTCCCGCTCCCTGGTGATCGAGATGCCGGCGATGGCGGCGTCGACCTCCCCGGCCTCGGTGGCGGCGATCAGGTCCGAGACCTCCTGCTCGATCACCCAGGTGGTGCCGACGCCGAGCCTGGATGCCACCTCTTCCCAGTAGTCGATGCTGAACCCGCTCAGCTCACCGTCTTCGCCGATGGAGACGAGCGGGGGCAAGCTCTTGGTTGCGACGGTCAGGGTCTCTCCGGTGGTCTGGTCCGCGTCCTCATCCGTGCTCTGGGCCGCGCCGGGGCTGGCCAGGGCGAGGAGGAGTCCGAGGACCAGGCAGACGAGCGCCGCGCGCCACCGCAAAAACATCGACTCGGATGCTAGACGCCGCAGCCGTCGGTGCCCCACCTCCGGCCCGTCCGGCCGAGCAGGTTCAGGTCGGCGACCCACCACCATCCGGATCACGATCCCGGTGGGTGAGGAAGGGGACGAACGCCAGGACCGCCGAGAGCCCCCAGAGCGCAGCGCCGAGGTTTGCGTTGATCGACCATCCGATCCAGGAGCCGAGCCCGAAGCTGAGCAGCGACGCCAGCCACAGCGCAGTGTTGCGTGCCTTCGTCCGGGGGCCATGGGTCATCACCGAACCAACGATAACGGGCCACCCGGCTTGCGGCCCGACCGCGCCGGGCAGAGTAAGGTTCTTCTGCCGCCGGGAACCAGACCTCGGCGCCTGACGTTGACACCGTGACCGGGCGAAGCCCCGGCGAGGACCGAGGGGGAAGTGGGCGCAGTGAAGCGGATGCTGACGGCGGCGGTGGTTGCAGCGATGCTGGTCGCGGGGTGCGGCGGCCAGGACGCCGACGAGGCCGCACCGGAGGCGCCATCGACCAGCTCCCAGACCACGTCGAGCACCGCAGCACCGTCGACCGACGCGCCGACCACCGCCGAGGCCCCGACCACGACGACGACCCGTCCATCCACCACCACGACCACCGCCCCACCGGCAGACCCGAACGACGATCCGGACCGCGAACCAGACGTCGACGTCGCCGACGACAGCGACGTGGCCAACGCGCCGGCGCCCGCCGGGCTGCGGCCGGTGGCATCCGGTGAGACCGGCGACGAGGTGTTGGCCCTGCAGACCCGCCTGGACGAGCTGGGGTTCGGGCCTGGCAACCCGGATGGGAGCTACGGCCGCCGGACCGTCGAGGCGGTCAAGGCGTTCCAGCGGCTCGAAGGGATCGCCCCGACCGGGGATGCCAACCGGGTCACGATCGCCAGATTGGCCGACTACCGCTACGACGGCCTGGTGCTCCGGGCCGGCGACGAGGGGGCGGACGTGACGACCCTCCAGCGGCGCCTGGCCGACGGGCCGTTCGATCCCGGCGAGATCGACGGCGTCTATGGCACCGGGACGGTGCAGGCGGTGTGGGCTCTCGAGAAGCTGGCCGGCGTGCCGGTCGACGGCGATTGGGGACCCCTGGACGAGCAGGCCTGGCAGCTACTGATGGACGGCGAGATCGGCGCCCCGGTCGAACGCCACGACAGACGGTGGGTCGAGGTCGACCTCTCGGAGCAGGTGGTCAAGGTCTACGACCCCGGCGACAACACACCCATCCTGATCAGCCACATCTCGAGCGGCAGCGGCGTCCCGTGGTCGAACGAGGACTACAGCGGGAGTTCGGTCACCCCGATCGGGGACTTCGAGATCAACCGTCGGATCGCCGGCTGGCGAGAATCGAGCCTCAACATCGGCCGGCTGTACAACCCCCTGTACTTCCGGGGTGGGATCGCGTTCCACGGTTCGCTCTCGGTTCCGAACTATCCGGCGAGCCATGGCTGCATCCGGCTCCCGATGCACGTCGCCGAGTACCTGCCGGACGAGTTGCCGAACGGAACCCCAGTGCACGTCGACGCATAGGGGCCGCTCACGCGCCCATCAGTCGAACTGGATCACGCCCCGGATGTTTCGACCGTCGTTCATGTCCTGGTAGCCCTGGTTGATCTCGTCGAGCGAGTACCGGCGGGTGATCAGCTCGTCGAGCTTCAACCGGCCCTGGCGATACAGCATCAGGAGCTCGGGGATTCGGGCGTTCGGACTGGCCGATCCGAAGATCGTGCCCTTGAGCTCCTTCTCGGACAGTGTCAGACGGGCAAGATCGAGCTTCACGTCTGTCTGGTTCATCGGTGCCACCGCAGTGGCGACGACCGTCCCGCCCTTGGCGGTCAGTTCCATGGCCGGCTGGACCAACTCGCCGTGGAGCACCCCGGGGGTGAGGATCGTGGCATCGGCCATCCGGCCCCAGGTGAGGTCGTTGACAAGCGGCATGGCCTCCTCCATGGAGGACACGGCGTGGGTGGCGCCGAACTCCATCGCCATCTCCTGCTTGAACTGGACCGGGTCGACGGCGATCACGTTTGCCGCGCCGGCGGCCTTGGCCCCCTGGACCGCGTTCGAGCCGATGCCACCACAGCCGACGACCACCACCGTGTCGCCGGCGGTCACCTCGGCCCGGCTGACCGCTGAGCCGTACCCGGTGGCGACCCCGCAACTGACAAGGCAGACCGCCTCGAGCGGCAGATCCTTCTCGACCTTCACGATCGAGGCGTCGGCCAGGACCATGTGCTCGGCGAAGGTCCCGAGCTTGGCCAAGGTGTTGAGATCCCGCCCGTCTGCGGTGTGGGTCCGGTAGGTGCCGTCGGTGACCATTCCGCCGCCGAAGGTCCGGGACCCGAGGTCGCAGAGGTTCTGCCTGCCCTTGGCGCAGGAGGGGCAGATGCCACAGGCCGGGACGAAACTGCACGACACGTGGTCGCCCGGCTGGACCTTGGTCACGTTCGGGCCGACCTCGAGCACCACACCGGCCCCCTCGTGACCGCCGATCATCGGAAAGATCGTCCCGCCAGGTAGGTGTTGGAGCAGCTCGGGCGGCGGGACCATGTCGCCGGTCACGATGTGCTCGTCTGAGTGGCACAGGCCGGCGAAGGCCGTCTTGATCAGCACCTCGCCCGGGCCCGGCGGGTCGAGTTCTATCTCCTCGACGCTCCATTGCTGGCCGATGCCGTGGAGCACTGCCGCTCTGGTCTTCATGACACACCCCCTGTTGCCCGGAAGCTACGCACCGCCCCGCAGGGCGTCAAGCCAGCCCGACCCGACCGTCAACCGGCATCGGACGGCCGACCCCGTCCTTGGCCGCGGCGGCGATCCGCTCCAGCACCCGGGCGATCACCTCACGCTCCTCCGGCTCAATCAGGTCGATCAGCCGGGCACGGACGTCCGCAACATGGATCGGGGCGACCCTGGTGATCAGCTCGATCCCGTCGTCGGTGATCACCGCAAAGGTCCCCCGCCGGTCCTCCGGGCACTTCTCACGGCGAACCAACCCTCGGTCGGCCAGGCGGTTGATCCGCTGGGTGAGCCGTGCCTGGGAGTGCAGCAGCCGTTCGGACAGCTCGGTCATCCGCAGCCGCCGATCGTCGGCCTCCGAGAGATGGACGAGCACCTCGTAGTCGTCGAACCGAAGGTCTGCCGCCTCCTTCACCGTGGCATCGAGGTGCTGATTGACCCGTCCGGTGGCCTCCAGGTACGCCAGCCAGATCCGCATCTCGGTGTCATCCAGCCACGGCACGTGATCCATGTCACGAAGTCTACCCCACCGGTTGACTTTCCTAAACTTTTAAGTATCATTCCCTTAAACCTTTAAGGAAATGCCTTCAACCGCGAGGAGACCCCCCGAAATGAGCACCAGCACCGCAACCATCGCCCCCGGGACCTGGACCATCGAACCGGCCCATTCCGAGGTCGGCTTCACCGTCCGCCACCTCGGGCTGTCGAAGGTCCGGGGTCGATTCAACGCCTTCTCCGGCTCGGTCACCGTCGGCGAGGACGCTACGGCCAGCTCGGTCGAGGCAACCATCGATCTGGCCTCGGTCGACACCAACAACCCAGACCGGGACAATCACCTCCGGAGCACCGACTTCTTCGATGTCGACACCCACCCGACCATGGTCTTCCGGTCCACCGGGGTGACCGAGTCGGCACTGTCCGGTGATCTCACCATCAACGGTGTCACCAAGCCCGTCAGCCTCGACCTGGACTTCCACGGCGTCGCCGTCGACGGCTACGAGACGACCCGGGCCGGGTTCAGCGCCAGCGGACAGATCCTCCGCAGCGACTACGGCATCGACTTCAATGCCCCCCTCGGCATGGACGGCATGCTGATCGGCGACAAGGTCGAGATCGAGCTCGAGATCCAGGTGGTGCCGCAATGACCACTGCGTCGCAGACACCGACACCGACCATCGAGATCCGACGGGCCGACACTCGGCCCCGGACCCAGCTCGGCTGGCTCGACAGCTGGCACAGCTTCAGCTTCGGTCGCCACTACGACCCGGCGAACACCGGCCATGGCCTACTGCTCGTCTCGAATGACGACATCGTCGCCCCGGGTGGCGGGTTCGGGACCCACAGCCACCGCGACATGGAGATCGTGACCTGGGTCCTCGACGGTGAGCTGGAGCACCGGGACTCCGAGGGCAATCACGGGGTGCTCTACCCCGGTCTGGCCCAGCGGATGTCGGCCGGAACCGGGATCAGCCACTCCGAGATGAACGCCAGCGCCACCGAGCCTGTCCACTTCGTCCAGATGTGGGTGCCCCCGGCGACCGACGGCCTACCGCCCGGCTACGAGCAGCGCGACGTCAACGACCGATTGGCAGCCGGCGGCCTGGTGCCGGTGGCATCCGGCCGGGGCCACGACGGGGCGATCACGATCAACCAGCCTGGCGCAGTCCTCCATGTCGGGCGGCTGGCCGCAGACGAGTCGGTATCGCTACCGGACGCACCCTTCGTGCACGTCTATGTGGCACGGGGTTCGGTGACGATCGACGGGGAGCGGCTGGCGACCGGCGATGCGGCCCGGCTCCGGGCGGCCGGATCGACGCCAATCACCGCAGACGCCGCAGCGGAGGTCATCGTCTGGGAGAGCGACCAGGAGATCGCAGCCTGAGACCTCCGCTCAACCGCTGAAGGAGTCGTCGAAACCGGCGTCGTCGAAGTCGTCCGTCCCGAACAGGCTCAACTCATCAGCGGTCACGACCTCATCGGCCGGCGGCGGCTGGATACCGACATCCTCGCCGTGGTCCCAGAGGTCGAACGTGATCGACCCTCCGGCGAAGTCGTCCTCGTCCCCCTCGACGGCGACCGCGTCGGAGAGGTCGATCACGTAGCGGTGGAGCAAGCCATCGGCATCGATCCACAGATCGACCGGGACGGTGCCGGTGGCGACCACCCCGAGGTCCTCCTCCACCGATGCACCCTCGGCCTCGGCCAGGGACGCCAGGTCGACGAGGGCTCGGTAGTGGGTGGTCTCGACGCCTCGGAGGGTCTCCTGGCCGACCACGGTGATCTCGGCTTCGGCCTCGACCAGGGGCCCGAGGGTGTCGGCCGGCAAGATCGACGCATCGACGCCGATCTCGGCCGTGACGTCCTCGCTCTCGGCCGGGTCTCCCTCCAACCAGACATCGGTCTGGCCGGTGAACATCGACAGCAGGTCCCACTTGATCCATGACTGGTCGCCGATCGAGATCATCTCGATGTCGCCGCTGAAGAAGGCAAGCATGAAGCCGAGGTCGCCATCGGCCCCCTCGGTGTCCGCTGCCGCCTCGGCGAGACTGCTCAGGTCGATGGAGAGCTGCGTGGCATCACGGGAGAGGTCGTAGGCCCCGGTGATCCCGAACGCCAGCTGGCCCGGGAGGTCGGCATCCGCTCCGGCGACCACGGACACCGTGGCCTCGAACCGGGCAGACGAGACCGGGGAGGTGGGATCGAACGACGTATCGAGCAGCGCCCCGATCGGCGAGTCACCGCCGGCCGAAGCCGGCAGCGCACCGTCCGTGGCGGCCTGGTCGTCGGAGGGCTGGTCGGTCGACCCATCGTCGGCGGTCGAGCCTGCATCGACATCGGCGGTGTCTCCGGGCACGCCGTCCTCGACCACCACGGTGGAGTCGGCAGACGACACCGGCTCGTCGCCGGGGGCTGCACCGGCCGTCGTCTCCTCGGTTGCGGTCGAGCCGCAGGCCGCCGCCAACAGGACCACCGCGGTCCACAGGACCATCCAGGACTTCTTCATGGCCGCAGTTCCTTCCCGGGCCCGATCCGCCCGGGCCACCGGTGAAGTGTCGGCCGGCAGGCCGCAGACCTTGAGGTCGACCTGGGCCAAACGACCCGGTCCCGGTCAGCGGGCGGCGGCTGCGAGCGAAGACTCGGCCGGCGAACCCCCGCCCGAACCGAGCGACCGCTGGAGGCAACGAGCCGTGATCTCCGGCTCGTGATCGCCGATGTCGGTGGCGTTGACCGTCTCACCGAGCTGCCGGGAGGCATAGGCGGCGTACCGCTGCCGGAACAGGGCGAGCGCCCGGCGATGGAGCGTGGCGTCGACGCGGTTGTGGTCCCGGATCGCCTGCAGCACGTCGTCGTCGATCGAGTGCCGCGGTTGGCGACCGTCCAGCTGCATCAACGGCGCTCCCATCCGGATCGGGGGCCAGCCGAGAACCTCGGCCAGCATGAGCAGGCCGGCCTGGTGGTACTCCTGGACGCCGAACCAGCTGGCGGTCCGAACCTCGTTCCAGGCCACATCGAGCAGCTCAGGTCTTGGCGCCGACGGGTGGAGGAACTCGGGAATGGTGTCGAGGTTCAACGAGCGGCAGCCAGACTCGTCGCCGTCAACCCGCTCGGCTCGGGCCATGGCCTTGACGTCGAGGTCGATCGAGAGGTGCCGAACCTGGCCGTCTGACAACACCGCCCGTCGCTCGTCAGCCAGGACTGCGCCGAGGGAGAACGGCTCCCGGTAGAAGTCCGGCGGGACGAAGTTGTTGTGGACCCGCTCGACATCGAGGTGGTGGAACATCGACAGGACCCGGTCGATCGGATCCCGGACCATGGTCACCAGCTGCGGTCGATCGGAGAACTCCCGACGTGCGGCCAGGCCGAAGTGCCCCCGGACCAGCCGGTAGCGGCGCATGCTTCGGGCATAGGGACTGAGACCGGCGGAGCCGAGTTCGCCGAGGTGGGCGCTCCACACCTTGGCCGGCAGGATCGCCCGGTCCGGCACGTTGGCGTCGAGGTAGCGGGACAGCGACGTCCCGGAGGTCTTCGGGATGTGGAGGAAGTAGAGCGGCGGCATCTGACTCCAGGTTGTGGTGGCTCGACGGCCAACCCTAGTCGCCGGGGCCGCTACAGACGGTCAGCCCAGCTCGGACCCCACGATGGCGGCGAAGCTGACACAGTCACCCGGTCGGCCGCCGAGGTTGTGGGTCATACCGAGGGTCTTACCACCCTCGGTCACCGACGCGATCTGACGATCCTCCGGCGCCTGCTCCCGCAACTGCAACCAACACTCGAACAACATCCGCAACCCAGACGCCCCGATCGGATGCCCGAAACTCTTCAACCCACCATCAGGATTCACCGGCAACTCACCATCGAGGTCGAAGGTCCCAGCGAGGACCTCCTTCCACGCCATCCCCCGATCGGCAAACCCCAGATCCTCCATCAACACCAACTCCGTCGGCGTGAAACAATCATGGACCTCCGCCATCGCAATCTCGGCCCGAGGATCGGTTACCCCCGCCTGGGCGTACGCATCCTCGGCGCACCGGACGACCTCGGTGAAGGTCGTGTAGTCGTAGTCCGGATCGATCGGCCCGGCCCCGGGGCCAGAGGCGAAGGCCAGGGCCTTCACGTACAGCGGGTTGTCCGTGTACTTGTGCGCATCCTCTGCCCGACAGATGATCGCCGCCGCCGACCCATCAGACACCCCCGAACAATCGAAAATCCCGAGGTCGCCGGCAACGAGCGGGGCGTTGCAGATCGTGTCCTTGCCAACCTCCTTACGGAACTGAGCCCGAGGATTCCTCGCCCCGTTGAAATGGTTCTTCCACGCGATCCGGGCCATGACCTCCTTGAGTTCCTCCCGGTCGACGCCGTAGCGCTCGGCATAGGCCGGCGCGAGCAGCGAGAACGAGGCGGGAGCGGTGATCGTGGCCTTGGTGCCGTCGTCCGGCAGGACCGCACCGGTGAGCCCGGACATGCCGTTGTCCTTCAACTTCTCGACCCGTCCACGGATATTCATAAATCAAAGCTGCTTTTCTGCTGGGAGCGACTGGGGTGCCAATTTCTACGTCTTTTCG
>JBCCFN010000197.1:0-9686 GCA_039029715.1 Actinomycetota bacterium | reverse complement strand
TCTTCTTCGAGTACGGCGACGACTCGGTGGCCCAGCTCGGCGGGATCCACCTGGCCTGCGAGCAGGCCTCGAACCTGCTGACCAAGATCCTGGAATGGGGCCGTCTGGCCGCCTACCTCGAACAGTCGACCCGCTACATCGCCTACGACAGTCGGACCTCGGGCCGGTACCGCTACTTCCGGGACCCGGAGGTGCTCGGCTCGTCGCTCGGCACCCGCTACGTCGGCGATCTCGACCGGCTGTTCGACACCTACTCCCGGCTCACGCCGGTGGTCCAGGACGTCGTCCGGCAGATGACACCGAAGAACCCGGGCGACAGCGACTTCGTCTATCGGATGGCGGTCAAGGCCAAGGCGCTCGACGCGGTCAGGGGTATCCTCCCGGCGGCCGCCCAGTCGAACGTCGGGATCTATGCCACCGGGCAGGCCTATGAACAACTCGTCCTCCGGATGCGGGCCGATCCGCTCCCCGAGGCTCGGGCCTACGCCGACCTGATGCTGGCGGAGCTTCGAAAGGTCATCCCATCGTTCGTCAAGCGGGTCGACCTGCCGGACCGGGGTGACGTGACCCGCCAGTACCTGGAGGACAACCGCAGCGCAATGGAGGCGGTGGCGGCCGAGCTGCTCGGGGATGCGGACGTCTACGACGATGAGGAGCGGGTCGACCTCGTCGACTTCGATCCCGATGCCGAGGTCAAGCTGGTCGCCTCGATGCTCTACCCCCACAGCCACCTCCCGGAGATCACGCTCGAGCAACGGGTCCGGGACATGACAGTCGACGAGCGGCTGGCGGTGATGCGGGCCTACACCGGCGACCGGCAGAACCGACGTCACCGCCCCGGCCGGGCGCTGGAGCGGCCCTTCTACCGGTTCGACATCCTGTCCGACTATGGCGCGTTCCGTGACTTGCAGCGCCACCGGATGCTGACGGTCGAGTGGCAGCGGCTCAACCCCTACCACGGGTATGCGTCCTCCCCACTGCTCGAGGAGGCTGGTGTGGTCGCCGACTACGACGAAGCGATGGAGCGTTCGGCCGATCTGTACGAAGCGCTCCGGGTCGGCGGGTTCGCCGATCAGGCCCCGTATGCGGTCAGCCTCGCCTACCGGGTCCGGTACAACCTGAACATCAACGCCCGGTCGGCCATGCACACCATCGAGCTCCGGAGCACCCCACAGGGGCATCCCGCCTACCGGGCGGTGGTTCAGAAGATGCACAATCTGATCGCCGATGAGGCAGGTCACCGGGCCATTGCGGCTATGATGTCGTTCGTCAATCACTCCACGGAGGCGGACCTGGAGCGATTGGAAGCGGAAAGACGGGCAGAAGCGAAACGGACGGACAGCGCCGTGTAGTTTGGCGGCGCTTCGCTCCCGGGATCGGCAACGGTCCCGGACGGTTTTCAGGAGCGCCGCAGTGGCCCAGTCAATTCCATCTCTCCGCCGGGGGCCCAGCCCCGCGGTTCCCAGACAGCGTCTGGCGGTGGCAGCGGTCGCCGTTGCGACCCTGGCACTGCTCGCCCTCGTCGCCCCGGTGGCGGCCGAGGAGTACGTGGTCCAATCCGGCGACTCCCTCTCGGTGATCGCCAGGGACAAGGGGGTGACGACGGCCGAGTTGGCGGCGGCGAACGGCATCTCGGACCTCCACCTGATCCGGGTCGGCCAGACCCTGGTCATCCCCCGGCCGGAGCCGGTGTACTACACGGTGCAACCGGGCGACGTCCTCGGAGTGATCGCTGTGCGGGCCGGGGTCTCCACCGCAGATCTGATCGCCATCAACGGGATCTCCAACCCCAATCTGATCCGGGTCGGGCAGCGCCTCGAGTTGCCGGTCGGCACTTCGGTGGCCGCCGTCGACCCGGCCGCCGGCTACGACAACCTGCCCGGGCGGCTCCGGGCCGCACCGGAGCGGTTGGCCTACATCCCGCTGTTCGAGCAATGGTCGGCCCACTACGGCGTCCCGACCGACCTGCTGATGGCGATGGCCTATCGGGAGTCCGGTTGGCAGCCCGACGTCGTGTCAAACAAGGGCGCGGTCGGCATCGGCCAGCTGCTGCCCCGAACCGCCGAGTGGGTGGCACGCGATCTGATCAAGGCGGAGCTCGATCCAACCGTCCCGTCTGACAACATCCGGATGAGCGCCCGGCTACTCCAGTGGCTGATCGGGTTCATGGGCGAAGAGGAGGCTGCAGTCGCCGCCTACTACCAGGGGCAGGGCTCGATCGCCGCCCGAGGGTACTTCGACGACACCCAGGAGTACGTCGACAACGTGGCCCAGATCCGCTCGCTTTTCCGAAAGAGCTGACCCCGGGCACGGCCTCCCACCCGCCGCCGGTCGCTGGCCGACCGGTGAGCGAACGGCGCTGGTTCCGGTCCCGGATCGTCGACTTGCGTCGGGGACGATCTGTGCGAAGATGAGCCGACATCGAGATCGGAAAAAGAATCCCGCCGGTGTAACGAACTCGGTCCCGGAGTGGCTAGAGTCCGGCCGTTCCCGCCAAGGTCCGACAACGAGGCAAAGTCGATGACTGACGAAACCGACGAAGAAGTGGAAGAGGCCGCCGAGGATCTCGATGCCGACTTCGAGGAAGAGCCTGACGACGAAGAGGTCGCTGATGACGATCTCGAGATCGAGGAGGACCTCGACGGGTTCGAGGAGGTCGAAGTCGTCGACGGCGAAGAGGAAGAAGACGACGAGGACGAGTCCGAGGAGGCCGCTCGCCCCCGGGCCCGCAAGGTCAATGATGAAGAGGACGAAGAAGACGTCGAGGATCCAGACGACGTCGAAGCGGATCTCGATGCCATCCTCAAAGACCGTCTGGCCTCATCCGATGATGAGGATGAGGACGAAGACTCAGAGGAAGGCGGTTCAAAGGCTGCCTCCGGTCCCGGACAGGGCGAAGAGATCGTGTGTCAGAGCTGTTTCCTGCTGGTCAATCCAAGCCAGATCCAGTACGACCCCGATCCCCGGTGCCCCCACTGCGGAGACATCATCGATCTCTAGAGGAGCGACGTCATGACCGACAAGGAGCAGAATCCGGTCGACCAGCTGATCGACCTGTTCGTGTACGCCCCCGTCGGTCTCCTCTATGAGTACCAGGAGGTGATCCCTCGCCTGGTTCGCCGAGGCAAGAGTCAGGTCCAGTTGGCTCGGGTGGTCGGCAAGATGGCAACCAGCCGGGGCGGCGGCGGAGAGGCCATCACCATGGTGGCCGAGGGGGTGGCGAACGTGATCTCCCGTCAGCTGACCGACATCGGCGAGGCGATCGGGCTCGCCCCGACAGACGACGAGGACGCCACTCGCCCCGGACCGGACCTCCGGTTGGTGCCCGAGGCCCCGGCGGACGAGCCTGACGACATCGAGGATGCCGTCCTGGACGATGGGTCCGAGGACGAGGACGCGGTCGAGGGTGAGGCGCTCTAGGAGGGAGCCGAGGACGAGGTCCCGGTGCTACCGATCGCCCGCTACGACGAGCTGACGGCCAAGGAGATCATCGGGCTGCTCGACGAGCTGGACCCGGCACAGCTCAGCCGGATCCGGGCCCACGAGGAAGCGAATCGGGCCCGCAAGACCGTGCTCGGCAAGCTCGACCGGTTGGACGCCTAGTGGGGGAGGCAGCGCGGCTCGCCACGGCGGGCGATCTTCCGATCCTCGACGCCATCAATCACGGCCGACGAGCGGAGATGGACGGCGAACGTGGGGCGGCCATGTTCCTGGCCAGGGAGGCGTCGCCGAAGCCGGTGACCGATGAGCTGGCCGCCGCCATCGAGGACGAACGGTCACTGGTGGTGGTCGGGACCTACGACGACGTCGTGTTCGGCTACGGCTATGCGGTGATCGAACCGCTCCGGGACGGAACGACGGTTGCGGTTCTCCGGCACTTCATGGTCGAGGAGGAGGCCCGAGCGGCCGGCATCGGGGAAGCGATGATGAACCTGATCCTCGACACCACCAGAGCCGCCGGGTGTCGAGGCATCGACTCGACTGCGCTCCCCGGTGACCGTGAGACCAAGAACTTCTTCGAGTCGTTCGGGCTGAAGGCCCGGATGCTCGTGGTGCACCGGGCCTTCGAAGACGAAGCAGACGACGACGGGTGACCGTCCGCCCCGAGGTCTGCGTCGGGGCCATCGTGTTCGACCGGGACGGTCGGTTGCTGCTGATCGAGCGGGGGCGTGGTCAGGGTGTCGGTCAATGGTCGGTTCCCGGCGGTCGGGTCGAGCCGGGGGAGCGATTGGCCGATGCGGTCGTCCGTGAGGTGGCCGAGGAGACCGGGCTGGCGGTCCGTTGCGGTCGATTCGTCGGCTGGGTCGAGCGGCTGGGAGAAGATCACCACTTCGTCATCATGGACTTCCTGGCCGACCGGCTCGACGACGTCGAGCCGACGGCGGGCGACGACGCAGCGGCCGTGAGATTCGTCCCGCTCGATCGCCTGGACTCGTTGCCACTGGTCGATGGTCTACGGGACTTCCTGGCCACGCACGAACTGGCCCCCTCGCGGCACCGACCACGAGCGACTGCTCGGATGCAGGGCCCTCGGCGGGGCCTGCCGGGGTGTCACGATTCGGCGCTCGGGTGTGCCACCCGAGGGCCACCAGGGCTCCTAGGCTTGGGCCGGGTCGACCTCAGCCGCCACCGGTTCCTCGGGCGTTGGCTCGTCAGCCGGGGCGGGTTCCCCGGCCGCTGCGGGTTCTTCGGGCGTTGGCTCGTCTGCCGGGGCCGGTTCCTCGGCCGCCGGCGGTTCCTCGGTCACGGCTGGTTCCTCGGGCGCCGCCGGTTCCTCGGGCGTCGGCTCGTCTGCCGGGGTCGATTCTTCGGTCGCTGCGGGTTCTTCGGGTGTTGGCTCGTCTGCCGGGGTCGGTGCGCCGGTCTCGGCAGACACCATCGCCTCGGTCGCCGCAGTGTCGGCCACAGCCTCGGCACCCGGTGCCGCAGCGGTCGCCGCCTCGGCCTCGGCTTCGGCCGCCGGTTGCTCGGCCTGCTTCGGCTCCGCACCAGGGACCGGGCGCATCGGCTTGTCACTCCTGCGGGCGCCGCCTCCTCCGCCCCCGCCGCCACCGCTTCCGGCGTTCTTGCCCTTGCGGGGCGGCCGGCGGCGCTTGGCGCTCTTCGGGACCTGGGCTGGGTCGATGCCGAACAGGCCGGCGATGGCCGGGATCCGGTCCGAGAGGCGGCGGACCTCGGCCAGCAACTCTTCCTTCGGTTCGGCCGGGATCCCGACCGGTGTGACCGCCCCGCGGACCGGGGAGAACGCCAGCGCGTCGAGCACGGTGGCCCAACGGTCCTGCATGACGTCCGGGGCCAGAGCCTCGGAGGCCTGCTGAGAGAGCTTGGCTGCGACCTCGGTCGGTAGCGGGGCGCCGGCCTTGACCGGGCGGGAGCTGAGGCGGAGCCCACGGACGACCCGACCTTCGGACACTGCGTCCTCGAGGTCCTTGAGCCAGGTGGCGTGATCGGACTCCAGGCGGCCGTCGAGGACCTCCTTGATCTGGTCGACGAGTGCTCTGGTCTCGTCGTCGCGGGCGACGTCGGTGCCGGCGACCACCACGGATCGAAGGTCTCGGATATCGAGTTCTGCCGCATCGGCCAGCGCCGCATCGGCCCGATCCCGCCACTCGGCCAGGCGGGCCTTTGCCAGGTTGCGTTCGGCAATGGCCAGGATCGGCGACGCGTCGACCTCCGGCTTGCCTGCGGCCTTGGCCTCGGTGTTCTGCTTCTCGATGGCGGCCCGGACACCGGGCATCCCGTCACGCATGACCTGCTCGACGATGGGCCGATGCTCCTCGGTCACCTCGGCCAGGAGCGCATCTCGGTGGGTCCGCCGGGGCCGTAGCCGCTTGGGCTTCGGCCGCTTGTCTGCCTCGGGGCGGGGACCGCGACGCTCGCCCCGCCGGCCGCCGCCCCGATCGTCGCGAGTCCTCGACCGGTCGCCTCGGCCGCCGCGGCGATCGCCCCGGCGCTCGTTCCGGGGCACCCGTTGGGTGGTCACCAGTTCGTCGTCCCGAAGCGGGCGGCTCTTCATCTCCAGCAGGTCGGTGCGTTCCTTCTTGCGCCGGGGCGCGAACACCTCGACGACCTCGATCCCGTCGAGGTGGAACTCGGCCTCGACCTTGACCACATCGCCGACCTTCGCCCCCTCGTAGAGCAGCGACGATGCCACGTCACCCTTCGGTTGCTTGGCCCCCGCCGCCCGCCAGGTCCAGGACCCGTCGTCGCGGGAGCTTGTCAGCTCGACTTCGATTCTGCGGCCCATGGCAAGAACCTGCTTTCCGGTGGCCCGACGTTGGCGCCGAGTCCGACTGTTCGGGGCCCGAGTTGCAGTGACTCCGGCCGATCTGTTGGCCCGGTGAAACCAGCCCGGACCGGGAAATACTATTGGGCCCGTTTCGCGCTTCGCGCCACGATTTTCAGCTGAAATGTAGGTGACATGAGCCCGGGACCAGGGTACGCGGTCGGCGGCTGAATCAGTCCGGATCCGGCTGGTCGGACGCCACGTTCGCCAGCGCGGCGTAGGCCTCGTTGCTGCGGGCCGCGGCCCGCACCTCGCGTGCCGTCGCGTCGACGTATCGCTGTGTCGTCGCCAGCGACTCGTGGCCCAGCAGCCGCTGCAGCTCGGTTCCAGACGCGCCGTTCCGGGCCAGACTGGTTGCGAAGGTGTGGCGGAGGGCGTGGACGAGGGCCCCGGCCGGGACCCGGGTCCGGATGCCGGCCTCCCGGTACAGCTGCTCGACCATGTACTGCAGGCCGCCCCGCTTGAGCGGACTGCCGTCGTTGCCGACGAACAGGGCGGCGTCGGCGGCGATCCGCCCGGGGAACCGGGTCAGGCGACTCTCCAGGTAGGTGGCGATCACCGACTCGACCTCGGGTTCCAGCGGGATGGTCCGCTCCTTGTTTCCCTTGCCCCGCACCCCGATCACCCGGTCACCGGTCGGTCCGTCGATCGACCGCATCGTCAGGCCGAGCAACTCCGAGAGACGAAGGCCACAGGTCAGCAGGGTCACGATGACGGCCAGATCCCGCTCCGGCCAGGGGTCCCTGGCACCCTGCCGCCCGGTGGCGGCGACCCGGAGCAACCGCTCGACCGAGTCGTCGCCGGCGATGGCCTTCGGTCTGCTCTTCGGCACCCGGGGCTTGTCGATGGCGGCCATCGGGTTGCCGGGGATCGTCTGCTCGGCGACCAGGAAGGTGAACAGCTGGTTCCAGGTGGACCACGTCCGGGCCACCGTCGCCGCCGACTGGTGCGAGACTTTGGCGAAGGCCCGCCGGAGGGCCCGGACGGCCAGGTCGTCGAGCGTGAGCTCGGCCCGAGACTTGCCGGTGACCTCGACCAGCTCGGTCACGATCGACTCGAAGTCTCGGCGGTAGGCGGCAAGGGTGTGCGGTGAGTGCTTCCGCGGCATCCGGGCCAGGAAGAACTCGTCGATCGCCTCGTCGAGCTCGCCCGCCGGCGGGGGAGCGGCCCCGGAGCCCGTGCTCGATTCCATCCCGCCCAACCCTAGTCGGATAGCGTGGATGCAGGTTCGGACAGAGAAGGTTGGGTCTGCCATGGATGTCGGAGCGCACACCGAGGGCGGCTCGTCCGGTCAGCCGGACGAGGACCTGACCGAGCTCCTGGCCACCACCGGACTCGGTCGGCTCCGCTGGGACAATCGATTCGTCGACCGGCTGTCCCTCGACCCGTCCGAGGAGAACCGGCCCCGCCAGGTCCGACAGGCGATGTCGTCACTGGTCACGCCTCATCGACCGTCCGCTCCGGCCCTCGTGGCCTGGTCGGCCGAGGTCAGCGACGAGCTCGGGATCGACCCGACCGCCTGGACCGACGAGCCGTCCCGGATGGCTGCGGTGTTCTCCGGCGCGGTCGTGTTGCCGGGGGCCCGGCCCCACGCCGCGGCCTACGGCGGTCACCAGTTCGGCAACTGGGCCGGTCAGCTCGGCGACGGCCGGGCGATGTCGCTCGGTGAGGTCGTCGGCCCGGACGGGCGCCACCACACCCTCCAGCTCAAGGGTGCCGGACCGACGCCCTACTCCCGGGGCGCCGACGGGTTCGCCGTGCTCCGGTCCTCGGTCCGGGAGTTCCTGTGCAGCGAGGCGATGCATCATCTGGGGGTTGCGACCACCCGAGCCCTCAGCCTCACCGTCACCGGCGACAAGGTCGTCCGGGACATCCTGTACGACGGGAACCCGCGCCCGGAGCCGGGCGCCGTCGTGTGTCGGGTTGCGCCGTCGTTCATCCGGTTCGGCAACTTCCAGCTGTTCGCCGCCCGCCAGGAGCTCGACCGACTCCGAGAGCTGGCCGACTTCACCATCGACCACTACTTCCCCGAGGTCGCGGCCGCCGCCCCGCCCGGCGACCCGGCGCGTTACGAGGCACTGTTCGCCGAGGTGTCCCGCACCACCCTGGCCATGGCGATCGACTGGATGCGGGTCGGGTTCGTCCACGGGGTGATGAACACCGACAACATGTCGATTCACGGGGCGACCATCGACTACGGGCCCTACGGCTGGTTGGAGGGCTTCGATCCCGGTTGGACGCCGAACACCACCGACGCCGCCCACCGGCGGTACCGGTACGGCCAGCAACCGCAAGTGGCGCAGTGGAACCTGCTGCAGCTGGCGAACGCGCTCGTCCAGCTGACCGAGGACCCCGAGCCGCTGCAGGCCACGCTCGAGGCCTACGGCCACGACCACGATCGTCTGGACCGGGCGATGTGGCGGTCCAAGCTCGGCCTGGATCAGGTCGAAGACGTCGAGGCCGCCGATGCCGTGGTCGGCGAGTTGTTCCCGCTCCTGGTCGCGACCGAGACCGACATGACCATCTTCTTCCGGGCCCTCGGCGGCCTGGCCACTGGCGAGTCGCCGGACGACGGCAGGACCGCAGCGGAGCCGCCGGTTGTCCCGGCAGCCTTGGCCGCCGCCTACTACGACCCGGACGGAGCCACCGCCGTCGCCGGGCAGACCTCGGCCTGGCTGGAGCGTCGGGCCGCCCTGTGCCGGACAGACGGCCGCAGCGACCGTGACCGTCAGCGGTCGATGGACGGCGTCAACCCCCGGTACGTGTTGCGCAACTACCTGGCCCAGCTGGCGATCGACGCAGCCGAGCAGGACGACTTCGAGCCCGTGGTCGAGCTCCTCGACGTGCTCCGAGACCCCTACCGAGACCAGTCGGGACGAGAGCGCTACGCCGAGAAACGGCCGGAGTGGGCCCGGAGCCGGCCCGGCTGCTCGCAGCTGTCCTGCAGCTCCTGAGCCTCCGTCATCCGGCTCTGAACACCCGGCGTTAGCGGAAGAAAACTACGGTGCTCGGTCTCGAAGCCGGCACTGTTTACAGAGTTTTCGCGGCCAGGAAACGCTCGATCGAGGGGACCTAGGCGGACGTACCCAACACGCCCGTAGATCGGAGACTTTTGGACTTCCGCAACCTAGTCTCTGCCTTCTGAGATCGGGCGACAGACCTTTCATCCTGAGGGTCGGATCAAAGCGAGCGAGAGCGGAATGCACAGTATGGCGAGGGAAATCAGCGGAGCTGCGGCACGCGAGTTGGCCGCCGACGCTCCAGCGGGCGAAGCGGTTTCGGTCTCGGTGGTGATCCCCACCCTCAACGAGGCCAGGAACCTCCCACATGTACTTCCCGACATCCCGGACTGGGTGACCGAGATCGTGCTCGTCGATGGCGGCTCGACCGACGGGACCAC
>JBCCFN010000196.1:0-9870 GCA_039029715.1 Actinomycetota bacterium | reverse complement strand
GTCCCTGTGCTGCTGTACAACTGTGGTCTTTGGGCACTTACGGGGCGAATGAACGATACGTTGGATGGAGGACCTCCGGTTCACCGAGGTCCTCGGCATCATGCCGCTGCTTGTGCTGATCGTGTTCCTGGGCATCTATCCCAAGCCGGTCCTTGAGCGCATCGAGCCGGCGGTCGACAACCTGATCGCCCACGTCGAGTCCAAGGTCGACGACTTCGAAGAGGAGGAGCCGGACCGGGTCGATCGGGCCGGGACGCCGGCCCTGATCGGTGCGGCCGAGAAGGCGAGCGAGAAGTCGGAGGAGACGGCCGAGGGTGGCGATGAGGAGGAGGCGGGCGAATGATCTCGACCATGCTGGCCCAGACTGAGGTGGAGTCGATCGTCCCGGACATCGCCTGGTCCCTGCTCGCCCCGCTGCTCGTGATCTCGATCGGCGGCATCATCCTGATCACGATCACCTCGGTGGCCCCGGCCCTCAAGGGGCGAGGCTTCCCGGCCGGCTTCACCATCCTGACCGCAGCGCTGGCCTTCGCCTGGCTCCGCCCGCTGTGGACCCGGATCGGTGAGGACGGCCCGCAGTCGATCGTCGGTGACGCCCTGGCCGTCGACCGGTTCTCCATCTTCGTCTGGGGCGTGATCTGCGTCTCGGTGTTCCTGGTCGCCGCCCTGCTCGACGGGTACCTGCGGCGGGAGAACCTCGACGGGCCGGAGTGGTACGTCCTGGTGTTGATGTCCGCCGCTGGCGGCATGATCCTGGCCGCCGCCCAGGACCTGATCCTGTCGTTCCTCGGCCTCGAGATCCTGTCGATCGCGGTGTACGTGCTTGCTGCACTGCATCTTCGGCGGGAGGACAGTCAGGAGGCGGCGTTCAAGTACTTCGTGCTCGGCGCGCTGTCGTCTGCGCTGTTCCTGTACGGGATCGCCCTGGTCTACGGCGCCACCGGCCACACGTCGCTGGGCGGGATCGCCGGGGTCCGGGCCGACAACGCCGCCGGGCTCAACCCGCTCGAGGACTCGTCCCTGATCCTGGTCGGCATGGCCCTGATCCTGGTCGGCTTCGCCTTCAAGGTCTCGGCCGTCCCGTTCCACATGTGGACCCCGGACGTCTATCAGGGCTCCCCGACGCCGGTGGTCGCGTTCATGGCCTCGGCGGTCAAGGTCGCCGGGTTCGCCGGCATGATCCGGGTCTTCTGGGAGGGCTTCGGCTTCTACGAGGACGACTGGCGCCCGATCATCATCGTCCTGTCCGCCATTTCGCTGATGGTCGGGTCGTTCCTGGCCCTGGCCCAGCGAAACGTCAAGCGGATGCTCGCCTACTCCTCGATCGCCCACGCCGGGTTCATGCTGGCCGCGGTCCAGTCGATCGCCGTGGCCGACACCGACCTGGCCGAGGCGGTGTCCGGGGCCGAGGCGCTGCTGTTCTACCTGGTGGCCTACAGCATCATGGTCGCCGGCACGTTCGGGGTCATGAGCCTGGTCGGTGGCCGGGGCGATGGTGAGCACACCCTCGACGACTACGTCGGCCTGTCGCGGACCAGGCCGGTCCTGGCCGGGCTGATGGTGGTGTTGCTGTTCGCCCAGGCCGGGATCCCGTTCACCTCTGGCTTCTTTGCCAAGTTCCGGGTCATCTTCGCCACCGCGGCCAGCGGCTCCTATGTGCTGGCCGGCATCGCCATGCTCAGTGCGGTGGTGGCGGCGGTCCTGTACCTACGGATCGTGGTCTCGATGTTCCTGGTCGCCGATCCGCCGGTGGCCCACGCCGTGACCGACACCGACACCGACGAGGCCGATGATGCGGACGCCGACGCGGCGGACGGGGACAACGACGATGATGTCGACCTCGACGAGGACGACGCAGACGAGGTCCCGGCCTTCGAGCCCCGGACCACCGAGGTCGCCCGCTCGACCTCCGCCATCACCGCCATCGCGCTGTCGGCCGTCGCCACGCTGGTGCTCGGGATCTTCCCCGGTCTCGGCGAGGACGTGCTCCGCTCCGCAGCCGAGGCGTTGATCCTACTGAAGCGGTAGGCCCGCCCGATCCTCCGGCACGCCGGGGACTAACGTGCCGGTCATGGAGGGGCACGGACCGGGAGCGGTCGACCGACCGGACGGCACCGGCCGGCCTCGTTCGATTCCGCCAAGCTGGGCCCCGCGGCGCCGACCGGCCCCGATCGACCCCGCAGCCCCGCCGGTGTGCAGCCGGTGCCGGCTCGGCCCCGCCGCCAGTTTCGCCTTCAGCGAGAACGTCGGGTTCGTGTTCGGATTCCACGAGGAACCGGTTGGTGGGGTCTACTGCCAGTTCTGTGCCCTGGCGATCGGTCGGCAGGCCCAGGACCGATCGCTCCGGCTCGGGTGGCTCGGCCCGCCGGCCGCGCTGGTCAACCTCGGTGTTGTGGCCGGCAACGCCCGGTCACTGCAGCGGGCGTCCCGTCTGTCGCCGCCGGACGAGCCGGGCTCGTGGACGCTCGATCCCGGTCGCCCCGTCGTCGCCCGGCTGGGGTTCGCGATCTCGGTCACCCTGACGATCGTCGTCGCCGTGTTGTTGGTGCTCGGCCTGTCCTGATGGGGGCGGGACGCCGGACTCAGCCGCCGGAGGCCGCCGAGTCCCCGTCGGCCCCGGCCACGGCATCATCGAAGGGATCGTCGAGCCAGCCGTCTGGAAGGGCCACCACCTGCGGGCCGCGGGTGTGGCCTCGGGCCACCCGACGGTTCTCGTCCGGGAGTGGGTGATCGTCGATCGTTCCCAGCAGGGTCTCCAGGTGATCGAGGCTCTCGATCTGGCCCAGCCGGCCCCGGAGCTCGCCGCCGACCGGGTAGCCCTTGAGGTACCAGGCGGTGTGCTTGCGGAACTCCCGGATGCCCTTGTGATCCCCGAACCAGTCGACGAGCAGCCTGGCGTGCTCGACCATGATCGGGATGACCTCGGCCGTCGTCGGTGGGTCCGGGACCGGTTTGCCGGCAAGGGCGGCGGCCAGCTGACCGAACAGCCACGGCCGGCCGAGGCACCCTCGGCCGATCACCACCCCGTCGCATCCGGTCCTGGCCATCATGTCCAGGGCGTCCTGTGCCTCCCAGATGTCCCCGTTGCCGAGCACCGGGATGGAGGTCACCGCCTCCTTCAGCCTGGCGATCGTCGACCAGTCCGCCTGACCGGCGTAGAGCTGGGCCACCGTCCGGCCATGGAGGGCCACGGCGGCCACGCCGAGGTCCTCGGCGATCCGACCGGCGTCCAGGTAGGTCTGGTGGTCGTCGTCGATCCCGACCCGGAACTTGACGGTGACCGGGACCGGGCCGGCGGCGGCAACCGCGGCGGCAACGACGTCCCGATACAGGTGGCGCTTGTACGGCAGGGCCCCGCCGCCGCCATGGCGGGTCACCTTGCGGACCGGGCAACCGAAGTTGAGATCGAGATGGTCGATCCGGTCCTCTTCGACCAGTCGCCGGACCGCCTCACCCATGTAGCGAGGGTCGACCCCGGCCAGCTGCAGGCTCCGGGGCTGCTCGTCCGGGGCGAAGCTGGCCAGCTTGTCTGTCTTCTCGTTGCGCTCGCACAGGGCCCGGGCCGAGATCATCTCGCTGACGTACAGCCCGGCCCCGAACCGCCGGCACAGCCGCCGGAACGGGGCGTTGGTGACGCCGGCCATCGGTGCGAGGACCACGGGGACGTCGACGGTCAGCTGGCCGATGGCCAGCGGTGCGCCGGTCGGGGCCGGTGCCGGGTCGACGATCGATGCGGTCATCCCCCCAGCATGGCCGGGTTCCGCCCCGATTCCGACCATCGGGCCGGCCGATCGGCCCGATGGTCGTTGACGGCACCGGTGGTTGGCCCCGGTTTCCCTTCCCGGCCCGGCTGTGCCAGGGTGCCGCCATGGATCTTCATGACACGGTTGCCATCATCACCGGTGGAAGTGGCGGGATCGGTCTCGCCATGGGTCGAGCCTTCCTGGCCGAGGGAGCCAGGACCGTCGTCCTTGCCGATCTGGACGCCGGGGCGGTCGACGCAGCGGCGGCCGAGCTCGGTTGCATCGGCCGGGTCTGTGACGTGACAGACGAGGCCCAGGTGGTCGACCTGGTCGAGTCGACCCTCTCGGCGTTCGGTCCGATCGACCTGTTCTGCAGCAACGCCGGAGCCGGTGTACCGGGCGTGTTGACCGACGCGTCCAACGAGGTCTGGCAGGGACAGTGGGAACTCCACGTGATGTCCCACCTCTACGCCGCCCGGGCCGTCGTCCCGTCGATGATCGCCAACGGCGGTGGCTACCTACTCAACACCGCATCGGCCGCTGGCCTCCTGGCCGCCATCAGCTCCGGGCCATACACGGTCAGCAAGGCGGCGGCGGTCAAGCTGGCCGAGTTCCTGGCCATCACCCACGGCGACGACGGGATCCGGGTCTCGGTGCTCTGCCCCCAGGGGGTCAACACCGCCATGGCCCCCGCCGGCCTCGGTGACGGCCAGACCGACGGCATCATTGAACCGGAGGAGCTGGCCCGGGTGGTGGTCGACGCGATCGGGGAGGAGCGATTCCACGTCCTGCCCCATCCGGAGGTCGGCGAATACATCAAACGCAAGGCCGACGACCCGGACCGATGGCTGAAGGGGATGCGCCGGCTCCGGGCCCGGTCCCTGGAGACCTGACCGCGGCTCGGACCGCCACCGCCTCGATGGCCTACGATGCGGACTGGCGGTTCCGGTGAGGGCCGCCGACTCGACCCGACGGGGGGACCGATGACCACGGCTGGCGGGCCAATGATGACCGGACGGCTTGCCGACCTGGCGGCGTGGTGCCGGGAGCGGCCACTGGTGTGCGGCCTGGCCGGGTTCGCCCTGCTGGTCGCCGGGGGCTGGGTGTTCCTCCAGGCCACCGGGGTCCGGTCAATCGGGTACGCCGTGGTCCTGGCGATCCTGTCTGCGGTGATCGGTGGCTTCGGCCTGCTCCTGCTAAATGAGCCGATCGCCCACTTCGTCGGCCGGCCGGGGAACCGCCGGCTCGGACAGCTGCTCGGCGCCGGTGGGGTGGTCGGCGGGATCGTGGTGGCCGCGGTCGCGGTCTGGCTCGCCAGCCCGGTGATCGCCCTGATCGGCTCGGTCCTGATCATCCTCGGGTTGCTCGCCGTGTACGCCGGCCTGGTCCTCCGGGGCGATGCCAATCCTGGCCGATGGCTCATCGGTGGGCTGGTCCTGCTGGTCGCGGTGCCGGTGTTGCTATGGATCGCAGACGGCGTCGACGGCTGGTCGATCGCTGCGGCCGTGGTCTGGGTCGCCGGCTTGGTGTCGTTCAAGATCGGGCTCGGTCCGTGGATCGACCAGGCCGAGGACCCGATCCGGGAACGGAACGACGTGGCGGTCACCGCCGTCGCCGCCACGGCGGTCGGCCTGGTCCTGCTGGTGATCGCCTCCCGGTCGTTCGACGAGGCGATCCTCCTGATCGGCCTCGCCCTGGTGTTCGTCGGCCTGTCGGCCCTGGGGATCGCCATCGTCCGGTTCCGGGCAACCAGGGCGATCGGCTACTGGGCCCTGGCGCTCGGTGGGCTTGCGGTGGTTGCGGCGGCGGTTCTGGTCGACGGGCTGCTCAGCCCCTTCGATCTGGTGGCCGCTGCGGTCCTGGCCCTGGCCGGCATCGGGGCCTGGTTCGTCTTCCGGGGCGAGGCCGTGATCGCCGTGTTGCTGCTCGGCTTCCTGCTCGGGTGGGTCCTGGTCGACCGGACAAGCGACGCCGACCTCAGCCCGACCCCGGCGTCGCTCCGGACCGTTGTCGCCTTCGGCGACTCCTACATCGCCGGCGAGGGGGCGCCCCGGTTCTTCCCCGGTACCAATCGGGTCGGCCCGGACGGCAACCAGTGCCGGCGGGCTCCGACCGCCTACCCCTACCTGGTGGCCGATCGCCTCGGCTCCGATCTGGTGTTCCTCGCCTGCTCGGGGGCCCGGACCGCCGACCTCGACGGTGAGGGGGATCCCCCGGTCCCGTACCCGGACGTCGCTGGTGACGACGACCAGCTCCAGCGATTCGCCATCCTCCACCGGGACCGGATCGGGGCGATCGACGCCGTCCTGGTCAGCATCGGCGGCAACGACGTCGGGTTCTCGACCATCATCCAGGCCTGCCTACTGCCCCAGAACTGTGCCGCCGAGGAGGCCGGGCGGGTCGAGCGGTGGCTGGAGAACGTCCGCCGGTCCGGCCCGACCCTGACCCGGACGTTCCAGACGATCCGCCAGACCGTTGGCGACGATACGCCGGTCGTGGCGATGCTGTACCCGGCCATCGTTCGGCCGGACCCGGACTGTGACCTGGCGATCGACGAGGACGAGATCGACTTCGTCGCCCGGTTCACCGAGGCGCTGAATGCCGAGCTCAGGGCGTCGGCCGAAGCGGCCGGGGTGAACGTGATCGACCTGTCGGACGCATTCGATGGGCGGCTGCTGTGCGACGAGGACCCGGCGACCAACTTCATCCAACTGGCCCCGACCGAGGGTCCGATCGCCGATCGGCTGCTCCCGGCGAACTGGACCCATGGGAGCCTCCACCCCCGGGAAGACGGCCACCGGCTGATCGCCGACCGCCTCATCGACGAGAACGGGACCGGCGAGCTTGCGGACCTGATCGCCGCCGTGGCCGCCGGTGGTCCGGCCAACCCGCCGCCGGGATCTGCATCCCAGGAGGAGCCGAATCCGCCGGTCTATCAGGAGCTCCCGGACGATGAGTGGATCCGGGACCGGCTGTACGAGACGGTGGCGGACCTCATCCTCCCGGTCGGGCTGCTCCTGCTCGGCGGGTTGGTCGCCGCCTTCGGCATCCTCCGGATCGAGGTCCCGATCCTGTCGTTCCTGGAACCGGGAGGGTCCCGCAGCGGCTCCGATCCGGTTGGGAGCGACGGTCGATCGACTGCCTGAGCGGTCCGGTGCTCAGCCGGTCTCGACGCTGGCTACCCCCGAGGTGCTGACCGCAACGGTGTCTGCCTCGTCGATGGCCACGCTCGATGCGCCGCTCGCTTCGCCGATGACGGTGTCCACGGTCCCGAGTTCGACGCTGGCCGCACCGCTCACGGCGAGCTCGACCTCCTCGGCGGTCAACTGGGTCAGGTCCGCCCCGGCGGCGCCGTCGACGTCGAGGGTCACGGTGTCGGTGGTCCCGGATGCCGTCAGCTTGGATGCGCCGGAGACTTCGGCAACCAGTCGACCGGCCCGACCATCGACGACCAGGTCGGATGCGCCGTCGAGGGCCAGCTCGAACCGGTCGCTGTCCAGGCCCTCGATGGTCACGTCTGATGCCCCTCCGGCATCGATGGCGGCAAGAGACGGGACCGAGATGGTGACGGTCGGTCCGATGTCGAAGTTGGTCGATCCATCCGAGATGTCGAGCCGCAGCCGTCCGTCGTCGACGGTGGCCTCGATCCGATCGACCAGGTTGTCGTCGACGGTCAGCTCGACGGACTGTGGCCCGTCCTGGACGGTGATGTCGACGTCGAACACGCCGCCGACCTCGACCTGATCGAAGTCGGCCAGGTCGAAGGTGATGGTCTCGGCCACGCCGGAGCCGTCCGTTCCGAAGTCGAACGTGGCGGTGCAGGCGGTGGTCGCCAGCCCGGCGGCGATGGCGATCACGCCGACACCGAGCCGGCGCTGTGCCGGACGGGTGCTGCCTGCGCGTGCGGTTGAGGTGCCCTGGTAGTTGCTCATGATCTGATCCTGCTCCCGATGACCTCGACCGACCATGGGGGGTGACCCTGAACCGCCCCCGAGGTCCCCTGACAGGGTCAGGACTGGTCGTCGTCCGGCTCGATGATCAGCCGACTGCCCCGGTCGTAGGTCAGGTAGTTCCAGGCCCAGTTGACCAAGACGTTTGCCCGGTTCCGGAACCCGATGAGCATCACCAGGTGCAACCCCAGCCAGGCCACCCAGCCTGGGAAGCCGGTGATCTTCGGGCCCCGAGGGAGCTCGACCACGGCAGCGTTGCGGCCGATCGTGGCCATCGAGCCCTTGTCCCGGTAGACGAACGGCCCGGGACGCTCGGCGGTCGGGTCGACGTCTGCTGCGATCAGGGCGGCCACGTGTTCGCCACCCTGGATGGCGCCGGGGGCAACCTGGGGCACGGGGCGCTCCGCCGGGTGGTCGGCCCCGTCCCGCAGGTCAGGTGAGGCCGCCAGATCGCCGATGGCGTAGAGGCCGTCCACGCCGGGGACCCGGAGGTGCTCGTCGACCACGACCCGGCCACCGGCCGTGGTCGCAAGGCCCAGGGCCTCGGCCAGGGGGTCGGCCCGGATGCCGGCCGCCCAGACGACGGTGTCGGTCCCGATCCGGGTCCCGTCTGCGAACCGGACCGCCCCTGGCTCCACCGCGTCGACCTGGGTCGAGAGGCGGACCTCGACCCCCATCCGGACCAGGCGATCCCGGGCGTTGGCTCCAAGGGACGGGGCGAACGCGCCGAGCAGCCGGTCCTGACCTTCGACCAGGATGACTCGGGCCCGGTCGGTGTCGAGATCCGGGAAGTCGCGGCGGAGCGGGCGATCGATCAGCTCGGCGAAGCCACCGGCCATCTCGACCCCGGTCGGTCCGCCCCCGACCAGCACGATGGTCATCGCCGCAGCCCTGGCGTCGGGGTCGACCGTGCGGTCGGCCCGCTCGAAGTTGCGGAGGACGTGGCTGCGGATTCGCAGCGCTTCCGAGACCGACTTCAGGCCGAAGGCGTGTTCGGCGACGCCGGGAACCCCGAAGTCGGCAGTGACCGCCCCAACGGCCAGGATCAGGTGGTCATAGGGGAGGGTCGGACCCTCGTCGGTGTGAACGACCTTGGCTGCGGTGTCGACCGAGGTCACCCGGGCTTGGAGGGCCGAGGCGTTCGACTGGCGGTGGAAGATCCCCCTGGTCGTGTAGCAGATGTCGTCTGCGTCGAGGCCGGCGGTCGCTACCTGATACAGCAACGGCTGGAACGTGTGGTGGTTCCGCCGGTCGACCACGGTGACCTCGACCGGCACGTCCGCCAGTGCCCTGGCCGCGGCCAACCCACCGAAGCCGGCACCGACCACCACCACCCGGGGGTGAGGGGAGAAGCTTGGTGCAGCCACCGGCCCAGTCTACGGAGCCCTCGGTTGCCCGCCCCCGATCAGGTTCTCCGGAAACAGGAATATCGATACGATTCGTACTGTTTATAGAGATGATTGCCCCACAACCTCAGAAAGGACCAACCATGTTCCGATTCCTCCCCCTCATCGCAGGCCTGCTCTTCGTTGCCGCCGTCGGCAAGCGTCGGCGGATGGTCAGCCGCCTGTCCGGCAAGACGCCGAGCGAGGTACGAGCGATCGTGCACGCCAAGGCCGCATCCCGCACCGGATCGGAGAAGGCAGACGCCATCGCCGATCGGGTCGTCGCCAAGCTCGAAGCCCGGGGTGTACTGGCCCCCGAGCCGGTCGCCTAGCCGCCGGCCACCTGCCGGTCGTCGCAGCCGCTGCGCTGGTCGCACTGCGGCGACCGGCCCGGCTCAGGTGTCGGCGACCGGGCCCCGAAGGATTCGGCGACGGATGGCGCCGGAGATCAGGTCGACGATGATCGTCGCCACCACCACGATGATCAGCCCGAGACCGGCCACCTCGAACTGCTTGAACTGGAGGGTCTGGGCGATCGTCCCACCGATGCCACCGGCGCCGATCACCCCGAGCACTGCGGAGGCCCGGACGTTGATCTCGAACCGGTAGAGCAGGAACGAGCTGATCTCCGGGAGAACCTGGGGGACCACACCCCACCGGAGCCGCTGCAGGCGGGACCCGCCGACCGCGTCCACCGCCTCGACCGGGTGGGGGCTGATCGATTCGAGCACCACGGCGAACAGCTTGCCGAGGGTGCCGATCGATCCGATGGCGATCGCCATCACGCCGGCC
>JBCCFN010000195.1:0-9919 GCA_039029715.1 Actinomycetota bacterium | reverse complement strand
CGTCGACGGCGATGATGTTCCGGACCCGGCGGCGGACCAGCTCCACCAGGGCCAGATTCTCCCAGTGCCCGCCGTCGGTGACGTAGACGTTCCCCTCGTCCAGGGCGTAGGTCCCCGTGATCTCCTTGACCATGTTGAACAGATCGGGACCGGGGCGGCGACCTCGACGGAACATCGGGTTCGGCATCCAGACGCCGAGCCGCAGGTTCAGCGCAGCGATGAGCGCGTTGGTCGACCCGAGGCTGTGGCGACCGAGCGACGGGGCGAATGCCGCCGCCGACAGGGCGGCAGCGGTGAACACCGTCCGGTGGCGGACCGCCTTGACCCGCCCATGGAACAGGTTCTCGTAGTCATCGGTGGCGATGGCGTGGGACAGCGACGACTCCGGGGCCGCGGGATCGGGCCCGCAGTGGAGCGTGACCTGGTCCGGCTCGAACGTCATCGACACCACCGGGATCCCGGTGTTGGCCCGGTCGCCGCGAGCGGCGACGGCACAGATCACCTGCTTCGGTCCCGGGGCTCCCCGGTACGCGGACAACGGGGCCTGGTCAAGGGTCGGCGTCGCCTCCCAGGCACCGGTGTCCGGGTTCCAGCGGTTGGCGAAGGTCTGGGCCAGCCGCAGCCGGTACAGCCAGTGCAGCGACCACAGGTCGGGGTTGGTGAACAGCAGCAGCCCCAACAGGATCCCAGCCGCCACGAACCACACCGGCCAACCGAGGGCGAACGGCCCGTCCCCGGACCGGGCCTGGGACGCGACCACCAGGCCGAACCAAAGGAGCCCGATGACCAGGAGCACGCCACCCAGATACGGGGCCTGGCTCCGCAGTGGGGCCCGGACGGCCCGCAACACGCTGGCCAGCACACCCCCGCCGAGCACGGTGGCCAGGGTGGAGTTTGCCGCAGTCCCCCCGGGCAGCAACTCGTCGATGGCCGGGATCAACTCGATCACCATCCACGGCAGGGCGATGACGGCGACGAACAGGAGGCCGGCCAGACCGAGGAGGCCGAGCACGACACCGTCCAGGATCGTCCTGAGCCGGCCCCGGAGCGTGAACGACCGCAGGAACAGGATGGCGGCGGTCACCCCGAGCAGGACCAGGATCGGGACCGAGAGCCGGCCGTACTCGATGCCGACGGGCCCGCCGCCCGCCGCGGGAGTGGTGATGATCCAGGAGCGGATGGCCCGCCCGACCGGCCAGGCGAGCACACCGATGAAGGCCAGGATCAGGGCCAGGTGCCAGACCATCAGGACCGCCACCATGATCGCAGACAGCAACATCCCGCCCCGGCCGTTCCGGGGATAGTCGCACCGGTCCCGGAGGCGGGGGAACAGGTCGCCGACGGTCCGGTCGGACGTCTCGGCCGCAGCCGCTGCGGCCTCGGCCACGCCGGGGGTGACCGCGCCGCCGTACCGGTTCGGGTCGCCGAGCAGCGGGTGGTCGGCGTTTGCGTCTCGGCCATAGCCGACCGCAAGGCGCCAGGCCGAGGCGGCGTAGCCACCGCCGGAGACGCTGGCCAACAGATCGGCGTGACCGAGCAGGCCGGCAGAGGCCCCGGGCCGGGACGCCGCCACCTCGGTCTCCTCGAGTGCCGACAGCGCGCCGAGGCTGAACGCGGCCGAGCGAATCCCCCCACCGGACAGACAGATGCCGAAGTTCGGCTGGTCCGGGTCGGGTGCCCAGCTCCGGACCACCGGGGTCTGATCGACGTCATCGCTGCCCCGGACCGCCCGGTAGATGAGCGCCACCGACCGGATCGACCAGGCGATGGCCACCGCCGCCGTCGCCACCACCAGGATCCCGAGGAGCACCCACTTGATCCAGGCCAGGGTGGAGATCGCCGGCGCCAGGCGTAGGGCGAGGCCGTCGCCGTCCGGCTGGTGGACCCCGAACAGGGTGATCGCATTCTCGACCAGTTCGGTGGCCAGGGTTCCGCCGGCGATGACCCCGAACGCCACCCCAGGGACCCGGCTGAACCCCGGTTCGGCGTCCCAGGAGGCGTTCCACCACACGGTCAACAGCAGCCCGAGCCCGACGGTGTAGACGATCGATGCGAAGGTGTCGAACACGAGCAGCCGCCGAACGTCCGCCAGTTCGCAGCCGACCCGCTCGGCCTCGACCCTGGCCGCGAACCGGGCGGCGTTGCCGGCGAACTCAGCGTCGGTCAGGATCCCCCAGCACGGCTCGCCCCGTCGCAGCAGCCACAGGACACCGCCGATGGCGGCCAGGGTGAGCAGCAGCCAGCCGAGGAACCGGATCGTGCGATCCCGCAGCGGAATGATCTCGCCGTAGATCGATCGGCGGGGTCCGACCCGCCGCTCGCCAGACAGCTCGATCAGCCGTCCGATCCGCCCCTCGAACCTGCCGGCCATGCCCGTCATCGTCTGCCCCCTCCCGGCGCTCACCCTACTGGAGGCCATGGTGGGCCGGTATCGATCGGCCGCCGTGCGTGTCGGGTCGGCGTGTCCGGTCCGCGTGTCCGGTCGGTCAGAGGTTCTGGCCGATCCGGAGCAGGTTGCCGGCCGGGTCCCGGATCGAGAACTCCCGCATACCCCAGGGCCGATCGCCGAGGGGATCGGTGACCCGGTCGTCGACGACGACCGCCCAGGCATCGTGCCAGCGGTCGACGTCCTGGACGTGGAGGTAGCCGGCAGCCCGGTTCGTGGCCGGGTCCAGCTCCTGGGCCAGGGCCAGGTGCAGCAACTCCTCGCCCCGGTGCCGAACACAGGCGTAACCGCCGTCGTACTGTTCGACGTCGAAGCCGAGCGTTCGGTAGAAGCCGACGGCCGCCGCCATGTCCGCCACCGGGAAGATGATCTTGGTCACGACGGCGGTCCCGGGATTCCCTGCGGTCATTCGCCGATCGTAGCTCCGACCAACCATGGCCGGGACGCCTACCAACTCGCCAGGAACGAGGGCCGGATTATACTTCGGCGCCATGGCAGCAGACGGTCTGGAGAAGCAGCTCATCAACCAGCTGAAGGAGGTGCCGCTGTTCCATCAGACGTCGAAGAAGCAGCGTCGGACCCTGGCCCGACTCGGCAAGGTGCTGGACTGGAAGGCCGGCAAGTTGGCGATCAAGCAGGGAACGAACGGGGCCGCCTTCTTCCTCATCCTGAACGGCAGCGTCGACGTGATCGTCGATGGCGACCATGTGGCCCGGCTGTCCGACGGCGACTTCGTCGGCGAGATCGCCCTCATCGAGAACTCCCCCCGGACCGCAGACGTGGTGGCGGTCACCGACACCACCGTGTTCGCCTTCAGCCGGTCCGGCCTGGCGGCAGCGCTGCGAACCGAGCCGAACATGGGCATGGCGCTCCTCAAGGCCATGGCCGCCCGGCGAAACGTCACCCTGTAGCAGCGGGCGGTCGTGGCACCGCATCACCATCTGACCTGGTTGGCAGACAACGTCGCCTGGTTCGAGGCGATACCGGACGATCGACTGACCGTGCCGGTCCCGGCCTGCCCCGGTTGGGCGGTGGTCGATGTGGTGAACCACCTGTCGTTCGGCCTCGGGCTCGGCTACCCGGTCGCCATGGCCAAGCCGCCAGACACCGCGGCGGACCGGGCGTTCGCCGGCCTGGTCGTCCCGAGCAAACCGCCGAGCGGCCGGGCGGCCGCCACCACGTTCCGGGCGAACCTCCATCACTGCCTGACCCGGTTCCGGGCCACCGATCCGACCACCCCGTGCTGGACCTACGCCGGCCCCGGTACCGCAGCGTTCTGGTTTCGGCGGGCCGCCATCGAGACGACCCTCCACCGGTTCGACGTCGAGGAGGCGTTGGAGGGGCGAGCCGGGCCGCTGGCCGCCGACCGCACGGCAGACGCCATCATCGAAACCGTCGAGTTCGCCCTCCCCCTGGCCGCAGACATCGTCGGCTCACCGGAGCTGGCGGTCACGGTGACCAGTCCGGACGTCGGCCTGGAGCTGTCACTCGGCCCCGGGACGCCACGGGCCCGGATCACAGCGGAAGGCCAGCGAACGCTGGCCGCACTGTGGGGGCGCCACCCAGACCGGGTCACGGTCACCGGCGACCCGGCGGCGGCCGAGGCGTGGTTGTCGCTGGTCGAGGCGGCGTTCGCCGGGCGCTGACCGGCACGGTCCGGCCCAGACGCCGCTCAACCGGCCGAGGTGCCGAGGCGGCGCCACACCTCGACCCCGCAGACGTCCTGGATCATGCCGTAGGGGTACGGCGGGAGGCCTGGTGCCGACACCGTGGTCAGCCGATCGAGCTCCTCGGCTCCGAGCACGAGGTCGGCCGCGGCCAACGTCTCGTCCAGCTGGGCCGCGGTCCGGGCCCCGAGCAGCACCGAGGCGACCCCCGGCCGGGCCAGCAGCCAGGCGATGGCGACCTGGGCCATCGGTCGCCCGTGTCCGGCGGCCACGTCGGCCAGCGCCTCGATCACGTCCCAGGTCCGGGCGGCGTTCCGCCGGTCGTAGGCTTCGACCCCCCGGTCCGGGTCCTCCCCGAGACGGGTGGCCCCCGACGGTCGCTGATCGGGGGCGTACTTGCCGGTCAGCCAGCCACCGCCGAGCGGTGACCATGGGGTGACGGCCAGGCCATTGGCCAGGCAGGCCGGCAGGAGCTCGAACTCGATCCCCCGGTCGAGCAGGTTGTACTGCGGTTGGACGACCCGGGGCTTGGCATGGCCGCCATGATCGGCCGTCATCACGATCTCGACCAGTTGCCAGCCGGTCACGTTCGACCAGCCGATGTGGTGGAGCTTCCCGGCGGCCACCAGATCGGTGAGCGTGGCCAGGGTCTCCTCGACCGGGGTCCGGTCGTCCCAGCCGTGGACCAGGTAGAGGTCGATGGCGTCGACGCCGAGTCTGGACAGGCTGGTGTCGACCGACCGGACGAGCGATCGCCGGGACGCTCCGGCCGATCCGGACGGCGGGCTGAACCGCCCCTTGGTGGTGATGATCATCTCGTCCGGACGACGGTCGGCCAACCATCGGCCGATGATGCGCTCGGAGGCCCCGGCCCCGTAGCCGTCGGCGGTGTCGATCAGGGTGCCGCCGGCGGCCCGGTAGCGGTCGAGCTGGACGAACGCCTCGGCCTCATCGGTCTCGGCCCCGAAGGTCATCGTGCCGAGCCCCAGCGGGGGCACCAACAGACCGCTGGCTCCCAGCGGGCGTTCGGCTCCGGTGGCCTGGGGGACGGTGCTCGGTTGGTCCGGTTCGTTCGACATGATGACCAGCCAACACCCTGGAGTGCACTCCAGGTCAAGCGCTACGGTCGGGCGATGACCGATCTGGCAGCACCGGCCGCAGGCCGAACCCACACGATCGCCGAGGCCAGCGCCGCCACCGGGGTCACGATCGACACCCTCCGGTACTACGAGCGGGCCGGTGTGCTGCCGGACATCGGCCGCACCGGGAGCGGGCAGCGGGCCTACTCCGATGCCGATCTCGACTGGGTGGTGTTCGTCCGCCGGCTCCGCTCGACCGGCATGTCGATGCGCCACATCGCCCGGTACACGGCCATGGTTCGAGACGGCGACGGCACCGTTGGGCAACGTCGGCGGCTGCTCGAGGAGCATCGGGCGACGGTGGCGGGGGCGATCGAGGAACTGACGGCGGCACTCGATGTGCTCGACCGCAAGATCGCCCACTACGAGGCGGCGGAACAGGGCTCGCTGCTCGACTGCGATCTCCCCCGCCTCCGCCACGTCCAGGATCTGGGGTGACCACTGGATTTGTAGTGACAACTACGACTATTTTCACAGTGGTCACTACAAATCACGACCAGCGGTAACCAGACCAGCGATGACCGCGCCGACGACGGCGCCCAAGAAACGGAGCACCCATGACCGCACTGACCGCGGCGGCGGCCGCCGACCTGTTCCGAGCCGAACCGGACCGCTACATCGATGTGGGGCCGAACGCAGGCGAGGCGGCGTACCGGACGGTCGGCACCGGCCCGGACGTCCTGTTCGTCCATGGTTGGCCGGTCAGTGGGGCAACGTTCCGGATGCTGCTCCCCCACCTGGTCGACCACGTGACCTGCCACCTGTTCGACTTCCCCTCCGCCGGATCGAGCCGATTCGACGAATCGACCACGCTCAGCATCGCCCAGCACATCACAACGGTCCGCCGGGTCGTCGACGCCCTGGGGCTGGAGTCGGTTGCGGTTGTCGGTCACGACAGCGGGGGCATGATCGCCCGTCACGCCATGGTCGACGACGACCGGCTGCGGGCGATGGGCCTGATCAACACCGAGCCGGCGAAGCCGAGCTGGCGGTTCACCTCGTTCATCGCTGCAAGCAAACTGCCGGGGTTCGGCGCCGGCCTCGGCTGGGCCACCGGCCAGCCCCGGGTCCGCCGGATCCCCTTCGTGCTCGGCGACGCCTTCGCCGACCCGGCGCTGCTCGACGGCGAGTTCGACGAGTTCTTCCTCCGACCGCTCAACACCGAGCGCAGCCGACGAGACGCCGCGGTCAGGCTGGTCCGGTCCTTCGACATGCAGGACGTCCGGCAACTCGACGACATCCACGCCCGGATCGACGTGCCGGTCAAGCTGGTCTGGGGCGACCAGGACCCGTTCTTTCCCGTCGAGCGGGCGAGGGCAATGGTCGACACGTTCCCGAATGCCACCCTCGACGTCATCTCCGGCGCCGGACTGTTCGCCCACGAGGAACGCCCGGCCGAGGTGGCGGCCGCCCTGTTGCCGACGTTGGCCGGCACCGCAGGCAACTGAGTGGCGTTGCCGGACGGGACCTTCGGCCCTGGGACCGAAGACCGAGCGGGAACAGGCTGACCACGAGGGCCCGAGTGGCGGGCCAACACGAAAGGGGTCAGCATGGCAACCATCTCCACCGACGCGCCCCAGCGCTCGTCATCCCCACTCGACGGCGAGCCGGCGGACCAACCGGCGATGGGACGCCCGGATGCGATGTGGGCATGGACCGCACTGCGAGTGTTGCTCGGGTGGTCGTTCCTGTGGGCGTTCCTCGACAAGTTCTTCGGACTCGGCTTCGCCACCTGCCGAGCCACCGACTCACCGGCCATCGATGTCGGCTGCGATGCCGCCATGATCAGCGGCGGCTCTCCGACCTACGGGTACCTCAACTTCGCCACCGAGGGAAGCCACACCGGATTCCTGTTCGACTGGATGGCTCCCTCGGCCCCGGACGCCATCAACCTGGCTGACGTCTGGTTCATGGCGGTGCTGCTGCTCGGCGGCCTGGCGCTTATGCTCGGGGTCGCGGTCCGGACCGCAGCGGTCGGCGGGGCGATCCTGATGGCCTTCATGTTCCTGGCCGGCGATGTGTGGCCGGAGAACAATCCGGTCAACAGCAGCCACGTGATCGAGATGGTGGTGTTCCTCGGCATCGCAACCGTGGGCGCCGGACCGTTCGCCATCCAGCGGTGGGTCAACCGCCGCCTCCCACTGCTCGGTCGGATCCCCTAGCCCTGTCCCCGGACGCAACTGTCGCCCCCGATCGTCGCTTGCTACGTTCGGGGCGACGGCGGCGATCGGAGCACACGGGATGAGCACCAAGGACACCCACCCGGCCTGGGTCGACGAGTTCGGCCTTGCCGGGCCGCTGCCGGCAAGCGACGGCCAACGACAGCACCTGGCAGACGATGCGCCGACCGGGCCCGAGATCGGGACCAGACTCCCGGACTTCACCCTGCCGAGCGCCAACGGGCGGACCGTCTCGTTCCACCAGGATCGGGACGAGTCCACGGCCGCGGTGGTGTTCTTCCGCTCTGCGGTCTGGTGACCACCGTGCATGACGCAGCTGGTCGAGCTGCAGGAGGCCATGCCGAAGTTCACAGACGCCGGCATCAAGCTCTACGCCATCTCCTATGACGAGCTCGGCGCGCTTGCCGACTTCGCCGCGAACCACGACATAACCTACGACCTGCTGGCAGACGAGGGCTCGGCGGTCATCCGCTCCTTCGGCATCCTGAACCACCACGTCACCCCGGATCAGATCCCGTACCACGGCATCCCGTTCCCCGGCACGTACCTGGTCGACGAGGCCGGCATCGTCACCGCCAAGTCGTTCAACCGGGCAAACGGCCACCGGGAGAGCGCCGAGGCCCTGATCGACGATGCGCTCGGCGAGATCCTGCTGCGACCCGAGGACCCGACCGTCGACGTCGACGACGACACCGGGATCCGGTTCTCGATGACCTACCACGGCGGTGGCGGGGTGATCCGTGGCGGCGGTCTGCGGCGGCTGGTGATCCGAGCCGAGCTCCCGGACGGCCTCCACCTCTATGACGATCCGGTGCCGGACGGGATGGTTGCCACCAGCATCACCCTGCTCGGACCGGACGGGATACGGCACCTCCCGGTCGAGCGCCCACCGACCGAACCGCTGGAGCTACCGGGCATCGGGACGCTCCAGGTGTGGAGCGGCCGGGTCGACTTCGTCCTGCCGATCTGGGCCACGGACGAATTGTCGAGCCTGCTCCGGGACGATGCCCCGGACCAGGTCACCATCGAGGTCGAGCTGGCCTACCAGGCCTGCGACGATCGGGCCTGCCGGCTCCCCCGCACCGAACGGTTGACCCTCGAGGTAGCGGTGGACAAGGCCATCGGCCCGGCACTCCGAAACGACGTGATGGCCGGGGCCGAAAAGACGACGATGGACACCACCCGCTGGCTCGGGGCCATGGTCGAGCGCGGCCTGGAGGCGACACCGGACCGAGAGGCCGCCCTGGCCTATCTGCAGCGGACCGCCCAGTCCCTGGCCGAGGGACCGGGCGGCGCGTCGGCCTAGCGGCCTAGCGAGCGCCGGCGGCCGCCGGCGGGCCGTCCCTCCACTCCTGCTCTTCCGGAGAGCCCGGCTCGGGTAGCAACGCGCCGCCTTCCATCGTGTAGGAGGCCTGGATGTCGCGGGTCGAGGTTCGGACCGAGGCCGGCTCGACACCGGCGACGTCCGCCATGGCCCGGCTGAGTCGGTCGGCGATCTCGGCCTTCTGGGCGTCGGTCCGACCGGCCCGGATGGTTCCGTTGATCTGGGCCGCCTGGCCGTCGAGGCGATCCTCGTCGTCCTCGGTGATCAGGGCGTGGACGAACGAAGGCGGTGCCCCGGTCACGTCACAGTGGACATCGACGACCTGGACGGCGAACCGTTGGCGCTGCTCCTCGGTCAACAGACCGGGGCGGACGAGGGCGTGGTAGAAGGGCATGGGAGTACTCCTAGGGTGCGGGGACGGTTTCGGTGAAGGACACGACGACCTCGTGGTCCGTGCATTCGGTGACCTCGGTCCAGAGATCGCACACGCCACGCATGTACGCCTCTCGCTCGCCGAGGTTCGTCTCGTGGGCGACGAAACAGGCGACGATCGACGACGTGCTCTGCCGGCCCTCGGTGAACATGTGACCGGCCGGGATGGCAACCCAGGTCACGTCGACCTCCTCGCCCGGATAGTGCCCGGTGTGGTGGTCCCGGAGCCCGGCCTCCAGCTGATCGCTTCGCCGTTCGGCATTGCTCCCGGCCTGGATGAAACATCTGAACTGACTCATCGATCCTCCTCGGATGTCTTCGTGTCGCCCGCCTCGATGCGGGCGATCAGGTCCTCGCCGGTGGTGACGACCGGCGCGGTGTTGCGGAGGGCCCGGGCAATGGTGACCGAGCCCTCGTACGCGGTGACGATGGCCAGCGCCTGGGTGTCTGCCGCAGCCTCGGCCCAGCCTTCTGCCACCAGGGCATCGCGGTAAGCGGCCACCCAGGCATCGAAGACCTCCCGGCAGGCGGCCTGGATCTGGTCTGACACCGCCGCCGCCTCGGTGGCCGGCGTGCCGATGGGGCAGCCATACAGGAACCGGGACCGCTCCAGGTCCCGGGCCAGGGCGGCAAAGATGACCTGCACCCCCGCAGCGGCCGTCGGCGCCTTGCCGAGCGCAGCCCGAATCGCCGCGGCCGACCGCAACCCGGAGCTGCGGATCGAGGCCGCG
>JBCCFN010000194.1:0-10019 GCA_039029715.1 Actinomycetota bacterium | reverse complement strand
TCGCGGTCATGGACCGCAGCCTGGCCGACGTCGGCCCGACGGATGTCTTCGAGATCCTCGGGCGGTCGTCGGTCCGCAGCGTGCTCTGGTTCACGGTGTGGCAGGCCGCCGTCTCCGCCGGGGTGACGCTGGTCGTCGGCCTACCGATCGCCCATGCCATGGCCCGCTACCGGTTCCGGGGCCGCGGCGCCCTGCGGGCGTTCGTCGTCGTGCCGTTCGTCCTTCCGACGGTTGTCGTCGCCGCCGCGATCGACGCGCTGTTCGATCGGCTCGGGCTGCCGACCCGCAGCCTGGCCGCCGTCCTGGCGGCCCACGTGTTCTTCAACGTCGCGGTCGTTGTCCGGGTGGTCGGCGGGTGGTGGGCGACGATCGATCGGCGGCAGATCGAGGTCGCCGCCACCCTCGGTGCGTCCCCGGTCCGAGCGTGGTTGACGGTGACGCTCCGTCAGCTGTCTCCGGTCCTGGCCGGCTCGTTCCTGTTGGTGTTCCTGTTCTCGTTCACCAGCTTCGGGGTGATCCGGGTCCTCGGCGGGCTCCGGCTGGCCACGGTTGAGACCGAGATCCATCGCTACGCCATCGCCCGCCAGGAGTTCGACGTGGCCGCCGTCCTGGCCGGCCTCCAGATCCTGGTCGTGCTGGCCCTGGCCCTGGGCTCGGCCCGGTTCCAGCGCCGCCACACCGGCGTCCAACGTGGCCTCTCCAGCGCCGTCCCGGTCTCGACCACCCGGCGACGGCTCCACCTGGCCGGGGTGATCGCCCTCGTCGCCGCGGTGCTCGGGGGCCCGATCATCATCCTGGTCGAGCAGTCCCTCCGGGTCGGATCCGGGTACGGGTTCGCCAACTACCGTCGGCTGACCGAACGGGTCGACCTGCTGCCGACCACGGCCGCGGAGGCGGTCGGCCGGTCCCTGCTGTTCGCCCTCATCGCCGCCGCCGTGGCCTCGGTGGTCGGGGTGGCGGCGGCGCTGGTCATCGAGCGTGGTGGCCGGATCGGCCGATCGCTCGAGGCGTTCGCCCTGCTGCCGCTCGGGATCTCGGCCGTGACGCTCGGATTCGGCTACCTGCTGGGGTTCACGGTGTTCGAACTTCGACGGTCTCCGTGGCTGGTGCCGGTGGCACATGCCGTTGTCGGTCTGCCGTTCGTGCTTGCCTCGGTCGTACCGGCACTCCGGTCGATCGATCCTCGGGTCCGGGAGGCGGCGGCGACCCTCGGTGCCGCCCCGGGGGTGGTCCGGCGGACCGTCGACTGGCCCCTCATCCGGCGGGCCCTGGCCACCGGGGCCGGGTTCTCGGCCGCGGTCAGCCTCGGCGAGTTCGGGGCCACGTCCTTCCTCGGCCGGAGCGACGGCTCCTTCACCGCACCGCTTGCGGTGTTCCGGCTGCTGTCCAACCCCGGCCAGCAGCTCCGGGGCCAGGCCTTGGCCCTCAGCGTGGTCATCGGGATACTGGTGGCGACCGTTGCGGCGGTGATCGAGGCCAGACGTCGAGACGAGGTGACGCTGCTGTGAGTGCCGATCCGAGCGCCGATCGGCGTGCCGATCAGGGTGATGGCTCCGGACTGATGGTCGACGACGTCTCGGTGGCCTACGGCCGGCACCGGGCCCTCGACCGGGTGTCTGTCGACATCGATGGCGGCCGGATCCTGGCCGTGCTCGGTCCGAGCGGCAGCGGCAAGTCCACGCTGCTCCGAGCGGTGGCCGGGCTGGAGCCGCTGGTCTCTGGCCGGGTGGTCCTCGACGGCCGGGACCTGGCCGGCGTGCCGACCCATCGGCGGGGCCTCGGCCTGATGTTCCAGGACCATGGCCTGTTCTCCCATCTCGATGTGGCCGGCAACGTCGCCTACGGGCTGCGGATCGCCGGCGTCGATCGGTCGGGGCGGGCGGCCAGGGTCGAGGAGCTGTTGGCCTTGGTCGGGTTGCGGGGGTTCGACGGCCGGCGAACCGATCGGTTGTCCGGCGGGGAGGCCCAACGGGTGGCCTTGGCCCGTGCGTTGGCCCCCGAACCGGGTCTGTTGATGCTCGACGAGCCGCTCGGGTCGCTCGATCGGGCCCTACGGGACCAGCTCACCGCCGATCTGCGACGGTTGCTGACCGACCTGGGGCAGACGGCGATCCACGTCACCCACGACCAGGCCGAGGCGTTCGCCCTGGCCGATCGGGTCGCCGTGCTCCGGGCCGGCCGGCTCGAGGCGGTCGGCGCCCCGGCCGAGCTGTGGGCCGATCCCGGCACCCGGTTCGTCGCCGGCTTCCTCGGACATCCCAATCTGTGGTCGGTCGAGGTCGATGGCGAGGGGCAGGTCCGGCTCGGCGATCGACCGCTCGGTCGGGTCGAGCGGGACCATCCGCTGCTCGCCACCGGCAAGACGACCGCCACGGTGGTGGCGCCGACGTCGGCCATCGTCGCCCGGCCGGTCGACGGGGGAGCGGCGGCCGGTCCGGTCGGAACCGTCACCGAGGTCACGTTCCGTCAGGGTTGGTATGACGTCGCCGTCACCGTCGATGGGCCCGGCCCCGACGTTCGGTTCACCACTCCGGACGCCCCGACGGTCGGTGACCGGCTCCGTCTCCTGGTCGACTGTGGGGCCCTGCGCCCGGTCCGGGACGAGGCCGGCCGCTGAGCCAGAACGGACGGTGACCCTAGGCCGCAGCGAAGGCCGAGTCGTCGAACCACGACCCGTGGAACCCGAACGGCACCCGCTGGGGGAGACGGACGGTGGCCACTGGCGCCGCGGTCACGTCCCGTGCATCGAGGATGAGGAAGTCGGTGGCGGCGTCGGCCTTGTCATAGACGAAGGTCAGCAGCCACCCGTGATCCTCGCTCTCGGCATGCTCGGCCGGGACGAACACCGGCTCGCCCGGGATGGCGGCGGTGCCGTAGTCCCGGACCTGAGAGGTCCCGGCCTCCAGGTCGTACTTGACGACCGCGGTCCCGTCGGTCCCGCCGGCCCCGTAGCCGTACCGGTTCGGCAATCCGGTCAGGTGCTCGGCCACCCGGGGGAACTCCAGTGGGCGGTCGTCGAGTTGGGTCTCGGTGACGGTACCGGTCGCCGTGTCGAAGGCCCAGCGGTGGAGGTTGGCCACGTCCGGGAACTTGCTTGAGCCCCGGGCCCACATCGACCGGTAGCGGGCGGTGTCGACCACGACCCGGTCCTGGTCGTCGACGAAGGCGTTCATCGGGTGGAACACGTAGCACGGTTCGACCTCGAACCACTGGACGTCTGCGCCACCGGTGGCCCGATCCGGCGTGCTCCGCGGCATGATCCCGACCCGGGCGCCGTAGTCCTCGTCCCACCGGTATGGCATGGCGCCCTGCATCGCCCGGTCGAAGTCGAAGACCACCGGCAGGTCCATGAAGACGACGTGGCGGTCGGTGATCGCGAAGTCGTGGATCATGGTCGGGCCGGGGACGTCGATGACCTCGCTCTGGACCAACTCACCGTCGGCCGCGACCCGGTGGTAGGTCAGGTACGGCGGGGCGAAGCCGTAGCCGAAGAAGTGGAGCTCCCCGGTCACCGGGCAGGTCTTTGGGTGGGCGGTCATGGCGGTATTGAGCCGGCCGTTGAAGTCGTAGACGCCGATCGTGTCCAGCTCCGGAGACATCTCGCACGGGAAGCTGGACTCGACAAGCGCCAGGATCCGACCGGCGTGGCCGACGATGTGGGTGTTGTTGACGCCGATCGTCCGATCGACCGACCCGTCGCTACCGATGGCTCGGGCCCCGGGCTCGTTCAGGGCCCGGGTCTGGACGTACCGGTTGCGGTACCACTCGGCCCGTCCGTCACGGAGCCGGACGCCGTGGATCATGCCGTCGCCGACGAACCAGTGGGCCGAATGGCCGGTGTGGGGATTCGGGCCGTTCCTGAGGTATCGGCCGTTCAACTCGGCCGGGATCGTCCCCGTCACCTCGAGGTCGGTGACGGAGCGCTCCTCATCGACCGGCGCGTAGTTTCCTTTAAGGTGGAACGGCAATTGCTCCGATGTTGTGCCAGACGGCATGGTCGAGTCCTCCTCTTCCCGGCCTATTTCAGTGATTCCCGGGTTTTTCACCTAAAGGCAACCTGAGTCTCGCACCGATAGGCCGGACATGCAGACTCGCCGGCACGTCGCGGCCGCGGCCGTCATCATTTCGACACAGCTGGCGTCGTTGGCCGTCGCCACCGACATCCTCGGGGCCGACGTGTCCGACTTCGCCACTCCGCCGGCGACGCTTGAGGCTTCGGGCGAGGAGCCGACGGTCGACACGGTCGACGAGTTGGCCCTCGGCGCCGATGAGCGGCCGGAACTGTCCAGCCCGCCGACGACCCCCACGACGACCCCGACGCCAACGACTACGGCGCCGACGACGACCGTTGCGCCGGTGCCATCGACCGCAGCGACCGTGCCAGACCCGGCGGTGACCACCACCACGATCGGCTCGACCACGACCGCCGATGCGGCCGGCGCAACCTCCAGTGCGCCTCCCGCCACGGCCTCCACGTCTACGTCCGCCACGGCCTTCACCTCTACCTCCGCCTCGACCTCGACCCCGACGGCGCCGCTCACCGAGGCCGTGCCGGCAGACGCTGCAGCGGTCGGCGCGGCCACGGCGCCGTCGACGCCGCCCGGCGCCGAGCCATCGACCTCGACCCAGCCGCCGAGCCCCACCCCGAGCACCACCTCGACCGCCGAACCAATCGAGCCGGAGGCGACCGTCGTGACGACCCAGACGACAGCGCCGACCGGACAGAGCCCGAGCGGCTCGGTCGGTACCGGCGCGTCGATTGCCGGGGGATCCGGGGGCGATGGCACCGGCGGTGCGACGACCGGCTCGACCGTGCCGGCCACGTCGACCTCGACGTCGACCACCCAGGCGCCGGCCCCGACCACGACGACCACCACCACGACCACGACGCTGCCACCGCAACCGTCGACGACGGTCGTCCAGACGACGACCACGACGACCACGACCACCACCACAACGACGACCACCACGGCACCGCCGACGACGGTGACCACCGTGCCCCCGGCACCGGCCACGACGGTCCCACCGGCGCCAACCACTGCGCCGACGACGGCGCCACCACCACCGCTGCCCTCCGATGCGTCCCGGAACGCCGGGTTGGAGGCCCTGCGGAACGACAAGGCGATCTTCCGCCAGTACGCCACCGTGCCGTCCGCGGCACTCAGCCTCCAGGCGCTGACCGAGCCGGCCCCCAGACCGGACAACGGTTCGGTCGGCGACGGACAGTTCCGGGCGGCCTGTGAGTACTCGCACTTCGCCTACGACGACCCGATCATCTACCCGAACCAGCCCGGCGGATCCCACCTCCACATGTTCTTCGGGAACACCGAGGTCCACGCCGGAACGACGACCGACCAGCTGGTCAACCGTGGCGGCGGCACCTGCAACGGCTTCGAGCTGAACCGCTCCGGCTACTGGACCCCGGCCCTGCTCGACGGGCGAGGCAACGTGATCGTGCCAGACGCCATCATCCTGTATTACAAGTCCAAGGACACGGCAAACGTTCAGCGGATGCCGCAGGGGCTGAAGATGGTGTCCGGCAACACCGGCGCCGAGTCGTTCACCGCCTCGGACTTCCTGCACTGGTCCTGCGGCGGCAGCGGGGCGGCCTACAACAAGACCAATCGCATCCCAGACTGTGGGGGCGACTACCTCAACGCCACCATCGCCTTCCCCCAGTGCTGGGACGGGCGCAACCTCGACTCGGCAGATCATCGCTCCCACATGGCCCTGGTCAGCCCCCACGTCCCCTGCCCGGCCAGCCATCCGGTCCGGCTGCCCCAGATCACGATCCTGCTGTACTTCCCGAGCGAGGGGTGGACTTCGGATTGGCACCTGTCGTCCGACAACCTCGACGGCTTCAACAGCGGACCCGGGGGCAGCCTCCACGCCGACTGGTGGGGCGGGTGGAACGACGAGGCGATGGACCTGTGGACCAACGGCTGCATGCGTGCGGCCCGGAACTGCTCGTTCGGCCAGACCGGCACCGACCGCCAGCTGGCAAAGCTGAACAACTGGCAGACCTATCGGGGGCCGAACGTGCTGCCGCTCCCGGGGAACTGACCGGTCCGGCCCTCATGGCCGGCCCTGGCCGGCCGATCGGGATCTGGTGTCTGCCGCCGCCAACGTTTCGCCACCAAACGCGCCGATGGCTCGCTGGGTGATCCGTCGCGGCCTGCTGGCCGTCGTCGGCCTCGGTCTCGCCGCGTTCGCAGTGGCCGGCGTGGCCCGAGACGCCTCGGTCTACGTGACGACCGAGCGGATCCGATCGATCCCGGTCGACGAGGCGGCACTCCAGGGGTCGGCTGCCGATCACCGACCGGCGCTCTCCCCGGGATCGGTCGACCCGGCGGCCGATGACACCGCCGGCCGACCGGGGGAGGCGACGGGGACTCAGAAAGCGTCGGTGACGGCGGCCGGCGCCGCGGCCGGGGTCGAGCAGGTGAAGGGAGCGGCCGAGGCCGGCGGGGATGGCGACACGGGCGGGGTCGACGGGCAGGCCGATCAGCCGGTCGAACCGGAGTTCGCCGTCGTCCCCGGTGCTGGGATCCCGTTCGACACCGAGATCGACCAGCCGACCATCGAGGGCCCGATCGAGGCGGCCGGCGCAAAGCCGGTGGCGGCCGCTGCATCATCGACGACCGCGTCGTCGTCCGCTTCGGCATCGTCTGCCTCGACAACGTCTGCCACCACATCGTCTGCGGTGCCATCGACCGGATCGTCCGGCATCGGCGACACCGAGACGACGGCGGCCTCGACCACGTCGACGACGGCGCTGCCGTCCAGCCCGGCCGATGGGACGACGACCACCATGGGCTCACACCACGGCGGCGGCCACGACCCGACCCCGTCAGACACCAGCGCCCCGCCGGCAGTGACCCACGGGACCGGCCCGGCCGACTACGGCGCCAACCTCAGCATGATCCGGGCCCAGACCGTCCGCAACCGGAACCACGACGGTTCGCCATACCGGTCCGTCCCCCAGGCGGCCCTGGATGTCGGCGACGGTTCTCCGCTGCTCGGTCCCCGCAGCGCCTATCTCGACAGCCCGAACGGCAACCCGGAGCAGGCGTTCCCGATCCCGGCCGGCGGTCAGTTCCGTATCGCCTGCGAGTTCTCCCACTTCGCCTACGACGACCCGCTGATCGCCCCCGGTCATCCCGGTGGTGCCCACCTCCACCTGTTCTTCGGCAACACCGATGTCAACGCCTACTCGACCTATGGAACGCTCCGCGACACCGGCTCATCGACCTGCAACGGCCAGGAGCTCAACCGCTCCGGCTACTGGGTGCCGGCCATGATCGACGGGTCGGGCCAGGCCCGGATCCCGGAGCGGATCGTCGTCTACTACAAGGGCGAGGGTGTGGCCCGCGGCAGGGCCGAGGTCTATGACCCCGGTATGGCAAACATCAGCCCGGCAGGCACCGGCATCGCCGCCCACGACGGGACCGCCGGTGGGGCTGCGGGCGAGGTCGAGTACAAGTGCACGGACAACTTCTCCGGACCGGCCGTCGCCACCGGGACCGGTCGGATCCCGACCTGTGACGGCTCCCGATTCGGGTCCGGGGCCTACCCGGGCCGCCGGGTGGTGCTCGAGATGGAGATCAAGTTCTGGCACTGTGTCGACCCGGCGATGTCGGTGACCGACTGGCGGTCCTGGGTGCCGGCCGGTCCCGGTCGTGGACACTGGTTCTATGGCAACTGCGACGGTGCCGGCGGCGGTCCGACCGACCCTCCTCGCCGGACGTTCCCCCATCTGACCTACTTCGTGAACTACGTGGTCGAGCCCGGCGAGGACACCTCCGACTGGTTCCTGTCCTCCGACGTCGATCCCGCATCGCTTGCCACCACGCCGGCGCTGTCCGGGCCCGCCGGTTCGACCCACCACGCCGACTGGTGGGGAGCCTGGCACCCGGTGATCAACCGGGAGTTCATCGACAACTGCGTCAACTTCGCCGACCCGTCTGGTGCGCCGTCCGGTTGCGGGTTCGGCTACCTGTCGAACGGCGGGTCCGATGGTGGCGCCCCGGCACCCGGGCGGGCGCTGAGGTACCGCCCGCAGTACGACCGACCGGGGGACTCCTCGACGCTCAAGACGTCGCTGGCCACCCTGTTCGCCGAACTCTGCGTCCCGAACGGCCCCCGCCACCACTACACCACCCCGATGAGTGGCGCCTGGTGTACCCCTCACCTGTCGGGACACGCCGGGCACGGGTAGGCTCGGGGCCGCATGAAGCCGACCCCGTATCACGCCAACTTCGTCAGAGCGGGTCGAGGGTTCGCCAGGCTGGTCTCCCCGGTCGTTCGTCTCGACCTGCCGGATCGGCTGACGGTGCCGACCACCAGACCCGTGCTGTTCGCCGGCAACCATCGAAGCCTGTTCGACTTCGTGGCAACGATGGCTATCTTCGCCCGGTTCGACATGTCGAGCCGGCTCCTGATCCGCGCCGACATGGTCAACGGTCGGTTCGGGGGTCCGCTGTTCCGGAGCATCGGCTCCATCGCCACCTCGTCCGCCACCCGGGAGCAGGCGGAGCAGGAGGCGATCGCCGCCCTACTCGACGGCCAGCTGGTGTCGATCATGCCCGAGGGACGGCTGATCCCGGCCGCCGAGCGAGGGGATGACCCGGTCGGTCCGGCCAGGCCCGGGGTGTCCCGGATCGCCAGGCAGGCCGGGGCGGTGGTCATCCCGGTCGGCTTCTGCGGAAGCGAGCACGTCTGGCCCCGGGATCGCTACCCACGGGTCCGCTATCCCAGACGGACGGTGACGATCCGGCTCGGGGAGCCGCTGGAGGTCAGCGGCGATGATGACCAGGCAAACACCGACGAGATCATGGCTCATCTCGGTGCCCTGGTCCGCCGATTGGAAAACCAGCGGCAGGCTGCCGCCTGATCGTCGTCCGGCGGTTTGACGGCTGGATTCCGTTGTTCGGGGTTCCACAAGTTCGTTGGTTCTGCTATGTTACCGGTAGGTAAGTTACCGGTCGGTAATAGCTGAACCGGTAGCGGTCTGTTCGGCATCCACCGTCCGGTTCGCCCGATCCCAACAGCGGCGGACACCCAAACGGGCGGTCGGTGCGACAACGTCGTCGCCCATCGATCGAAAGGAAACGGGCCATGAGCGAATTCTCACTGGAACTCAACGAAGACCAAATCCAGCTCCAGAAATGGGTCCACGACTTCGCCGAGGACGTCATCCGTCCGGCGGCCCACGAGTGGGACCAGCGGGAGGAGACCCCGTGGCCGATCCTCGAAGAGTCGGCCAAGATCGGGCTCTACGGCTGGGAGTTCATGGCCGAGCTGATGATGAACGATCGGACCGGCCTGTCGATGCCGGTCGCGCTCGAGGAGCTGTTCTGGGGCGACGCCGGGATCGGCATGGCCTTGATGGGCTCCGGCCTGGCCGCCGCCGGGATCGCCGCCTCCGGGACGAGCGAGCAGGTCATGGAGTGGGTGCCCCAGTGCTACGGGGACGCCGCAGACGTCAAGCTCGGGGCGTTCGCCGCATCGGAGCCGGATGCCGGCTCTGACGTGTCGGCCTACCGGACCAGGGCGGTCTACGACGAGGCGAAGGACGAGTGGGTCCTCAACGGCACCAAGACCTGGATCACCAACGGCGGCATTGCCGACGTGCACGTTGTGGTCGCGGTCGTCGATCCGGAACTCGGCTCCAAGGGCCAGGCCAGCTTCGTCGTCCCGCCCGGAACGCCGGGGCTGTCGATGGGGCAGAAGTTCTCGAAGCACGGCATCCGGGCCAGCCACACCGCCGAGGTCATCCTCGACGACTGCCGGATCCCCGGAAACTGCCTGCTCGGCAGCAAGGAGCGCCTCGACGAGCGTCTGGCCCGGGTCCGGGAAGGCGCACCGAACGACCGCCAGGCTGCGATGCAGACCTTCGAGGCGACCCGACCGGCGGTCGCAGCCCAGGCCATCGGCATCGCCCGGGCGGCCTATGAGTACGCACTGGACTACGCCAAGGAGCGGGTTGCCTTCGGTCGCCCGATCATCGAGAACCAGTC
>JBCCFN010000193.1:0-10105 GCA_039029715.1 Actinomycetota bacterium | reverse complement strand
TTGAAGCTGCCCCGGACCGAGGCCAGGGGGTGGGCGTCGGGCACCATGGCCGGGTAGACCCGGACCCCGATTTCCTCGCCGCCGTCTCCGGCCCGGTCGTCCGTCGCCGGGAACCGCTCGGCGATGGCGAGCAGCTTGATCGTGTAGTCGAACTGGTTCGCGAACTCGATGTCGCCCTGGGTGATGGCGGCGATGCCTTCGTGGTACACGTCGCCGGCAACGACGTTGGCCCCGAAGGCGATCGTGGCCATGATCGCCGCCTTGGCCCCGGCGTCGAACCCCTCGACATCGGCGGTCGGATCCCGCTCGGCGTACCCGAGGTGCTGGGCCTCGCTGAGGGCATCGGCGTACGACGCGCCCTCCTCGGTCATCCGGGTCAGGATGTAGTTGGTGGTGCCGTTGACGATGCCCATGACCCGGGACACGTCCTCCCCGAGCAGCGACTCCCGGAGCGGACGGACGATGGGGATGGCGCCGGCGGCCGCCGCCTCGAACAGCAGATCGACCTCGGCGTTCGCCGCCGCACCGTAGAGCTCGGCCCCGTGGTTCGCCAGCAGCTCCTTGTTCGCCGTCACCACCGGCTTGCCGTTCTTGATCGCGGTCAGGATCAGCGACCGGGCGGGCTCGATCCCGCCGATGACCTCGACCACGACGTCGACGTTCGGGTCCTCGACCACGGTCTCGGCGTCGGTGGTCAGGAGCGCCGGGTCGATCTCCAGGCCGCGGTCCCTGGTGGTGCTGCGAACCGCGATTCGGGCCAGCTCCAGCCGGAGGCCGGTCGAGGCGGCCAGGACGTCCGCCCGCTCCTGGATCAGGGCGACCAGTTGCGTGCCGACGATGCCGCACCCGAGGAGGCCGACACGGACCGTGCCGCCGTCGTTCAGATCGGACGAGGTGGTTGGCGTTGGGTTCACACCGGGAACTGTATTCGCTCCACCTCGCGGTCGGCGCCGGATTGGCGGGTGGGTGCCACCGTGGGCCCGCTGCGACCGCCCGTCACCCCGTACAGGTACGAGGGCGAGCCTTCGTGTTACGGGCAACTGCGAATTGGGTGAATCCACCCAGCCCAGGCCCCTGGGGCAGCGGAGTGAACTCCGGGCTCAGCCCATGTCGGTCCGGAGCAGATCGTCGTAGGTTTCCCGCCGAACCACCAACCGGGCGTCCCCGTCTGCGCAGAACACGACCGGGGGCCGGGGGATCTTGTTGTAGTTCGACCCCATCGAGTGGCCGTAGGCCCCGGTCACCGGGGTGGCGACCACGTCACCGACCGCCACGTCTGCCGGCACCCGGGCTTCCCGGATCAGCAGATCGCCGGACTCGCAGTGCTTGCCGACGATCCGCACCTCCCGGTCCCGGGGAGCGGTGACCGCCCGGGGCAGGAACGCCTCGTAGCCGGAGCCGTAGAGCACGGGGCGGGGGTTGTCGCTCATCCCACCGTCGACCGAGAGGTAGGTCCGGATGCCCGGCAGGTCCTTCAGGGTCCCGACCTCGTAGAGTGTCACCGCCGCCGCGGCGGCGATGGCCCGGCCGGGCTCGACCCCGACGGTGGCGGTGATCCCGGCGTCGGCCACCGCCCGGTGGATGATGCCGGCCCACTGGGTGATCGTCGCCCCCTCCTCGCCTTCGACGTACGGGACGCCGAGGCCGCCACCGACCACCAGCTCCGCCAAACCGTAGGGGTTGGCGAACCGGCCCAGCACCTCGACCGCCGCGGCGAACGAATCGGCCCGGAACACCTGGGAGCCGATGTGAGCGTGGAGGCCGATCAGTTCGACCGCTGGCGAGGCGGCGGCCTTCTCGACCGCCTGGGCGGCGGCGCCGGAGGACACGGTGAACCCGAACTTGGAGTCGTCCTGCCCAGTGGCGATGTACTCGTGGGTCTCGGCCTTGATCCCCGGGGTGATCCGCAGCAGGACCCGGGGCCGGAGCCCGTCTGCGTCGTGGAGGGCCTCGAGCCGGCCGAGCTCGTCGAAACTGTCGACCACGATCCGGCCGACCCCTGCCGCCCGGGCCTCCGCCAGCTCGGCCACCGACTTGTTGTTGCCGTGGAACACCAGCCGGTCGGCCGGGACACCGGCGGCCAGGCAGACCGCGAGTTCGCCGCCGCTTGCCACGTCCAACCCCATGCCCTCCTCGTTGGCCAGGCGGGCCATCGCCCGGCACAGGAACGCCTTGGTGGCATAGGTAGCGTTGGCCCCGAAGGCCGCGACCGCCTCCCGGCACCGGTTTCTCAGGTGAGCCTCGTCGTAGACGAACAGCGGGGTGCCGAACTCCCGGGCCAGCTCGACCGTGTCGCAGCCGGCGATCTGCAGCCGGCCCCCGTCGCCGACCGAGGCGTGCTCCGGCAGCAGGTGCCAGGGCAGCGGGGTCACATCTGCTCCGGTGCGCTGACCCCGAGCAGGTCGAGCCCGATCGCCAGGCCGATCCGGGATCCCTCGGCCAGCCACAGCCGGGCCTGCTGGACGTCGGTCGGGGTGTCGCTGCGGAGGATCGGGCAATCCCGATAGAAGCCGTGGAATGCGGCGGCCAGGTCCCGGACCCAGTTGGTGATCTTGTGGGGAGCCCGCTCCTCGCAGGCCAACTCCAGGATCTCGGGAAGCGTCGACAGCTGGCGAAGCAGCTCCAGCTCTCGCTCCTCGGTCAGGACCGCCAGGTCGACCTCGGCCAGCGGCTGGCGGGTCACGCCCCGTTCGGCCGCCTCCCGGCCGATCGAATGGATCCGGGCGTTTGCGTACTGCACGTAGTACACGGGGTTCTCGGACGCCTGGGAGGCCAGCAGGTCGAGGTCGAGCGTCTGGGGCGAGTCGACCGACTGCAGCAGGTAGGCGAAGCGGGCGACGTCCGGGCCGACCGCATCGATCAGGTCCCGGATCTCGACCAGCGTCCCGGCCCGCTTGGACATCTTCACCTCGGCCCCGTCCCGGACCAGCTTCACGTTCTGGCCGATGATGACCTCGTAGCTGTCCGGGTCCTTGCCGAGAATGACCATGGCGGCCCGCATCCGACCGACATAGCCGTGATGGTCGGCGCCGAGGATGTCGATCAGCAACTGACCGCGGTCGTACTTGTCGAGGTGATAGGCGATGTCCGGGAGGAAGTACGTGTACTCCCCGTCTGACTTGACCAGGACCCGGTCCTGGTCGTCGCCGAAGTCGCTGGTCCGGAGCCACGTCGCCCCGTCGGCGTCGTAGACGTGGCCACTGGCCCTGAGCCGGTCGAACACCGTCTCGAGTGCGCCGCTGGCCACCAGCGCCGCTTCGCTCGACCAGGTGTCGAACTCGACGTTCATCGACCCCAGGACCTCCCGGGCGTCGTCCAGCGACCGGTTCTTGCCCCACTCGATCGGGTCCGCATCGGCCGGCATCTCGGCCGCCCACTCTTCGATGTACTGGCCGAGGTAGCCGTTCTCCGGGACGTCGTCACCGTGCTTGCGGGCCTCGAGTGACGCACCGAACAGCTGGGTCTGGATGCCCCGATCGTTGATGTAGTACTCCCGGTGGGCCCGGTAGCCGCAGCGGTTGAAGATCCGGACCAGGCTGTCGCCGAACGCACCCCAGCGACCGCCACCGGCGTGGATCGGACCGGTCGGGTTTGCGGACACGTACTCCACGTTGATCGGCTTGCCTGCGCCGAGGTCCAGCCGGGCATAGCCGTCCTCGCCGGCGGTCACCACGTCGGCCAGGACGTCGTGGAGCCAAGTCGGCGAGAGCGAGAAGTTGACGAAACCCGGGCCGGCGATGTCCAACCCCTCGACGTGGGGCGGCCGGTTTGCGCTCAGGTAGTCGGCGAGGGCCTGGCCGAGCTCGCGTGGGTTGCGGCCGGCCGATTTGGCCGAGACGAGGGCGGCGTTCGTGGACCAGTCACCGTGCTCACGGCGGGCCGGGCGCTCCACAACCACCCCGGCGGGGACCGGGTCGATCCCGAGGGACCGGAGGGCGTCATCGACTGCGGTGGCGAGATCATCACGAATCATGGCGTCTGTCATCGTACTGGCGAGGCCAGGGACCCGGCCGGGGGATTTGGCCGCCCGACCGGCGACTACGCTGCAGCGATGGCAATGCTGCGGGGTGAGATCACGAAGTTCGGCCGGACCGAGGAGTGGGTCCACGCCGTCGGGAAGACGGTGGTGGTCCAACACCGGGGGCAGACCATCGGGGCCGGGGTGGTGGACCGCGACAACCGGTTCGAGATCGAGCTCCCGTCCGGCATCCGGGGTGAGCTGGAGATAACGGTCGCCGCCCAGGGCGCAGCGCCGTCGTTGGTCGACGCCGAGGGCGACGACCTCGAGGTGACCGTGATCTACAACCCCGGCGGCGCCTACTACTGAGCCGGCGGCGGGCCGCCGCCGACGCGTGCGGCGCTACTGGGTTGCGGCAACGGCGGCCGCCTCCCGTCGATAGCGGTCCCGGACCGTCGGGTCGGCCGGTGCTGACGGCTCGATCACGGTCCCGCCGTCCCGAAGTCCCCACCGGTCGGTGACGGCGTCGATGGTTGTCCCGGCGGCGACCGCCGCAGCCTGGACCGCAGCGCCGGTTGCCGGTGCCTCGTCGTCGTCCGGGATGCGGACCGGGCCCTGGTGGAGATCGGCCAGGATCCGCTGATAGGCGACCGACCGGGCCCCACCTCCAACCAGGCGGAGCTCCCCGTCGCCGGCGACACCGACCTCGGCCAGGGCATCGGCCGCCTCCAGCAGGTTGCACAGCACCCCCTCGTGGGCGGCCCGGGCCAGCTCGGCCCGACCGGTACCGGGGCGCAGCCCGGTGATCGAACCGGTGGCGTCTGGCAGGTTCGGGGTCCGCTCGCCGTCGAAGTAGGGGACGACCGTGACCCCGCCGGCGCCGGGGGCGGCGGTGATCGCCAGCTCGGCATGAGCGGTGTGGTCCAGGCCGAGCGCCGTGCCGATCATGTCGGTCACCTTGGTGGCGTTGAGGGTGCAGGCCAGGGGTAGGTAGGCGCCGTTGGCGTCTGCGAACCCGGCGATGAGACCCCGCCGATCGCGGGCCGGCTCGTTGGACACGCCGAACACGGTGCCCGAGGTCCCGAGCGACATCGCCACCTCCCCCGGGCGGAGGCCGAGGCCGAGGGCGGCGGCCATGTTGTCGCCGGTGCCCGGGCCGACCACGCAATCGGCCGGGAGCCCGAGCGCGGCCGCCGCCTCCGGGGTCACGGTTCCGGCGACCTCGGTCGGACCGAGGACCTCGGGCAGGCAGCCGCTGAGGTCGCGGTCGGCGCCGGCTGCGGCAAGCAGGTCGGCCCGGTAGCCACCGGACCCAGCGTCCCACCAGCCGGTGCCGGAGGCGTCACCCCGGTCGGTCACCGCCCGGCCGGTCAGGCGCCAGGTCAGGTAGTCATGCGGCAGCAGGATGGTTGCGATCCGCTGGACCGCCTCCGGCTCGTGCTCGACCAGCCACGCCAGCTTGGTGACCGTGATCGAGGCCACCGGGACCACGCCACAGGCCTCGGCCCAGCCGTCGGCACCAAGGTCGGCGACCAACCGGTCGGCCTGGGGTGCCGACTCGGTGTCGTTCCACAGCTTGGCCGGGCGGATCGGACGACCGCCATCATCGAGGGTCACGAACCCGTGCTGCTGCCCTGAGCAGGCGATGGCCCCGACCGCCTCCGGGCCGGCGAACTCGGCCCCGGCGACCGGCGTCAGGTCGGCGAACGCGGCAACCAGGGCGTCCCACCAGCTGGTCGGGTCCTGTTCACTCTGCGGTGGTTCGGTGGCTGGATGGGGCGCACGACCCTCGGCAACCACCGCCCCATCGTCGACCCGTCGAATCACCACCTTCGTCGACTGCGTCGACGAGTCGACCCCGGCAACCAAGGAGTGTCCGCTCATACGACCACCTCCAGCCAACGACGTCCCGCCGCTACCGCCGCCACTGGATAGTCGCTCATGAGGTGGTCCAGATCATGCGGTTGACGTGATTCTCCAGGGCCTCCTGGCGGCCGGACACCGGCGTGGGATCCAGGTCGGCCTCCACCGCTGCGTCCGCCAGGCCGGCCAGCGTGGCCTTGTCGGCCATGATGGCCGCCCCGGCATCGCCGGCCCAGCCGGCGTAGCGCTCGTCCCTGGCCCGCTCGAGCGAGCCGTCGGCCAGCATCGCCTCGGCCACGAGCAGCGACCGGGCCAGGGTGTCGATCCCGCCGATGTGGCCGTGGAACAGATCGTTCCGGTCCAGGCTCTGTCTGCGGAGCTTGGTGTCGAAGTTGAACCCGCCGGTGGTGAAGCCCCCACCCCGGAGGATCTCGTAGACCGCGAGCGAGAGCTCATCGACCGAGTTCGGGAACTGGTCGGTGTCCCACCCGTTCTGGGGGTCGCCCCGATTGGCGTCGATCGATCCGAAGATCCCGTTGTCGACCGCATAGGCGACCTCGTGGTGGAACGAGTGGCCGGACAGCGTGGCGTGGTTGACCTCGATGTTGACGAAGTACTCACCGAGCAGGTCGTAGCGGTCGAGGAAGCCGTGGACGGTTGCGCAGTCGTAGTCGTACTGGTGCTTGGTCGGCTCCTGCGGTTTCGGCTCGAGCAGCAGCATCCCGTCGAACCCGATGTCCCGCTTGTGGTTGGCAACCAGCTCCAGGAAACGGGCCAGCTGATCGGCCTCCTGGGTCATGCGGGTGTTGAGTAGGGTCTCGTAGCCCTCCCGGCCGCCCCACAACACGTAGTTGTGCCCGCCGAGGCGATTGGTGGCCTCCAGCATGTGCCGGACCTGGGCTGCAGCGTGACGGAACACATCCGGGTCGGGGTTGGTTGCGGCCCCGGCCGCATAGCGGGGGTGGGAGAACAGGTTTGCCGTCCCCCACAGCAGCTCGACCCCGGTCTCGGCCATCTTTCCGGCCGCCCGATCGACCATTGCGTCGAGGTTGGCCTTCGACTCCCGGAGGCTCGACCCCTCGGGGGCCATGTCGACGTCGTGGAAGCAGTAGTAGGGGACCCCGAGCTTGGTGAAGAACTCGAACGCTGCGTCCTGCTTGGCCTCGGCGGCCGCCATCGGGTCCTGCCCCGGTTCCAGCCATGGCCGATCGAAGGTCCCGACCCCGAAGATGTCCGCCCCCGGCCAGTTGAAGCTGTGCCAGTAGCAGACCGCGATCCTGAGGTGCTCCGCCATGGTCCGTCCCGCCACCACCCGGTCCGGCCGGTAGACCCGGTAGGCGAGCTCCGGTCCGGAACTGCCGGGCTCGACGAAGCCGATCGGCTCGGCGACCTCGGGGAAGAACTCCATCATCACTCCTTTGCACTGGCGCCTGGCGCGCCGGTCGGCGCAGGGCGCCGGGGAAACTGGCATCCGTTATAGCCGGTTTGCGGCTGCGGCCATGGGGGCGAACCAACGGCGGTCCAACCAGAACCCGCCAAGCGGCAGGGCGCCGATGACCAGGGCGTTCACCACCTGGGCCCCGGCCCACCCGAAGGGCCGCCTCGCTCGCAGCACCAGAGCAGCGAAGACCAGGTACAGCACGCCATGGATCGGGCCGACGACCGCCACTGCGGACGGGCCGTCCAGCAACTCGACCGCCACCGCGACCAGGAGCAGCAGATGCGAGGTGGCCTCGGTGCGGGAGGCGATCCGGAGCGCTCGGAGCACCGCAACAGTCTCGCCGGGAACGACCGCCAAACCTCCGGAGGAACCGGAGGACCTGCCCCGTCGAACGCCCATGGAGGCATGGTCCGCTAGGGTCTCGGGCCATGAGTGACCATGGGGGGACCGCCGTCCTCGGGTTGGATCGGACCCGGTATGCGGCGTATGCAAACGCAGCGGTGAAGGCCGGCCTGTTCGCCGCGTTCTTCGTCGCCATCGTCGTGCCGCCGGATGCGGTGGCCGGCAAGGCGATGGGATTCCGGGCCCCGCTGTTCCTGGCCCCGGCCGTGCTGGTCCCGATCCTGGCCCGGACCAGGGGCTGGTCCCCCTACCCCCACGTCGGCGATGCGCTGGCCTCGGCCCCGTTCCTGCTCGACACGCTCGGCAACCTCTTCGGGTTCTATGACGACTACGACGCAACCGACGACGTGCTCCACGTCGCCAACTGGATCCTCCTGGTCCTCGCCTATCACGCCTTCCGGTTCCGGTCGATCCACGACCGGCGGGATGCGGTGATCCTCGGCTACGGGTTCGGGGCGCTGGCCATCCTGTGGTGGGAGATCCTCGAGTGGGCGGTGTCTGAGGACGGTTGGGGCGGCGCCGGCGGCCTGGCCCTGACCTATGAGGACACGATCGGGGATCTGTTCCTGTCGAGCACCGGCGGTCTGGTCGGCTCGATCCTGGGTGTGTGGTGGTTCGGTCCCCGCCGGTCGGCCGAGGGGTGACGGCAGCGGCCGGAGGTCAGCGGAGCGCGTGGGCCAGCCGAGCGATCGCCGAGGCCCCACCGATCGACGAGAGGAAGCGGCCGTAGCTGCCGTGCTCCGTCTCGACCTCGGCCAGGAACTGGAGGATCGACTCCGGCTCGGCCCCCAGCATGAGTTGGGCCATCGATGCGTCCATCCCCATCTCCCGCATCCGGTCCTCGGGGGAGCCACCCTGGTTCGCCCGGTACCAGGCAACCATCTCTGGCATGGCCGGCGCCGACCGGGCGTAGTCCGCTGCGATGTCCTTCGGGGCGACCCCGATGCCCCGCAGCAACACCGCGGCCACGATCCCGGTCCGGTCCTTGCCTGCGGTGCAGTGGAACACGACCGGTCGACCGGCGGTCGCCGCGTCGGCAACCGTTTCCAGCGCCAGACCGAGGCCCGGCCCGTTGGCCCGAGCCATGGCCAGGTAGTGGCCGGCCAGGTTCACCGGGGCCGACGGTCCCGATCCGCCAGCGGCGTCGTGATCGCCGAGTATCGCTCGAAGGTCTTCGATGATCGGGACATGGGCCCGCTCGATGCCGGCCAGCTCGAACACGCCCTCGCGCTGTCGCTCCGCTTCGGTTCGGAGGTCGACCATCACTTCGATCCCCAGTTCACGGAGACCGGCCCGCTGATCCGGCGGACACCGGTGGAGCCCGTCGGCCCGGAACACCAGCCCCGGCCGGATCGAGCCGTCGGCGGTCGGCACCCCACCGAGATCGCGGAGGTTGAACACCCCGTCGAGGGTCGGGAGCTCTTCGAGCGACGAGGACGCGGTCATGGGTCAACCATAGGAAGCCAGATCGGCGTCCGGGTTTCGGCACCGCGAACGGCGGGTGTCGCCACGGTGACGGCCCGGTCGGCGGTCAGGCCGCGGCCGGGCCCCGGTCCGGGACCTCGGCCAGATGGAGCACGGTTCGCCCCTGACCCCGGAGGACGTGCTCGATGACCGGCAGGTCGATGGGCCTGGTCACGTCAACCAGGGCGTCGATCTGATGATGGGGGCGCCCGGCAGCCTCGGCCCGCAGCACGGCCACGCCGTAGCTGGCCAGCGCGGCGGTGACGGCCCGATCGGTGATCGGGCCACGGGTCGGGGCGTCCGGCGCGCCCTGCTCGGCCTCGGCGGGCGCGTCGACGTCGTCTCGGTAGGTCAGGTGATACAGGCTCATGGGTTCCTCCGGGCGTGGAGTCACAGTTCCCTCGCTCCTAAGGATGGCCGAGAACGTCCCGTGATACCGGCCTTTTCGACGAAGGTCGGATGGCGCGGTTCTGAACCGGATCTGGCGGGCTCAGCGCCCCGGCCCCAGCTCCCGGATCAGGCCCTCCTGGGCCACGGTGGCGACGTGGTGACCATCCGGGGTGAACACGTGACCGGTGCTGAGGCCACGGGTCCGGATGATCCCGTGCCCGTCCATGTCCAGGAGCAACCAGTCGTCTGAGCGGGCCGGCCGGTGGAACCACATCGCATGGTCGAGGCTGGCGGTCATGTAGGTCTCGTGCCAGGTGCCGTCCGCCGGGATGCCTCGGGGGTGGGCGGTGGCCACCGCATCCATGGCGTTGGTGTCGCTCAGGTAGGCCAGGGCGCAGGCCTGGAGGCGTGGGTCCTCCCCGAGATCGATCGGGAGGCGGGTCCAGATCAGCGAACGGTGGCGGTCGGGGGGCTGCACGATGTCGATCCGCTCGGCGCCGGAGCCGTCGGTGTAGGCCGCCGTCGGGTCCGGGGCCGGGGCGTCGTCGGGGAAGGCGACGGTCTGGGTCTCCACGCCTTCCTCGAAC
>JBCCFN010000192.1:0-10124 GCA_039029715.1 Actinomycetota bacterium | reverse complement strand
TCTCGTTGTCGAGGTCACGGGCCTCGAACAGGAACGGGCCGGTCCCGACCGGGGCCTCGTTGAAGGCGTCGGAATCGGCGGCCGCACCGGGCTCGAACACGAAGCCGAGCTGGGCCCGACCGAGGAAGGCCGGGAAGGCCGAGTTCGACTGGCTCAGGGTGTAGGTGACCTCGAGGTCGCCGGTCGCTTCGACACTCACCAGGTTGGAGGCCGCGATCTGGCTGCTCGACTGGGAGCCCTCCTGCTGGATCGGGAACATGTCTGCGATCGTCTGGGCCGTCAGCTCGACGCCGTTGTGGAACGTCACACCCTCCCGGAGGTTCATCACCCACACGGTGAAGTCCTCATTGGGGGTGATATCGGTTGCCAACCAGCCGTCGTAGGTGCCGTCGAGCTTCTGCTCGACCAGCTTGTCGAAGACGGTGATCATCATGTTGTAGACCGGCGAGGACGCGGTGTCCTCCCACGGCCGCAGGCCCTGAGCCTCGGCCTCGAGCCCGACTGCGATCGAGCCACCGGCGGTCCGAACGGACTCGGTGTCCTGCTCGACCTCGGTGTCGACGTCGCCCTCGGCCTCGGTGCCGGCTTCTACCGTCTGATCGCCTTCGCCGTCGGCTTCGGCTTCGGTGTCTGCTTCGGATCCACTGCTCGAGGTCTCGTCCCCGTCATCGCTGCCACAGGCCGCAGCGACGAGGACGAATGCCAGCAGCAATGCGAAAAGCCGATACAGGCTTCGCTTTGTCATCGGTGTCATCTCCCCTTTGGTTGCTTCCACAAGGACGCCCGATCAGGGCACCCTGCGATTGTTGGAGTTCTTAACAGGTGTGGTTGGTGCCCGACGATCAGCCGGGCGTATCGTCTCCGGGTCGTCATCGGGTCTTGGCACTATCGGAATCGTCCTGGTTGTTCGCTCCTAGATCTCGTCGGCCAAGTCCGTCAACGGATGGTGGCAGGCCACGAAGTGATCGCCCCTGACCCGGCGCATCTCCGGCTCCACCCGCTCGCAGAGGTCATCGGCGTAGGGACAGCGGGTCCGGAACCGGCAACCGGACGGCGGGTTGAGGGGCGACGGCAGGTCACCCTCGGCCGCAACCGTGTCGTCGATGCTTGCCAGTGGGTCCGGAATCGGGATCGAGCCGAGCAGGAGGCTGGTGTAGGGGTGAGCCGGGTTGTCGTAGAGCTCGTCCGACTCGGAGATCTCGCACATCTTGCCCAGGTACATCACCGCCACCCGGTCGCTGATGTTCTTGACCACCGCCAGGTCATGGGCGATGAAGACCAGGGTCAGCCCGTACTTCTCCTTCAGCTCCTCCAGCATGTTGAGGATCTGGGCCTGGACTGACACGTCGAGGGCCGACACCGGCTCGTCGCAGATGATCAGCTTCGGCTCCATCACCAGGGCCCGGGCGATCGAGATCCGCTGACACTGGCCGCCGGAGAACTCGTGCGGCCGCTTGTACCGGGCAACGTCCGGGTCGATACCGACCGCGGAGAGGATGTTCGACACCAGCGCCCACTGCTCGTCCGGCGCGGTCGGACCCCAGACCCGGAGCGGCTCGGCCACGACCTCGCCGATCATCCGGCGCGGGTTCAGCGACGAGATCGGGTCCTGGAAGATCATCTGCAGGTCGGTCCGCTTCTGGCGGACCGAATCGGGCGCCATCCCGACCAGGTCCTCACCGGCCAGCTCGACCGAGCCGCCGGTCGGCGTCGGCAGCTGGAGGATGGCCCGCCCGGTTGTCGACTTGCCACAGCCGGACTCGCCGACCAGTCCGAGGGTTTCGCCCTCGGCGATGTCGAAGCTGATCCCACTCACCGCATGGACCGTGCGACCGCCCGGCGCATCGAACTCCACCACCAGGTCCTCGACCCGGAGCAGAACATCGCCGCTTTCGCGGAGGTGGGCCTTGCCACTGCCGGCCATCAGACGAGCGGTCCCTGGTCGATCAGTTCCTCGGTGGCCTGGATGTCACCGGACACCGCCAGTGCCTGGGGAAGCCCGGCGGCGACGTTCCGCTCGAAGGCGGCCTTGCTCTCCTCGGTGCCGACCGGCGTGAAACAGGCGAACGAATGGTCCGGGGCCGGGGCCGGGCGTAGTGGCGGCTCCTCCTCATGGCACCGGGCCGAAGCGTAGGGGCAGCGAGGGGCGAACTTACAGCCCTTCGGCGGGTTGATCAGGTCCGGCGGACGACCGGCGATCGCGGCCAGCTTGGTGTGCTTCGGCTGGTCGACCTTCGGGATGGCCCGGAGCAGCGCCTCGGTGTAGGGATGCTGCATGTTGGAGAACAGGTGCTTGGTCGGCGCCTTCTCCACCACCTTGCCGGCGTACATGACTGCGATCTCGTCTGTCCGGCCGGCGACCACGCCCAGGTCGTGGGTGACCAGGATCATCGTCATAAACCGGTCTTTCTGCTGGTTGGCCAACAGGTTCAGGATCTGGTGCTGGACGGTGACGTCGAGGGCGGTGGTCGGCTCGTCTGCGAAGAGCATCTTGGGGCCACAGGCCAGGGCGATGGCGATGCAGACCCGCTGCCGCATCCCGCCGGACAGCTGGTGGGGGTAGGCGTTGAACCGGGAATCGGGCTCCGGGATCCGGACGCTCCGCAACAGCTGGATGGCGTTGTCCCTGGCCTCGGTCTTCGACAACCCGAGGTGATAGCGGAGGTGCTCGGTCAGCTGGCGGCCGACCTTCACCACCGGATTGAGTGACGTCATGGGGTCCTGGAACACCATCGCCATCTCGATGCCCCACAGCTCCTGCATCCGCTTGGCGTCGTAGTCGAGCAGTTCCTCACCGTCGTAGCGGACCGAGCCGGTGGTCATGGCGTTGCCGGCGATGTTCAGCCGCATGATCGAACGGCTGAGCACCGTCTTTCCGGAGCCGGACTCTCCGACGACACCGAGGGTCTTGCCCCGGGGCAGGGTGAAGGAAACACCATCGACCGCCTTCACCACCCCGGCCGGGACCGTGAAGTGGGTCTTGAGGTCCTCGACGACGAGCAGGTCCGAATCCGTCGACGTCGTCAAATCCATTCCCCCTGTCATCGATACCCGCGGCACGCGAATATCTGTCGAGTGTCGGTGTGACCGACGCTACACCTGTTGTTGCAGGGCCAATGGGATCACAGAATGCTGCGGATGGCAATTCGATGCGGGGCCCCGACAGCGGACTGTTACCGGCCGGTCATCTCCCGGAGGTGAGCCTGCCCAGCACCGCATCGGTCCCTGGGCCCAGAGGGGTCCGGGATCGATGGATCGAGCCGATGGCGTGGGAGAAGTCGTCGAGCCAGCCGTAACCGTTGCGTTACCCACCGGCCGGCTGAGCACGGTAGTGTCAACGGCCGAGAGGGGTACATGGCGGACCGCACTTCGAGGAGATTTCGGCAGCGACGAACCATGACGTCGCAGCGAGCCGGCCGGATGATCGCTGCGTCGATGCTCGGCATCCTGGCCGCCTGCGGCTCGACCCCGACCATCGGCGGCCAGGCGGCCCAGGTCACGACGACCATCCCGACGACGACCACCACCACGATCCCGCCGACCACCACCACGACGATCGACTTCAACCGGCCGGTCGACCAGGACGACACGCCGATCCCCGAGGATGCGACGGCGGCGGAGATCCTGGCGATCGTCGAGGACCTCCGGGGCCAGACGGACGATCTCCACCAGCAGATGATCCGCCTGGTCGGCTTCCCAGACATCGCCAGTCCCATCGGCACCCAGATCCTCGACGTCACCGCCTCGATCCAGATCGACGGAGACGACGTCCGGACCGACTCGGTCGTGCTGCTCCGGACCCCTGGCACGGCCGCGGACCCGGTCGGGTTCTTCAGCGCCGAGCTGGCGGCCCGGGGCTGGAACGAGGCCGACTTCCTCTCGACCCCGGTCGGCGAGGACGGGACGCTGACCACGCTTGTCTACCGGTGGCCTGGCCGCTCCGGGGACGAGGAGGAGCTCACCATGGAGTTCGAGGTCCAGCCCGGCGTGGCGTTCATCGAGATGCGCTACCACGTCGTCGGGACCGACGAGGACCCATTCGACCTGATGAAGGCGTGGCAGGATGCGGTGCGGACACCGTCGTCGGCCGACGAGGTCGAGGCTCGGATCGAGACCGCAGAGGACACCGCAACCCTCACGGTCCGCCACATCCTCCAGGCCGAGACTGCGGCGGAGGCCCGGGAGGACATCATCGATCTGGTCCGCTCGGCCGACTTCGAGACAACGGCCGAGGCGTCCGAGGACGATGCGTCGGCGGTGACCCTGGTCGGGGTGGAGAACGGCGAGACGATCGTCGTCGAGTTCGAGGACCTGGGGGACGAGGAGACCGTCGAGGTGACGGTCCGGACCTCCGGACCGCTCACCCCGATCGATTAGTCGGCCCGAGCGTCAGATCGTCAGGCGACCAGGGAGTCCCAGTCGACCTCGGCCGGGTCCCAGGCCAGGACCGCAGTCGAACCGTCCGGGCCCGGCAGTTCCAGGGTGATCACGGCGGCCGAGACCCGGAGCAGACCGTCTGTGGCCTCGGCCTGGTCCTCTGTCGGTTCGGCCGAACCATCCAGGACCAGCGAGATGCCGGCCCCGCTCGGGGCGTAGCGGACAAGAACCGGACCGGTCGACGGTCCGGCCTCGGGCTGCCGCTCTTGCCCGGGTTGTGCATTGTCCTCACGCGGTGCGTCCATGTGTAGTGAGACGCCGCAGAAACGGCCGTGGTTCCGTCGATCGTGTGACGAATTGATCACAGTTGGGGACGGTCGATCGCTACCCTGGCCGGCGTGACAACCGGCAGCAGACGAATCCTCGTCCTCAACGGCCCGAATCTGAACCTGCTCGGGACCCGGGAGCCGGACGTCTACGGCACCGAGACCCTCGACGACATCATGGGCCGGCTGACCGACCTGGCCCGGGAGCTGGACTGCGAGGTCCGCCACCGGCAGTCGAACAGCGAGGGGGCCCTGGTCGACGCCATCCACGACGCCCGGTCCTGGGCCGACGGCATCGTCTGCAACGCCGGCGCCTACACCCACACCAGCATCGCCATCCGCGACGCCATCACCGGGACCGGGCTCCCGGTGGTGGAGGTCCACCTGTCGAACGTGCACGCCCGAGAGGAGTTCCGACACCGGTCGCTCATGGCCCCGGTCTGCGTCGGCGTGATCGCCGGGTTCGGGTCAGACGGTTACCGGATCGCCCTCACCGGTCTGCTCGCCCGCCTCGACCGCGGCGTCTGAGGCCTCGTCGGCACTCTCGATGGCACCGTCTGGCGTCCCGCCCGGCCGCATCGCTGCCGGCCGCCACGGCGTCACGATCCGATCGCGGATCGCCTCGATCGCCAGGTAGTAGGCCGGGAACGACAGCAGCACCAGGAACGTGCTCGACAGCAGACCGAAGATGATGGTGAAGCCGAGCGACTCCCAGAACGGGTCGGACAGCGCCAGCGGCAACACGCCGGCCACCGTGGTCAGCGACGTGGCGACCAGGGGGCGGAAGCGGCGCCGGATGGCCATCTCGATGGCCTCCTTGCGGTCCGCGCCGGCCCGCCGTTCCTGGTTGGCGAAGTCGGTCAGCAGGATGGTGTTGTTGACCGCGATACCGATCAGACCCAGCAGGCCGAGCATCACGAAGAAGCTGAGCACGTTGTCGGTCAGCAGGAGGCCGCCGAAGACCCCGAAGAGGCTGAACGGGATGGCCAGGAACACCAGCAGCCACTGAATGATCGACCGGAACTGGATGATCAGCAGGACGAACATGGCAAGCAGGGCGATGCCGAAGGCGACGGGAAGCGAGTTGAACGACTCCTGATTGTCGCTCTCCAGCCCGAAGTCGAAGCCGAGCGCGTCGGCCTCCAACCCGAGGGCTGCCAGCTCGTTCGCCCCGTAGCGGTCCTCGAACCATTCCTGCGTCTGGGCGGTGACCGTGGTGACGTCGTCTGCGTCGAACCGGGCCCGGAGCTCGATCAGGCGTTGGCCATCCTCGCGGGCCACCACGTCGGTCAGGCCGAGCGTGGTCTCCACCACCTCGAACGTCGTGCCGTTCGGACGCTCGATCTCGGCGCCCTGCAGTTCGGCCGCCAGCTGCTCACCGGCGGCGATCAGGACCTCCGGATCGTCGCCGAATATCTGCATCTGGAACGGGAAGAGCGCCTCGGGAGGTCCGGCCGAGAGCTGGTTGAACACCACCCGAGCACCCTGGACCTCTGCCGCGATCGGGTCCAGCTTGTTCTCGACCAGATCAGGTGCTGCGTCCCGCCCGTTGGCGCCGAGGTCGGTCAGGCTCAGCTGGGCCAACGCCTCCCGGGAGTCACCGAGGTAGGTGTAGGCGCTGACCAGGTCGGCGCCCAGGGCGTCGGCCGCTGCCTGGTTCACTTCCCGGGTCAGCTCCCGGGCATCCTCGATCGAGGTGCCGGGATCGAAGGTGTACTCGACGGCGATCTCGGTCGAGTCCTTCTGTGGGGGGAAGATGTTGAACCCGACCCTGGGGGCCAGGACGAACAGACCGGTGCCGATCAGGACGAGGCTCAGGGCGAACCCACCGAGGGCGTAGAGAACGCCGCGGCCGCCTCGGGTCCCGGGGAAGCTGGCGACGAAGCCGGCGACCCGTTCCCCGACCCGCGACAGCGGGCTGTCCGACGGGGGCGCACTGAGGACGACGAACCGGGCGGCGAAGGGGATGAAGATCAACGCCAGCACCAGCGAGGTGGTGAGGGCGACCATGACCGAGATCGGCAGTATTCGGATGAAGTCGCCGAGGATGCCGGAGATGGCAAGCATCGGGGCGAACACCAGCAGGGTGGTCACGGTGCCGGAGATCTTTGCCGCCCCGACCCGTTTGATGGCGTTGCCGATGATCTCGATGGGATCCGAACTCTTCTCTCGGAACGCGTCTATCGCCTCGGTGATCACGATGGCGTCGTCGACGAACAGACCGAGGGCCAGGATCAGGCCGAACAGCGAGATCGTGTTGAGGGAGATCCCGAAGAGGTAGAGGACACCGACCGAGGTGGCCAGCACGGTCAAGATGAACAGTGCGGTGATGATGGAGGCCCGCCACGAGATGAGGATCAGGGCGACCAGGGCAACGGCGATGACACCGGTGAGGACGTTGCCCTGCAGCGAGCCGATCTGGTCCCGGATCTGGGTGGCGAAGTCGACCGCCACGAACGGCTCGAAGGCGTCGTCGACCAACCCCTCGGCCTCGGCCCTGGCCAACGCCGCATCGGTGGTGTCTCGAATGGCGAGGGCATCGACGTTATCGGCGGCCAGCACGCCGATCGTCACCGACGGCCGGATGACGATGCCGTCGTCGACCGTCGTCGTCGCCTGGTTGAACGATGCTTCCCGAGCGACCTCCTGGCCGGTGGCCGGGTCGACACCTCGGTCGATCAGCTCGACGACCTCGGCACCGGCGATCTCCTCCCACCCGTCGAAGGCCGGGAGCAGGTCGTTTGCTGCCGCTTCGAGCTCCTCGGCAGTGGCGTCGGCCGGGCCGAGCACGCCGACCAACAGGTCGTAGCTGTTGAGGAACTGGGCCGCATTCAGGGCCTGGACGTCCCAGACCGCCTCCGGCGGTAGATCGAGCTGGCCGATCTCCTCGGCAAGGAGATCGGCACCGAAGGCGGAGGAGAAGTCCGGGTCGAGCTGGGCGATGACGACGAAGGAGTTGTCCCTGGCGTTCGTCGACACCGACTCGATCTCCGGCCGGGCCGACACCGCCTCGGTGATGGGGGCGAGCACCTCGGTGTCCACCCGCTCCTGGTCATCGACGAAGTAGCCACCGGAGGCGATGCTGACCGGCACCTCGACCGAGGGGAACCCTTCACGGGGCAGCAGGACCAGGTAGGACAGCAGGCCGAAGCTGATCAGCAGGGCCCACAGGGGCAGGGTGATGAAGGTGTTTGCGGCAAAAAACTGGACGACTCGACGAAGCATCACGCGCTCCTGCTGAAGGGGAAGGGGGGTCGTGATCGACCGAACGGTCCGACAGGGACCGCGATCGACCACGGCGATACTCTATTGCTGCGATCCGGGACCGAGACGGATCGGAGGAGTGGCAGCGGTCTCAGTCGGCGGGCCGGCCACCGATCTCGGCCATCAGCTCCTCCCACCCCAGCTCGCCCTTGAAATGGCGGATCACCGGTTCCGGGAGCTCGATCCGTGGCCATCGGTCGCCGTCGAGCAGATGGCACTGTGAGGCGATGGCACCGTCGTCGCCGAAGTCGTAGGTCCGATACCCGGGCGGGAGGGTGGTCCAGGCCTCGAAGTCGAAGTTGATGGTCAGGGCCGGGCAGACGAAGACCGGGCGGTCGGCGACGGTGAGGACCGAGTCGCTGTGGATGTGGCCGGCCCCGACACCGCGGATGCGGGGGTGATCGGCGATCAGGGCCGCCACCTCGTCGTCGAGCACGGCCGAGCCGTAGCCGCCGGGCATCCCCGGCGGGTGATGCATCCAGATGAACACATGCTCGGCATCGGACGCCTCGAGCAGCTCCCGGAGAAACGCGGTCTCGTCCGCCCCGAGCTCGGCGTCGGCCTCGATCCGATCCTCCCGGTCGACCAGGCGCCCGTCGGGGCCGACCTCCCGGCCGCCACGGTTCGAGTCGGCGAACAGGAACAGCCAGGGTCCAACCCGCTGGGCCCGATCCATCCCGAGGCCGGGCCGAGGCACCGCGGCCCGCAGCGGGATGTCGAAGTCGTGATTGCCCGGCACGGCGTTTGCCGGCATCGGTAGCCGTGACAGAGCGGCGACCGCGACCTCGTACTCGTCCGGGCGGCCATGGTCGGCGAGGTCACCGGTCACGACCGCCAGCTCGGTCCGCCGGGCCGGATCCAGGCCGTGGGCCAGGACGGCGTCATAGGCCTCGTTCGTGTCGTAGCCGAACCCACCGTGGCTCCGGTTCCCCGGCGTCGAGAAGTGGGTGTCCGACAGCTGCATCACGGTGGCCATCCGCCAAGCCTGGCACGTGACGCCCGTTCGAGCCGGCAAATACCGAAGCCGTCGGTGACCACCGGCGTTAGGGTGACGAGCGATGCGGCCCTCCCAGACCGACGTGCGATCGTGAGCGACGACGACTTCCTCTCGGCCGGGTCGCTGACGGTCGACATGCTGTTGTGCGACGCAGCCCAGGTCACCGGCGGCAAGCTGTTCATCCTCGGCGGCGGGGTGGCCGCGATCGGCCCCAAGCCCCAGCCGCTGGCCATCGCCCTCCAGATCACGGTCCCCTGGGATCGGGCCAACATCGCCCACCAGTGGCAGGTCGACCTGTTCGACGAGGACGGCCACCCGGTCGTCGTCGGCGACAAGCCGATCACGATCACCGGTCGATTCGAAGCGGGCCGGCCGCCCGGCCTCCGGCCCGGCACCCCGCTCGGCGTGTCGCTGGCCATCGGGCTGACCCCGCTCCCGCTCACCGGCGGCCGGGGCTATGCGTTCGGACTCACCATCGACGGCGAGACCAGACCGGACTGGCGGGTCCGATTCTTCGTCCGGCCCCCGCCAGACGCCCGTTGACCGACCCCCGGTCCACCCCGGGTCGGCTCTGGAACCGGCGGGCCGCCATCGACGGGATCCGGGCCCTGTTGCCGATGGCCCCGCCGGTGCCGGCCTTCGGGTTGGTGTTCGGGTTGCTGGTGACCGAGTCCGAGGTCGTCGGTCGCCTCGCCGGGCTGGCCTCCGGCTTTCTCATCTTCGGCGGTTCCAGCCAGCTGACCGCGGTCCTGGTCCTCGACGAGGGCGGCGGTGCGTTGCTGGCCATCGTCACCGTCCTGGTGATCAATGCCCGGCACGTCATGTACTCCGCCGCCCTCCAGCCCCGGTTTCGGGACACCCCCCGGTGGTTCCGCATCATCGGGTCCCACGTGCTGGTCGACCAGACCTTCGCCGCCACCGAACCCCGGCCGGACACCGATTCCCTCGACTATCGGGTCAGTCACTTCCTGACCGCCGGCGCAGTGTGGATGGTGCTGTGGCTCGGTGCGATCGCCACCGGCATCCTGATCGGCAACGTCATCCCGGCCTCGTGGTCGCTCGACTTCGCGGTGCCGCTGCTCTTCCTGGCCCTGTTGATCAATGCGATCCGGGATCGGCCGGGGGTCGCTGCGGCGGCGGTGGCCGGTGCGGTTGCGGTT
>JBCCFN010000191.1:0-10151 GCA_039029715.1 Actinomycetota bacterium | reverse complement strand
CTCGCAGCGGCGGCCGAGACCCTCGGGATCACCGAGGCCGAACTGACCCAGGCTCTGGGGCTCGGCTGAGCGGCCGTCACGCCGGCCGGCGGACTTCAGCCCGCCACCGCCGTCTCCACCCGGTCGAGCGACTCTCTGACGTTGGCCTCGGTGGTGAGGCGGCGGGCCTCATCGAACGACAGCCACCGCAGCTCGGCCCGGTCGTCCTCCGGACGGATCCGGTCCGGGCTGTCGGTGCGGAGGACGAACCGGATGTCTGCGTGTTCGTGGGCCGGCTCTCCCTTGGCCGCCGGGACCGGGACGATCACCACGTGGACCGGCCCGGCCGGCCCCGTCCCGGCGGCAGCGGGCAGCGGCCGCAGATCATCCAGACCGGTCTCCTCCGCCCCCTCCCGGAGGGCGATCGCCAGGGCGTCGGTCTCTCCCGGATCGCCGTGGCCGCCGACCTGGATCCAGGCCTGCTGTCGTTCGTGCCACCGCAGCAGGACCCGACCGGCCCCGTCGACGATGAAGGCCGAGGCGGTGCAGTGCAGCGCCGATGCCCGGGTCCACGGATCCGGACCATCCGCCACCTCGACCATCCGGGCGAGATCGGCTCGTTCCTCCTCGGTCCGTGGCCGGTGGTTGGCCAGCAGCTGTTCGAGCATCGCCATCAGCGGTCAACCGCAGCGATGGGGCGGATCGGCCGGTCGAGCCCATCGACCTCGAGCGGTCGGGCGAACCACTCCTCGGCCGAGGTCGCAGGGCCAGTCCGTCGCAGGGCCCGCTTGATCCGCCGGACCCCGGCCGGGTCGTGCCCGGCCAGTCGGTCGGCAAGCTCACGCGCCGCGTCGAGGACCTGATCGTCCGGAACGCTCCGGTTGGCCAGCCCCAGCTCGACGAGCTCCGGGCCGTGGAGCCGGTCACCGAGCAGGGCGACCCGTGCCACAACCGACTCCGGGTGCCTGAGCATCAACCAGGCGGTGTTCATCGGGGCCGCCATCCCCTGCTGGACCTCGCCGACCTGGAGGAACGCCTCGTCCCCCGCAACCAGGAAGTCACAGCCGAGGGCCAGGGCGGCCCCGCCGTTCACGGCCGCCCGCTGCAGCGCACCGACCACGACCGCCGGCAGGTCGAACAGGGCCCGGTGGGCTCGCCGCCATTCGTCGCCGAAGCTCGCAACCCACCCCGGCCGGGGATCGGCGGCGAACTCCTTCAGGTCAAGCCCGGAACAGAACGCATCGCCGGCCCCGCGTAGCAGCACGACCGTCACGGTCTCATCGGCACCCAGCCGCTCCAGCAGGTCGGCCAGGGTGGAGGCCAGCGGCCCGGTCAGGGCATTGCGACGCTCGGGCCGGTTCAGCACCACCTCGGCGATGCGCCCCTCGGGCCCGCGCCGCTCGCACCACACCACGTCGTCCGTGTCCGCTCCAGCCGCTGAGGTCATCGTCGTACCGTAGGTCAGCCCAGGACGGCCAGGAAGTCGATCATGGCCGCAACCGCTGCGGTGGCCGCCGGCTCGTCCCAGGCCGGGGTCGAGCGGTCGAGGAACAGGTGCCCGTCCCCGGGGTGGACATGGAGCTCGGCCCTGGCGGTCGGTGCCACCGCCGCCACCAGCTCACGGGCGACCTCGAGATCGCCCTCGCCGGCGAAGAACGGATCGTCTGCCATGCCCTGGACCTGCACCGCAACGCCGTCCGGCCAGCCCTCGCCGAACTCCGACGGCGGGACACAGCCCTCCAACAGGATCGCGCCGGGGACACCGGCCCGGGTCTGGGCCACCGCCTGGGCCGACAGGACCCCGAGCGAGATCCCCATCGGGACCAGCGGCCCGGCCACCGCGTCTGCAGCCGTCATCCCCCGCTCGATCAGGACCGGGAACCCGATGCCCTCGGCGTTGGCTGCACCGTCCTCGATCGTGGCGAACGTGGCCCCGTCGAACAGGTCCGGGGTGTGGACCGTGTGCCCGGCGGCCCGGAGCTCGTCGGCCAACGCCCCCACGCCGTCGGTCACGCCCAAGACATGGTGGAACAGCATCACCTCGGCCACGTCGGTCCTCCCTGCGAGTCGGTCGGCTCCACTCTGCCACCGATCGTGGTGCCGGCGACGATCATTCGCCGGCGACCGCCTGGACTCAGCCGAGCCGCCAGACGGCGAACGCCGGTCCGTCCCCGTCGAACACGAGCCGGTCGTCCCGTCGATCGCAGCGGCCGGACCCGCCGACCAGTTCGATCTCGTCCACCCCGAGGTCTGCGATATCGATGGTCATCGGGCCGGTCGGTGCCCGGGTGGCGTGGACCAGGAGCCGCTGGTCCAGCGACTCCCGGAGGAACGCCAGCCCGTCCGCTGACCGGTGGACCCAGCGGAAGCCGCCCCGGGCCAGCGCCGATGACGACCGGCGAAGGCGGATCAGGGTCCGATACCAGTCGAGGAACCCGACATCCCAGCGTGACCGGTCGTCCCACGGCATCGGGGTCCGGGCCTGCTCGGCGTCCTCGCCGGTCAACCCGATCTCGTCGCCGTAGAAGATCGACGGCGACCCAGGGAGCGTCAAGACCAACCCGACCCCAACCTTGGCCATGCCGTCGCTTCGGGCCATCGACCGCCAGCGGGCGGTGTCGTGCGAGCCGAGCAGGGCCATCGAACCAAGGACGAACTGCCACGGCAGTGCCCCTCGGACCTGGTCCATGGCCCGCCCCATCGCTTCGCCGTCCCGGGGGTCCTGGCCCGGCCCTGCGGCCATGGCGGCCAGCGTTGCGAAGTTGCCGACCCCGCTGCAGACCGGCCGGGCCACCCCGGCGTAGTTCATCACGCCGTGCCAGCCGGGGCCGGTGACGTCTGCGGTGGCATCGAAGAAGTGCTCGCCGACCATCCACCGGGACCGATCGACGGCATCGACGGTTGCCCGGGCTGCGGCTCGGACCATCCGGTTGTGATCGATCAGACCAAGCCTGCCGGTCATGTTTGCCACATCGATCCGCCACCCGTCCATCGAGAACGGCGGCTCGAGGTACCGGGCGAGCGCGGAGTCCGGCCCGTCATAGAACCGGCGGCGGAGCTCCGCGCTCGAGTGATCGAGCTTCGGCAACGTCATGACCCCGAGCCAGGACTCGTAGTCGTCCGGGTGGTCCTTCCAGTAGTAGAACCCGGCCTCGACCGACTCGGCGTCGGCAGCAGCGGTCCGGAACCAGTCGTGCCCGTCACCGGTGTGGTTGAGCGTCAGGTCGGTGATCAGCCGGAGGCCGGCCCGATCACAGGCCTCCCGCAGCCGCACCAGGGCGGCGTCGCCGCCGAGGAGCGGATCGACCCGGTCGAAGGCGGCGGCGTCGTAGCGGTGGTTGGACCGGGCCGGGAACACCGGGTTGAGGTAGATGCCGCCGATCCCGAGATCGACGATGTGGTCGAGCCGAGCGGCGATGCCGTCCAGGTCCCCGCCGTAGAGCTGGGTCATGGCCTCCGGGCCCTCGGCCACCGGATCATCCCAACGGGCCGGTACCGCCCAATCCGGCAACGCCTTGTCGGGGTCTGCGGACGCAAACCGGTCGGGGAAGATCTGGTACCAGACCGTCTCCGGCACCCAGTCGGGGATCGGCCCGGTGGTCGTCAGCCGGAAATCGTGGTGATCGGTCGGGTCGTGATCGAGGAGACCGAGCCCGGTCAGCCAGTGGGGACCCGGCGCCCCGTCACACCAGAACCGGTAGGGCACCAGCTCGTTGTGGCACGGCAGCTCGAACCGCCAGCGACGACCTCGACCGCCGGGCCCGGCGGCAGAGGTCCCCTCATGCCATCGCCCTTCGCCGTCGTGCATGGTCCGCAGCATCACCTGGTCGAAGCCGGACCGTTCCGGTACGTCGATCTCGACGGTGACCGTGTCGCCGGGCGACGGGGACGGGTTGGACACGTACCGCTCGGACGGATCGTGGTGGGGCAGCCCGAGGAACCGATTCGGACCGGCCTGCGGGTCCTCGGTCGTGGTCATGGTCGCGCTCCCATCGTGACGGTGGCCCGGGAGCCGCCAAGGGCACCGGACCGGTTGTCGACGGTGGCGATCAGCTCGACCTCCACCCCATCCGCAACGTCCGAGGTGTCCCAGTAGACCCGGTACGGCGGGGCGTCATCGACGCCGAGGATCACCGGATCGGCACCGTCGACGCTGGCCGCGAAGGTCACCTCGGCGTACCCGTGAGGCCCGTCCGGGTGGTTGACCGCAGCCTCGATCCGGTACCGGGCGGTCGGGATGGTCGTGCCGTCATCCGGCCGGATGATATCGATCCCGGCCGGCTGGTCGGGAACCGCGACCGGCGTCTCGGCCCGCAGGACCACGGCCGTGAGCGGCGGGACCTCGACCAGGATCTCGCCGGCCTCGTCGCTGGTCACCGCCGGCTGATCGCCCCGGATCGGGCGGAACTCGGTGTCTGGGCTGAGGGTCTGGAACCGGGCCGGCACCGTGAGCGAGCCGTTGGCGTTGGTCACCACCACGTATTCGACCCGCTCGTCGCGATCGAGGCGGGAGAAGGCGACCAGCGGACCGTCGACCTCGTGGACCACGTGGGCCCCGGTCACCAGCGCCGGGTGCTCGGCCCGGAGCCGGTTCAGGCCGGCGACGTGCTGGTACAGCGGGTGGGTGGGGTCGAAGTTGTCGTCGGCCGGGGTGGCGTCGGTGCCGATCTGGTCGTCGTCCAGGTACTCCGGGGTAGCCGACGGGAACATCGACTGGCGGGCCAGCTGATCGCCGCCATCGCCGGTGAATCCCTGCTCGTCGCCGTAGTAGACCACCGGTACGCCGCGGCTGAGGAACAGCAGATCGAAGCCGAGGGCCATCCTGCCCACCAGCTCGGCGTCGTCCGCTCCCGGGCGGGCCCTGGCGATGGCGGCGCCCATGCGGCCGGCATCGTGGTTGCCGAAGAACGTGACCCGCATCGAGGCGTTGTTGTCTGCGTCGGTGAACCAGTCGTCCTCGTCGTAGGCGTCGGCCACCACCGAACCGGGGGCGCCACCGGCCACGTAGGCCTCGATGGCGACGTCCAGCCCGAAGTCGAGGGTCGACGGGACGCCGACATTGGTGAAGGTCGAGCCGAGGATCGGATCGGACGAGGAGACCTCGCCGAAGATGAAGAAGTCCGGCAGCCCGGCCGCCTCGGCCCGGGCCAGGACCGCCGGGGTCCACGATTCCCAGAAGCCGATGTCGACGTGTTTCATCGTGTCGACCCGGTACCCGGCGATGCCGTAGCGGTCGATGATGTCGCCGTAGATCTCGGTCATCCCCTCGACGACGGCCGGATGCTCGGTGAACAGATCGTCGAGGCCGAAGAAGTCGCCGTAGAGGTTGCTCTCCCCGTCGAAGGTGGTGTTTCCCCGATTGTGATACAGCGTCGGATCGTTGAGCCACGCCGGAGACTTCGCATCGACCAGGTCGGGGGCGATGACCGGGGTGTAGGGGAAGGATCCGTCGACCCGTAGCGCCGGGAAGTCTACGCTCCCGGCGACCGCAGCCGGGTCGAACTCGTTGCCATCGGCGTCGAGGAACGGAGCGGCCGAGGTCGAGCGATAGACGTAGGTGTCCTCGGCGAAGGCGATGACGTCACCGGTGTGGTTGACCACGGCGTCGATGACCACCGCGATCCCCCGCTCCCCGGCCGCCGCCACCAGGGCCCGCATCTCATCGTCGGTTCCGAGGTGGGGGTCGATCCGATCCCAATCGATCTGCCAGTAGCCGTGGTACGACGAGGACGAACCCTCGATCGTCCCGTCGCCTTGGACGAACCGGTTGGCGAACGGCGGCGTGATCCAGATCGCCCCGAAGCCCATCTCGGCGATGTAGTCCAGCCGAGCGATCAGACCGGCCAGGTCGCCCCCGTGGTGGAAGCCACGATCGGTCGGGAGGAAGCCGTGCTCGAGTGGTCCGCCGGCCAGGCCACCGGTGTCGTTGCTCGAGTCCCCGTTTTCGAACCGGTCGGTCATCACGAAGTAGATCGAGCGGTCGACGAACGGATGACGGATCGGCGCCGCCACCGGACCGGCCGCGGGATCGTCGACCGGTCCCTCGACCGCGGTCGACGAGGTGGTCGAGGACGAGGTGGAGGCCACGGTCGTCTCCGCGGTGGGACCCGCGGACCCTTCGTCGGTCGCCGATCCGGACCCGCCGGTGCAGGCGACGGCGAGCATGGCAGCGGCGACCAGCCCGGCCACGGCCCTCATCCCTTGATCGAGCCCCCGGTCAGGCCGGCGATGATCTGGCGCTGGGCGATGAGGAACACCGCGACGATGGGGGCCGCCCCCACCAGCGCGGTCGCCGACAGGACGCCCCACTTGGCGTTGTAGCCCTCCTGGAGGAAGACGCTCAGGCCGACCGGCAAGGTGAACTGTTCCGACCCGCTGAGCAGGAAACTGGCGAGCAGGAACTCACCGAACAGGGTGACGAAGCTGATCATGAAGATGACCGAGAGCATCGGCCTGGCCAGCGGCATGATGATCCGGGAGAAGATGACCCACGAGCTGGCCCCGTCGATCACCGCCGCTTCGTCGAGCGAGGTCGGGATCGAGTCCAGGAACCCCTTTAGCAGGAACGCATTGAACCCCGCCGCGCCGCCTGTGTAGACGAGGATCAGGAAGGCGTGGGTGTTCAACCCGACGGCGGACCAGACCTCGCCGAACTGCTGGGCCATGATGAAGAAGGCCACGAACCCCAGGAACTGGGGGAAGATCTGCATCACAAGCAGCGAGGTCAACAGAGCTCGACGGCCGACGAACCGCAGCCGGCTGAAGGCGTGGGCGGCGAAGGCGGCGACCACCACGTTGAGGGTGGCGGCGGTGAGGGCGATGACCATGCTGTTGCGGAGCCACCGGCCGACCGGGGCCACCGGGTTGCTGAACGCCTCCTCGAAGTTGCCGACCGTGACCTCCCGGGGGATCAGGCTGCTGGCGGCCAGCGAGTCGACGGCATTGAACGACGACGACACGATCCACACCACCGGGTAGAGCGAGAAACCGACGGCCAGCAGGGCCAGCACGTGGCGAAACCCGGAGCGACGGAACCAGCGACGGAACCGCACCAGGGCCGGGTCGGCGGTCGGCCGGCGGGTGCTGCTACTGGTCATAGATCTCCTCCAGTCGCTTCGTCAGCCGGAAGCTGAGGGCCGAGGTGGTGGCCAGCACCAGGAAGATGACGACCACGATGGCGGTGGCAAGGCCGAACTGCTGGCCTCGGCCGGACGCCTGGGCCAGGTTGAAGGTGAACGAGATCAACAGATCGGTCGACCCGACCGGGATGTCGTAGCCGACCAGGGGCGGACCGCCGTTCGTCAGGAGGAAGATCAACAGGAAGTTGTTGAAGTTGAAGGCGAACGACCCGATCAGCAGTGGCGCGGTCGAGACCAGCAGGAGCGGCAGGGTGATCATCCGGAAACTCCGCCACGGGCCGGCCCCGTCGACCCGGGCCGCCTCCAGCAGCTCGGCCGGCACAGACGTCAGCGCCCCGGAGGTGATGAGGAACATGTAGGGGAAGCCCAGCCAGAGGTTGACGAGCAGCACGGCGATCATGGCCTGGTAGGTCCCACCGAGCCAGTCGACCGGCGGAATGCCGACGGTGCCGAACGCATCGTTCACCTTGCCGAAGTCAGTGCTGAGCAGTCCCCGCCAGATCAGGATCGAGAGGAACGGCGGCACGGCGTAGGGGATGATGAAGATCGAACGGTAGATGTTTCGGCCCCGCATCGACTCCGGCTGGACCAGCATGGCCAACCCCAGCCCCAGCCCGAACGTCAGCAGCACGGTGCTGACGGCGAACACGATGTTCCAGATCAACACCCGGACGAATGGGCCCCGGATCCGCTCGTTGCCGATCAGGTCGCCGTAGTTGTCGAAGCCGATGACCTGGCGCCAGCCCGGGGCACTGGAGTCGATGGCGAACAGCGGGACGTTGTCGCAGACGGTCCCGTCACACTCGATGGTCGATGATTGGGACGCCAGGGCGGTGCCGGCGATCTCGTCCCGCCCGACCCCGTCGCACACGAAGGTGCCCTCGCCCCCGACACAGGACCGGTCGAACTGGGCGTCATAGAGCGTGTCTGCGGCCGCGTCGTAGGTGAACCGCTGTCCCCCGGTGACCAGCCGGAACGACGTGAGGGTCTCGACGCCGGCAACCCGGCCGCCGGGCAGGTCGACCTGGCCGTCCTCCAACTGTCCGGCGACCGCGGTCAGGGCCAGGCGGGTCAGCAACTCCCCGTCGTCGACGGCCTCGGGCGGTTGCTCGAAGTCGAAGCCGGGATCGACCGTGAACGCCGCGACCGGCTCGGCCGCCTCCCCTGCGGGACGGAGGATCCCGGCGTAGGGTTCGACCGACTCACCGGTGATGACCAGGCCCAGCCGGTCGGCCCCGTCCCGGTAGACCAGCATCGGGCCGGTCTCGCCCTGTTCGCCGGTCTGGACCGTCCGCTCCTCCAGGCGCTCGATGGCCTGGTCCTTGGTCAAGATGTTGCCGGTCTGCCAGTTGGTCAGCGAGACATAGGACGTGTACAGCACCGGGTAGAGGACGAAGAACGCCATCAGGACCAGGCCCGGCGTCAACCATCGGGCGGCCTGGGTCCGAGGACTGAGGTAGGCCCAGTTGACAAGCAGGAGGGCCCCGACCATCAGGGCCAGCATCGCCCACGACTCGTTTGCGGCGAAGCTGGCCGCAGCGTAGATCCCGAGGGCGTCGAAGACCGCGACGGCGGCGGTGCGAACCCAGAAGGCCCGACCGGTCGAGCGTTGCAGCCGCCGTCGAGCGAGTTGCTCGTTGCGCTGATCGGTGCTCACCGGCCGGGCCTCCTGGTCGCTAGTGCCGTGTCGTGGATGCTGGTGACTAGATCCGGCCTCAGCCCTCCACCGCGGCCCGGACCGCCTCGGCCGCTGCGGTCATGGCGTCCTGGGCCGCCAGCTCACCGTTGCGGATGAGCAGCATGTTGTCGCCGAGCGGGCCCCAGACGGCGCCCATCTCCGGGATGTTCGGCATCGGGATGCCGTTGGCGGCAGACGCATCGAACACGGCGACCTGGGGGTCGGACGAGAGGGTGGCCTGCACCGCGGTCCATGCCGTGCCCCGAGGGTCGGCGTCGTAGAGGGCCTGCATCGTCTCGTCGGTGGCCAGGAAGTCCAGCAGGAACGATTGGGCCAGCAGCGAGTTCTCGGAGAAGGCAGACAGGAAGAAGCCCTGGGCGCCGACGAAGGGCTGGGCCGGGGCGTCGCCGATCTGGGGGATCAGGGCGACGTCCCAGTTGGGGATACCGGTCTGCTCCCGGGTCCCGCCGAGCTCCCACGGACCGGTGATCCAGTAGGCGGCTTCGCCTTCGAGCCACAGGTTCTTGGCCGTGTCGTAGTCGGTCGAGGCGACCACGCCGTCTGCGACCTGGGTCTCGAGGAACGTCGCGCCCTCGATGGCGGCGTCGCTGTCGAGGCCGACCTGGCTCGCATCGAACCCGGTCGACTCGTCGAAGGCGAAGATGAAGCCGCCGAAGGCCGAGACGAACGGGTAGTTGTGGTAGGCGTCGGTTGCGGCGCCACCGCCGGGCAGGACCAGGCAGTTGGCGACCGCAGCATCGGCGCAGGAGGTGACCAGGTCGTCCCAGGTCGCCGGCGGCTCGGCCACCAGGTCGGCGTTGTAATACATGGCGACGGCCTCGGTCACGTACGGGATGGCGTAGTTCTGGCCTTCGAAGTTGAACCCGTTCAGCGAGACCGGCACGAAGTTGTCCGAGATGCCGCCGATGTCGATCGAGCTGATGACGCCGTTTGCGGCCAGTTCACCGGTCCAGTCGTGGGCGCCGACGAAGATGTCCGGCCCTTCACCGGCGGGGCCGGCGGCCTGGAACTGCTCCCGGATGTCGCCGAAGGGCACCAGCTCGACCTGGACCTCGACGCCGGTCGCCTCGGTGAAGGCGGGGGCGACCGCCTGGAGCGGCTCGATCTTTCGCTCGTCGGCCCAGATCAGCAGGGTCTCGGCCGGCTCCTCCGCCGCAGCCTCGGTGGTGGTCGTCTCCTCGACGACCTCGGTCGTGGTGGTCGCTTCCTCGGCTGCGGTCTCAGACGCCGAGGCGTCGGTTGCTTCGCTCGAGTCGTCGCCGTCGCCGCAGGCTGCGGCCACCAGGGCCAGCGCCACGAGCAGGGCGATCAGGGACAGGGATCGCTTGAACATG
>JBCCFN010000190.1:0-10250 GCA_039029715.1 Actinomycetota bacterium | reverse complement strand
CTCGAAGCGATCGTCGATCAAGCAGGTCGCCTCCGGCCGGTTCGGCGTGACGTCCGAGTACCTGACCGAGTCGGACGACATCCAGATCAAGATGGCGCAGGGCGCAAAGCCGGGTGAGGGCGGCCAGCTCCCAGGCAAGAAGGTCTACCCGTGGATCGCAAAGACCCGGCACTCGACCACCGGGGTCGGGCTGATCTCGCCCCCACCCCACCACGACATCTACTCGATCGAGGATCTGGCCCAGCTGATCCACGACCTGAAGAACGCAAACCCAGACGCCCGGGTCCACGTGAAGCTCGTGGCCGAGGTCGGGGTCGGGACCGTTGCGGCCGGCGTGTCGAAGGCCAAGGCGGACGTCGTCCTGATCTCCGGCCATGACGGCGGCACCGGCGCCTCGCCGCTGACCTCGCTCAAGCACGCCGGCGGACCATGGGAACTCGGTGTGGCCGAGACCCAGCAGACGCTCCTCCTGAACGACCTCCGGGACCGGATCGTCCTCCAGGTCGACGGTCAGATCAAGACCGGCCGAGACGTCATGATCGCCGCACTGCTCGGTGCCGAGGAGTTCGGCTTCGCAACCGCCCCGCTGGTGGTGTCCGGCTGCGTGATGATGCGGGTCTGCCACCTCGACACCTGTCCCGTCGGCGTCGCAACCCAGAACCCGGTGCTGCGGGCCAAGTTCACCGGCAAGCCGGAGTTCGTCGAGACCTTCTTCGAGTACATCGCCGAGGAGGTTCGGGAGCTGCTCGCCGAGCTGGGGTTCCGGACCCTGACCGAGGCGATCGGCCACGTCGAGTACCTGGACACCGAGGCCGCAATCGATCATTGGAAGGCGGCTGGATTGGACCTGACCCCCATCCTCCACCTCCCACCGATCGACGAGGACGACGACCGGTACTGCACCGGCGCCCAGGACCACGGCCTCGACCTGGCGTTGGACAACAAGCTGATATCGGAGTCGGCGGCGGCGCTCGAACACGGCCAGCCGGTCCACCTTCGCTACCCGATTGCCAACACCAACCGGACGGTCGGCACGATGCTCGGGCACGAGCTGACGAAACGCTACGGCGGGTCCGGGCTCCCGACCGACACGATAACGATCGACTTCGAGGGCTCGGCCGGGCAGTCGTTCGGTGCCTTCGTTCCCCGAGGCGTGACCATGCGGCTCGAGGGCGACGCCAACGACTATCTGGGCAAGGGACTGTCCGGCGGGCGGCTGACCCTGCGACCGCCAGCGGAGGCGACCTTCGTCGCCGAGGAGAACATCATCGCCGGAAACGTCATCCTCTACGGCGCAACCGCCGGCCAGGTGTTCGTCCGGGGCCGGGTCGGGGAGCGGTTCTGCGTTCGGAACTCCGGGGCCGAAGCCGTCGTCGAGGGGGTCGGTGACCACGGTTGTGAGTACATGACCGGCGGCGCGGCCGTCATCCTGGGCCCGACCGGCCGCAACTTCGGCGCCGGGATGTCCGGAGGGGTTGCCTACGTCCTCGACGAGGACGACACCTTCGCCAAGCGGCTCAACACCGAGATGGTCGCCATCGAGGCAATGACGGATGAGGACCGGGACCGCCTGCACCGGCTGGTCTCGGACCACCAGGCCGAGACCGGTTCGGCGGTTGCGGCCAGGCTGCTCGACGACTGGCCGACTGCGGTCGAGCGGTTCACCAAGGTGATGCCGACCGACTACCGCCGGGTGCTCGATGCCCAGAAGCGAGCGGACGAACTCGGCCTCGATCCGGTCAAGGCGATCATGGAGGCCGCACATGGGTGACCCCCGAGGATTTCTGACCCACGACCGCAGGACCCCGATCATGCGACCGGTCCCGGTCCGCCTCCTCGACTGGAAGGAGGTCTACGAGCCGTTCGACCGGGACGAGGTCCGGACCCAGGCGTCACGATGCATGGACTGCGGGATCCCGTTCTGCAACAACGGCTGCCCCCTCGGCAACCTCATCCCGGACTGGAACGACCTGGTGTACCGGGACGACTGGGAGCAGGCGATCGAGGCCCTGCACGCCACCAACAACTTCCCGGAGTTCACCGGCCGGCTCTGCCCGGCGCCGTGCGAGGGAGCCTGCGTGGCCGGTCTGGCAGACGAGGCGGACGCCGTCACCATCAAGAACGTCGAACTCAACATCATCGAGAAGGCATGGGAGGAGGGCTGGGTCACCCCGATCGTGCCGTCGAAGAAGACCGGCAAGTCGGTTGCCGTGGTCGGATCCGGCCCGGCCGGCCTGGCCGCGGCCCAGCAGCTGACCCGGGCCGGTCACGACGTCACGGTGTTCGAACGGGCGGAACGGATCGGTGGGCTCCTCCGGTACGGGATCCCCGAGTTCAAGATGGAGAAGGACATCGTCGACCGTCGGCTGGCCCAGATGGAGGCCGAAGGGACCGTCTTCCGGACCAACGCCTACGTCGGCGGTCCGGCCGACCACCCGGACCGGGTATCGGCCGAGGAACTTGCGACGGACTTCGACGCCATCGTCCTGGCCGGTGGGGCCACCAACTGGCGCCATGCCTCGACCGTGCTCGAGGACGACGACGGCAACGTCGTCACAGACGAGAACGGCCAGGACGTCGTCGTTCCCCTTCCCGGCGCAGACCTGGACGGGGTGCTGCAGGCCATGGAGTACCTGCCGCCGGCCAATGCGGTGCAGATGGGGGATCTGGACGAGGTCCCGATCGACGCCGAGGGCAAGGCGGTCATCATCATCGGCGGTGGGGACACCGGCGCCGACTGCCTCGGCACCGCAAACCGGCAGGGTGCCCGATCGGTCCACCAGTTCGAGATCATGGAGCGGCCGCCGGAGGTGCGGGCCGATCAGACCCCGTGGCCAACGTGGCCGCTTCGATTCCGGACCGCATCGGCTCATGAGGAAGGGGTCGAGCGGGAGTACGCGGTGCGTACCACCGAGCTCATCGCCGATGATCAGGGCCGGGTGACCAAGCTCCGGGCCCATCGGGTCGAGGTCGACTTCGACGGTGGCCGGCCGAGCTTCACCAAGGTCCCGGGCAGCGACTTCGAGCTCGATGCCGACCTGGTCCTGTTCGCCATGGGGTTCACCGGTCCGGAGAGCCACACTGCGGTCTCGGAGCTCGGCCTCGAGTTGGAGCGAGGGCTGGTGGCCCGCGATGCCGACTGGAAGACCTCACGGGACAACGTCTACGTCTGCGGCGACATGGGCCGGGGCCAGAGCCTGATCGTGTGGGCCATCGCCGAAGGGCGGGCCTGCGCCGCCGCGGTCGACGAATCGCTGATGGGCCACACCCTGTTGCCACGCCCGGTCCGCCCGACCGACCGTCCCCTGACCTGACCTGACCCTGCTCGCCCCGACCGGGACGGACCCGGCCGGCTTTCGCTAGACCTCTTCGATCAGCTGCTCGAGCAGTAGGCGGTACAGGGTCGAGCAGACCCGGAACGCGCTCTCCCCGGTCTCGGTGATCACACCGGCCACGGTCCGGGTCCCGTCGAGCTGGGCCAGGTAGCGCCACTCGTCAGAGGTCACCATCCGCTCGAAGTTGGCGTCCGGCAGCGCCGGGGCCAACCGGAACACCGCCGTGGTCGACGGGATGCGGCTGGCGATCCGCCGCCAGATCTCGACCCGGTGCTCGGCCTGGGCCAGCAGGGTGGTGGTGTCAGCGGCCAGACGATCGCCGAGACGGTGGCGACGGTCGGCCTCGAAGGTGAATGCGGTGTTGCTCGGGACCAGCAGCTCGAACAGGCTGTTCAGGTTGTACTCGTGGAGCAGGCGCCGCACCAACGGCTCCGCCCCCGGGTTCACCGTCAGCACCCGGTCGAGCACCGACGTCTGATCGTTCTGGTCGGCGAACACCGACTCGATCTCGTCGAGCCCACCGATGTCGGCGCCGTAGAGCACGGCGCTCAGCGGCGAGCCCCCGGCGACCGAGGCCAGATAGACCCGACCGGTCGAGAACCAGATCTCGCTCCCGTCGGCCAGGGCCAGTGCCCCGGTCCGCTTCCGATTCTCCAACGATCGCATGAGCGCAGCCAACGGGAAGTCTCGAAGGTTTCCTTGCAGCGCTTCCTCTGAGGCAACAACAGACACACCGCTCCATCGCCCACCGCCGGCCGGAGTTGAGTGTTGTGACCGATCAGGAATTTCAGCCCCGCCCTCTAAACAACCGAATCGGATCGGCCGATTGTCACCTGCCGATTCGACCCTGTGAGAGGACCATGCTTCGCCAACTCAAACTCCAGGACCGCTTGGTGGCTCTGGCCGCCGTGCCCATTCTCGTCACCGCCGTTGTCGCCGTCGGCCTGCTGGTCTTCGTCGGCGGTGACGACACGATCGCCTACGGCATCTTCGCCGTGATCGGTGCGGTCGTCTCGATCGGTGTCGCCGTGCTGATCGGCCGGACGATCCTGGGTGAAGTCAACGGTCTCCGGGACGCCACCGCCGAACTGGCGGAAGGACATCGTCGGCTGGTCGAGGGGGCGATCACCGTCGATCAGCTGCCGACCTTGCCGCTCGAGCCGGCTGGGCCGCTGGCCGACGTTGCTGCGTCAATCAATGCGATCACCGCCGTGACGGTGGAGGCCGGTGAGAGTCAGCGCGGGGCGGTCAAGGCCGGTCTGGCCACGATCGTGGTCAACCTGGCCCGACGTAGCCAGACGCTGCTCGACCGCCAGGTCGAGTACCTGGACCGGCTGGAGAGCACCGAGGAGGACCCGGATCGCCTGGCCGAGTTGTTCAAGGTCGACCACCTGGCGACCAGGATGCGGCGGAACGCCGAGAGCCTCAAGGTCCTGGCCGAGGATGACCCCGGTCGTCGCCGTGGCGGCCCGGTCGACATCTCAGACGTGCTCCGGGTTGCCATGGGCGAGGTCGAGACCTACGAGCACATCGAACTGCGATCGATCGATCAGGGCGAGGTCGACGCCGGCACCGCCATGGATCTGGCCCACCTGGTGGCCGAGTTGATGGAGAACGCAACCCAGTTCTCGCCACCGGAGACCCCGGTGGAGGTCGCCGGCCGCTTCGCTGACGAGCAGTTCATCGTCAGCATCAAGGATCGCGGCATGGGCATGCCGGCCGAAAAACTGGAACAGGCCAACGCCACGCTGGCCGACCCACCGGAGCTCGGACTCGGGATGGGCCGGTCGCTCGGCTTCATGGTGGTCGGCCGGTTGGCCCAACGCCTCGGCGCGACGGTGGAGCTGAGCATCGTCGACGAGGGTGGGACGCTGGCCGTTGTGTCGGTGCCGACCGCCCTGTTCGTCAGCAAGACCGAGCGAACGACGACCCCGGCGACCGAAGCGCCGGCGGAGCGGACCGAGACCACGGCCGACGAGGCGCCGGCCGAGCCCGAGGCGACCTCCGGTCGATCCGCAGGCTCCGGCTCCGGCTCTCCTGCGCTCGAGCGGCTGCTCGGGCTCAGCCCGGATGCACTGGCGACCGAGGACGATGCCGGGGCTCCGGACTGGATGGCCGATTCTCCCGCAGCCAAGGGCGGCGCCCTGCCGAGCCGCAGCGGATCGGCCGCCGATGCGACCGCGGAGGCGGCCTCGACCGATGCCGAGCCGGCCGAACCATCTGGCCGATCGACGAAGGGCCCGAAGCGGACGACGGCCCAGAGCGCTGGCAAGGCTCGCAAGGCCCGCAGCAAGCAGCGGAGCAAGGGCAAGGCGTCGAAGAAGGCGCCGGCAAGCCGATCGACGAAGCAGACGTCAGACGCCGTCGACCCGTCGGAGTCGAAGCTCGCCGGCGGGCCGCTCGACGACGGGCCACTCTCGGCTCCGATCACCGCACCGCTCGGCTCGGACGCCGACCAGCGGACCGACGCTGGCGATGGCGAGGCGAACGACAACGGCGATCTGCTCTCCGGAGCCAACCTGGCAGACAGCGAGGAGACCTGGACGCCACCGGAGGTGACGCCGGACGCACCGCCTCGGGTCCTGGACCCGGTCGACAAGCTGGACGACGCCATTCCCTCGGGGGATGCGTTCGAGAGCGGCGTCAACGCCCTGCTGACCGAGCCGGCCCCGGAGTCCTCCGATGAGGACGGCGGGCTGACGAAGCGCAAGCGGGGGACGTCGAACCGACCGACGCCGTCGGCTCGGGCGGTCACCGCAACCAGCCGGAACCCGGAGGAGGTCCGCTCGATGCTCTCCCGGTATCGGGACGGGCTGAAGGACGGCAAGAAGCAGCGACCCGAAGCCGAGGACCAGGCGTCCGAGGACAACGGATCGTCCACGAAGAGCAAGGACAGGTAGCAATCATGAGTGGTCTGAGCAGCGAAGCCAGCAACGTCAACTGGCTGGTCAACAACTTCGTGGACCAGGTCCCCGGGGTGTCGGAGGCGGTCGTCGTCTCATCGGACGGACTGCCGATCGCCTCGTCGGCCGGCCTGGACCGTGATGCCGTCGACCGGTTCTCCGCAGTGGCTTCCGGCCTCATCGGCCTGAGCTACGGTGCGGCCGGCCGCTTCGGCGGCGGAGCGGTCACCGAGGTCATCGTCGAGATGGAGCATGCGTTCCTCTTCGTCACCGGCATCAGCGACGGGTCGCTCCTTGCGGTGGTGGCCGAGGGCAACGCGGACATCGGCATGGTCGGCTACGAGATGGCGGTACTGGTCGAAAAGGCCGGGGCCAGCCTCACCCCCGAACTCCGGGCCGAGCTGCAGGCGGCGCTGCCCCAGTGAGCGACGAGACCGAAGATCCACCGACCCGGCTCCGGGTCCGGCCATACACGGTCGTGCGCGGCCGGACCGAGGCCAAGATCGAGCTCTCGCTCGAAACGATGATTCGCACCGAGGGCGGGGCAGACACAGCGGGCGCGGTGGCCGAAGCGGCCGCCATCATGAAGCTGTGTGGCACCCCCCAGTCCGTGGCCGAGATCTCGGCCAAGTTGGGACTGCCCCTGCAGGTGGCGAAGGTACTGGTAGGCGACCTCGTGGTCGAGGGCAAGGTGGCGACCCACCACGGCTCGGCCCGCTCGGATGGACGGCCGGACCTGGCCCTCCTCGAGCGGGTCCTCGATGGTCTGCAGAGTTTGTGAGGTCGATATGAGCAATCCAATTCCCGTCAAGATCGTCGTCGCCGGAGGGTTTGCCGTTGGCAAGACCACCTTCGTCGGCACGATCTCGGACATCGACCCGTTGACCACCGAGGCCAACATGACGGCGGCCAGCGCAGACGTCGACGATCTCGGCGAGGCGACGAGCAAGAAGGGCACCACGGTCGCCATGGACTTCGGTCGGGTGGCGCTCGGTGACGAGCTGGTGCTGTACCTGTTCGGTACGCCGGGTCAGGATCGCTTCCACTTCATGTGGGACGAGCTGGTACGGGGCGCGATCGGTGCGGTGGTCCTCGTCGACACCGACCGGCTCGACGCCTGTTTCCCGGCGGTCGACTACATGGAAGAGGCCGGCGTGCCGTTCGTGGTCGCCGTCAATGCGTTCGACGGGGTGCTTCGGCACCATCCGGACGACGTCCGGGAAGCGCTGGACGTGCCGTCGTACGTGCCGGTGGTTGTGACCGATGCCCGAAATCGGGCCGCGGTCCGCGACACGCTGGTTGCCCTGGTCCGCCACGCCATGACGATGGCTTCCGCCACCGCCTCGACCCTCTGAGGCCGAGATCGGGGCCACGGGCCAACGCCATCCGGATCGAGGGGCTGGGGCGGGTCACTGCACCCGACCCGTGACCGGTCCCTCCAGAGACCCCCGGGCCCGACCCGGGGGTCTCGGCCGTTCCCGGTGTTGCTCGACGAGCCGGGGGTGGCCACCCTTGGAGGATGCCTGACCACATCGGCCTCCTCGACGGGTTGGCCACCACCCGCGCCATTCGCCGCTACCGGGACGAGCCGATCCCAGACGAGGACCTGGCGACCATCCTGTTCAGCGCCACCCGGGCACCGACCGGGTCGAACCGGCAGGGCTTCCGGTTCGTCGTGCTCCGGGACGGCCCACGGGCCATCGAGGCGAAGCGGCTCCTCGGCGAGACCTTCCGGAACGGCTGGAATCGCAAGCGGTCGGACGACGGCTACGAACGGGGGACCGGCGCGGCATCCGATTCCCCGAAGGCCCGAATGGCCCGATCGATGCAGCACTTCGTCGACCACTTCGAGCAGACGCCGGTCGTCGTCCTGCCGTGCTGCAAGCGTCGGCATGGGACCCTGATCGACGGGGCGTCGATCTACCCGGCCTGCCAGAACCTGCTGCTTGCGGCCCGGGCCCTCGGCTATGGCGGGGTGCTGACCGCCTGGCACGCCGAGGTCGCAGACGAGCTGCGTTCCATCCTCGGTATTCCGGCCGAGTTCGAGATCGCCGCAACGATCCCCCTCGGTCGACCGGTCGGCGGCCACGGCCCGGTCCGGCGGCGGCCGGTGGCCGAGCTGGTGTTCGACGACGGTTGGGAGCAACCGGCGGCATGGGCGGTCGACCCGCCGGGCACCCGGTTCACGGCGAGCGGGCCGCCGACCACCAACCGCTGATCACCGGCGGACCGGCGGCCCTACGCATGCCGGTCAGAACGGGGCGGCGCCGATGAAGTCGAGGGCCCGCTCCAGGAACGGGAACGCCTTCGGGAGGCCGAAGTGATCCACACCGGGCAGGGTCACCAGTTCCCCGTTCGGGAGCGCGTCCACCAACGGCTGGCCCGGCGCCGCGAAGTCCTGATCGCCGATCACCACCAACGTCTGGTTGACGATCGGGGCCAGCATGTCCGGGGTCCAGCGGGTCCGAGGCCTGGCGATGAACGCCGCCAGGGCCTCGGGGTCGTTGCCGTCGGACTCGGCAAGGCTCTTGAAGTGCATCGTTGTGCGGTTGTCCGGGTCACCGCGCCCCTGCAGCGCATCGAGGATCGGGTTGTCATCCCGGTGTTCGAACAGCGACCCACCGACCCCGCCGAGCACCAGCCGATCGAACCGGGCAGGGTCTTCGGCCGCCAAGCTCAGCAGCACGCCGGCTCCGGCCGAGTACCCGATGGCGTCGACCGGACCGTCTCCGGGGAGCTCGGCCGCGACTAACCGTTCGACCGCGGCGTAGGCGTCGACGTCATGCGGCTTTGGCGCATCCCCGTGCCCGAGCAGATCGGGAGCGATGACCGGGCGCCCGGCCTCGGCGATTAGGTCCAGCCATCCCGGTTCGCCCCAGGTCCGCCGAGCCGAGGTCGTGAAGCCGTGAACGAGCAGGACCGGTTTCGTCATGCCGAAAACATAGTGGCGGCCCCGGCCGAGTGAGGATTCTCGGTCACCCGGCCGAGCGCCGTCCTTCAGGCGGCCGAGGGTGTGGCCAGGGGGTCGGCCGGATCCGAGCCGGGCACGATGCCGGCGGTGCCGGCTCGACGAATGGCGCTGATGTCCGCCGTCCGGTAGCTGGCGAGGCGGATGCTCCACGAGTCGATCACGTGGCGGTTGTCCCGGAACGAGAAGAACGTGGTCAGGGGACCTTCCTGCTGGTACGCGTCCGCACCATCGACGACGTCTGTCGTCTGGTCGGTCAGCGTCACTTCGAACAGCGCCATGATCGTGCTCCTCTTGCCCGTCGGCCGCCTCCTGCAGCCCCTGTCATCGACGATACGGTGACCGGCCTGTGCGGTTCCAGAGGGGTAACCCTGTGGATTTCAGGAGTTGTCCACAGGGCCGGCCGCAGCGATCGATTCGGCCAGGAGTGCGGTGATGTCCGCCGGGGGGCTCGGACGGGCGAAGAGGAAGCCCTGGCCGAGCTCGCACCCCAGTTCGGCAAGCATCTCGGCCACGTCTTCGGTCTCGACGCCCTCGGCGACCACCTCCAGTTCGAGGGAGCGGGCCATGCCGATCGTGGCGGCGATCAGCCTGCGACTCCGCTCGGAGCCGGCCGACCGGCTGACGAAGGATCGGTCGACCTTCAGCCCGGTGATCGGGAGGGCGTGGATGTGGGCCAGCGACGAGTAGCCGGTCCCGAAGTCGTCGAGGTGGATCTGGGTCCCGATGTCGGCCAGCGCGCCGAGGATCACCGCCACCTCGTGCTCGTTGCGGATCAACCAGCTCTCGGTGACCTCGATCGTCAGCCCGGACGCCGGCACGCCGGCGGCGGCGATGGCCGCTGCGACCCGCCCGGTCAGGTCCGGACCGATCGACCGCCCGGAGACGTTGACCTGTACCCGAAGGCTTGGGGCGCTCCGCCGCCACACTGCGAGCTCCTGGAGCGAGCGGTCGATCATCAGTCGGTCGATGGCACCGATCAATCCGGCGCCCTCGTCCAGGGCGATGAACGTCGACGGCTCGATCGGGCCCCTGGTCGGGTGG
>JBCCFN010000189.1:0-10379 GCA_039029715.1 Actinomycetota bacterium | reverse complement strand
GGGACTCGATGCGCTCGGTGATACTGCGGCGGAGACGGCTGGTTCGCTCGGTTCGGTTGCCGGTCAGGGGTGTGATGCGCTCGGTGATACTGCGGCGGAGACGGCTGGTTCGCTCGGTTCGGTTGCCGGTCAGGGATTTGATGCGCTCGGTGATGCCACGGCGGAGACCGCAGACCCGCTCGGTTCGGCGGCCGACGCAGCCACGATTGCGTTCGAGCGGGACGGCGTACCCGGGAGCACCGCCCTGTCGCGCCCGGTCGAACAGCCGGGCGGGGCCTCGGCGGTCCCGGTGGACCGAGCCCCGGCCGAGGACGGGCAGACCGGCCCAAGTCTCGCAGCCGAGACGGCGTTCATCTCGCCACCGAGCGGCCCGCCAGGCGTCGATGGCCTCGCCCCGCCGCCCCCGACCGGGGTCGGGCTCGGTGAGGTCCCAACGGTGCCACCGCCGGATTCCTACCCCGCACCGTCCGTTCCGGCCCCGGCCGGACCGGGCGTCGGCGGCCTGCCGAGCGCGCCCGGTTCGGGCTTCGGCGAGCCACCGCCCGCTCCACCCCAGGACTTCCTCGGCGGTGCCGGTGCGGCGGCGCCACCCCCAGCGCTCACTCCGGAGCGGAGCCGGTTGCCCTGGATCATTCTCGGCATCGTGGCGCTTGCGGCCTTTGCCCTGATCCTGTTCCTCGTCCTCCGGCCGTCAGACCAGACCTCGGTCGCCTCGATCACCCAGGGCCAGTGTTTCGCCGACTTCGGGCAGTTCCAGGGTGACGAGGTCCGAACCTCGGTCTCCAGCGCAGACTGCACCGAGCCCCATGCGCTCGAGGTGTTCGACGTGACCAGCTCGCCCTATGCCGGCTTCGACGACTACCCGGGCAACCAGATCATCGAGGACCTGGCGTTCGAGCACTGCCTCAGCGGCTTCGAGCCCTTCGTCGGGATCGCTTACGGGGAGTCGGTACTCGACGTCTGGGCGCTCTACCCGACCGAGGGGTCGTGGACCATCACCGGTGACCGGGAGGTGGTCTGCATGGTCGGCCAGGCCGATGAGTCGCTGACCACCGGGACCCTGGAGGGCTCCGGACGCTGATCGGCGCTGGGCAGTTGTGCCCGTCTCCGGACGGCGGCCTGCTGGCCGCTCTACAGTCACGCACGCTTGAACATAAGTCAACGATGTTCAGGTGTTGGTGACCCGGGGAGTGCCTGGGCGCCGAGGAGGGGAACATGTTGAAGAGATTGCAGCTACGGCGCTTCGCTGCGCTCGTTGTCGTATGTGCGGCCGTGGTCGCAACGACGGCGGGGGTGGCATCGTCTGACGCCAACCGGACCCGGGAACCGGTCCGGGTGGTGGCCGACGGTCTGTCGAACCCGAGACACCTGGCGGTCAACGAGGCCGGTCGCATCTACGTTGCCGAGGCCGGCTCCGGTGGTGACGTCCTGGTCGACGTTGCACTCGGCGGTGATCCGGGCCCGACCTGTATCGGTGACACCGGCCGCATCTCCAGGCTGGTCGGTGGGCGGGCCATCCCGGTGATCGACGGTCTTCCATCGGCGGCGCAGGCGGCGGGCGGTTCGTGTACCGGCCCAGGAAGCGGCTTTGCCGCCACCGGCCCTCACGGCGTCGACGTCAGTCGTCAGAATGTCACCTACTCGATCGGTTTGGCCGGGAATCCGTTGGATCGCGACCTCCTGGCGGCCGGGCTCCCCGCTGCCGCTGCGCTCGGCACGGTCAACAGCCCGGTGTGGCGCATGCCGGCCATGGATGTCGCCGGGTTCGAGGCGATGAACGACCCGGACGGCCTCGGCGTCGACTCCAACCCGTACGGTGTGATGCGAGACACGTGGCGGTCGACCATCGCCGTCGACGCCGGCGGTAACAGCCTGCTCGAGGTCCATCGCACGCGGCCGACCAGGGTCATCGCCGTGTTCGGCCCCCGGTGCGTCGCCTGGAACCTGCCGTTCCCCAATCCGATCCCTGATGTGGCAAACCCCTGCGGCGGCGCTGCGAACTTCCCGGCCGATGCCGTGCCGACCGCAGTGGCGACCGCCGCCGACGGTGACTATCTGGTCTCGATGCTCGGTGGGTTCCCGTTCAACGTCGGTGAGTCCGTGATCTACAAGATCGACGCCGACCACCGTGGGACCGCGGTCTGCTCGACCGAGGCGTTCGTACCCGCGGCCGGGTGCGAGGTATTCGCTGAGGGGCTGACTGCATTGGTCGACCTGGAGGTCGCACCGGACGGCAAGGTCTACGCCGTCCAGTTCGTCGATGGTGGCATCGCCGGGATCAACCCCGAAGATCCGTCGACGCTGGACGGCAGCGTTCAGATCCTGCATCGCCGGACCGGTGAGGTTGTCGGTTCCATCGTTGGGCTCTCCAACCCCGGTGGCGTGGCCATCGACTACCGGGACGTCTACATCTCGAACTTCAGCACCGCCCCCGGGTTCGGTCAGGTCGTGGCGGCCAAGACGTTGTGCACGGCCCGGTTCCGGGCCGAGTGCCTCGAAACCCGTCCCTAGGCGCCACCTGACCGCAACGCTTCGTCTCCGCCGGCCGTCGGCGCTACGTTTGGTGCTGTCGGCGACCGACGGCCGGCGAGACGAAGGGGGAGCTCGTGGATTACCTTGCACCGGCGACGGTCGAGGAGGCGACGGCCATGCTGGCCGGATCGCCATCGGCCAGAGTGTTCGCCGGCGCCACCGATGTGATCCCACAGCTTCGGGCCGGTCGGCCCGAGCCCGAGGCGCTGGTCGACCTGAAGGGCATCGAGCGCCTGGTGTCTGTCGGCCTCGCCGATGGGCACTGGGTCATCGGCGCCGCCACCCCGACGGTCCGGCTGACCGAGCACCCTGAATTGGCGGCGGAGTTCCCCGGGCTGGTCGAGGCGGCCGGCCTGATCGGCTCCGACCAGATTCAGAGCCGATCGAGCCTCGGTGGGAATCTGTGCAACGCCTCACCGGCCGCCGACTCGGTCCCGGCCATGATCGTCAACCGGGTGCGGGCCGTCATCGCCTCCGGGACCGGGACCCGGACCGTACCGGTGACCGACGTGGTGACCGGTCCGGGCCGGACGTCGCTCGGGCCGGGGGAGTTCGTGGTCGAGTTCGAACTGGACCGTCGACCATCCGGCACCGGCGATGCCTACCTCCGGATGATCCCCAGGACCGAGATGGACATCGCCGTCGTCGGCGCCGGGGCCCGGGTCACCATCGACGCCGACGGGGTCTGCACCGCAGCGTCGGTCGCCCTCGGCGCAGTCGCCCCGACCGCCGTCGTCGTCGACGCCGCGGCCACCGCACTGGTCGGGGCCACCGTCACCGACCGGGCACCGGGGGCCTTCGGCGACGAGGTCCTCACCGCGGTGGCCGACGCCGCGTCCGCAGCCTGCGATCCGATCGACGACAAGCGGGGCACCGTGGCCTATCGACGCCAGGTCGCAGGCGTCCTGGCCAAGCGGGCGGTCACCGCCGCCACGGCCAGAGCCATCGCAAACCGAACCGAAGGAGCGTGAGCGTGGCCAGGACCCACGTGTCTGCCAACATCAACGGTGAAGAGGTCGAGTTCCTCTGTGACCAGGACGCCAGCCTGCTCAATGCCCTGCGGGATGATGTCGGGCTGACCGGCGTCAAGGAGGGGTGCGGTACCGGCGACTGCGGGGCCTGCTCGATTCTCCTCGACGACCGGGTGACCTGCTCGTGTCTGGTGTTCGCCCCCGAGGTCGATGGCGCCACCGTCGTCACCGTCGAGGGCCTGGCCTCCGGTGGCCACCTCCACCCGCTGCAGCAGTGTTTCCTGGAGGGAGCGGCCCTCCAGTGCGGGGTCTGCACCCCCGGTTTCCTGGTGGCGGCCAAGGCGTTGCTCGACCGGAATCCCGACCCGACCGAGACCGAGGTCCGGTACGCCCTCGCCGGGAATCTGTGCCGCTGCACCGGCTACGACAAGATCATCCGCTCCGTGCTCGACGCCGCCGAGGCGATGCGGGCCGGGGCCGCCGAGGCCACCGAGGAAGGGGCGCACCCGTGACCGTCACAGACGAGCCGACAACGACCCCCGGATACAAGTGGGTCGGTACCCGCCCGGTCCGGCCGGACGGCCTGGAAAAGGTGACCGGCAAGGCCCGGTTCGGGGCCGACCTCGCCCTGCCAGGAATGTTGGAGGGGGCGGTCCTCCGATCCCCCCATCCCCATGCCCGGATCCGGTCGATCGACACCGCAGCGGCCGCCGCCATGCCGGCGTCCGGGCCGTGATCACCGGTGCCGATTTCCCAGACCCGGCCGAGGACGGTGGCCGACCGGACGACGTGTTCCAGTCCCACAACATCATGGCCAGGGACAAGGTCCTCTACGAGGGCCACGTGGTTGCGGCGGTGGCGGCGACGACCCGGAAGCAGGCCCAGGAGGCGGCCGCCGCCATCGAGGTCGACTACGAACCGCTCGACTTCGTGCTGACGGTGGACGAGGCGATGGCCGAGGACGCGCCGCTGCTCCACGACACGCTGATCACTCGCAACATCGACCCGCCCCCGGACGGCCCGTCGAACGTGGCGTCCCGGATCGCCCACGAGCGAGGTGACCTCGATCAGGGGTTCGCTGAGGCCGACCTGGTCATCGAGCGGACCTTCACGACCAAGCCCGTCCACCAGGGCTACATCGAGCCCCACGCTGCGGTTGCGGACGTCGGTGAGAGCGGGCGGGCCCATCTGTGGTGTTCCTCACAGGGGCACTTCTCGATCCGGACCCAGGCGGCCAAGGTACTGGCCTGGGAGCCATCGCGGATCAAGGTCACCGCAGCCGAGATCGGTGGCGGCTTCGGCGGAAAGACCGTCATCTACCTGGAGCCGCTGGCCCTGCTGCTGTCGACCAGGGCCGGTCGGCCGGTCCGGCTGGTCATGGGGCGGGACGAGGTGTTCCGGGCCAGCGGCCCGACCTCCGGGACCAGCATCCGGGTCAAGCTCGGCGTGGCCGCGGACGGCACGCTGCGGGCCGCAGACGTGTGGATGGCCTACGAGGCTGGGGCCTACCCCGGGTCCCCGGTCGGGGCGGCGGGAATGACCGGCCTGGCCTGCTACGACATCCCCCACTTCCAGGTGGAGGGCTTCGACGTGGTGGTCAACAAGCCGAAGGTCGCCGCCTACCGGGCGCCGGGTGCGCCGATGGTTGCGTTCGCGGTGGAGAGCGTGATCGACGAGCTGGCGGCCGGGATCGGGATGGACCCGATCGAGCTGCGGCTGAAGAACGCAGCGGTCGAGGGGACACAGGCCAGCTACGGTCCCAAGTTCCCCCGGATCGGCCTGGTCGAGACGCTGGAGGCGATCCGGGACCACGACCACTATCAGGCCCCGCTCGGTCCGAACCAGGGTCGGGGGGTTGCCAGCGGCTTCTGGTTCAACGCCGGCATGAACTCCAGTGCCACCGTCCACGTCAACGAGGACGGCAACATGACCGTGGTGGTCGGGTCTCCGGACATCGGTGGGAGCCGGGCCTCGATGGGACTGATGGCGGCCGAGGAGATGGGGATCGACGTCGGCCGGATCCAGGCCATCGTCGCCGACACCGAGACCGTCGGCTTCAACGACGTGACCGGCGGCAGCCGGGTCACCCTGGCAACCGGTCTGGCCGTGGTCGAGGCCTGCCGGGCGATCAAGGACGACCTGCGGGCTCGGGCGGCGAAGACCTGGGACTGCGCGGTCGACGAGGTCGAATGGGTCGACGGCCAGGCCCAGCACACCGCCGGGTCGGAGGCCCCGTTGTCCCTGGCCGATCTGGCGGCCAAGTCCGGTCGGACCGGCGGGCCGATCTCGGCCACCCACAGCCTCAACGCCCGGGGGGTCGGGCCGGCATTCTCGACCCAGTTGTGCGACGTCGAGGTCGACCCCGAGACCGGTGAGGTCACGATCCTCCGGTTCACCACCGCCCAGGACGCCGGAACCGCCATCCACCCCAGCTACGTCGAGGGACAGATGCAGGGCGGCGTCGTCCAGGGGATCGGCTGGGCCCTCAACGAGGAGTACATCCACGGCGACGACGGTCGGCTGGAGAACCCGGGGTTCCTCGACTACCGGATCCCGGTCGCCTCCGACCTGCCGATGATCGACACCGTGGTGGTCGAGGTCCCGAATCCGGCCCACCCCTACGGGGTTCGCGGGGTCGGCGAGGTCGGCATCGTCCCACCGCTGGCCGCGGTGGCCAACGCCATCGCCGCCGCCAGCGGGTGCCGGATGGTCGATTTGCCGATCTCCCCGCCCCGGCTGCTCGACGCCATCAACCGGCGAGACGAGGGTCGGTAGGTGGCGACCGTGCACATCCCCTCCACCCTCCGGGAGTTGTCCGGCGGGGTGGCCGAAGTCGAGATCGAGGCCGCCACCGTCCGGCGCCTGATCGCTGCGCTCGAGGAGCGGTTCCCCGGGATGGGGGAGCGGCTGCGCGACGGCACCTCGGTATCGATCAATGGTGAGATCATGCCGGACGCCCTGTACGAGGACATCCCGGACGGCGCCGAGGTCCACTTCCTCCCCACGCTGGCCGGAGGATGATCAGGGAAGCGACCGAACGGGAGGAGGTCGAGCGGTGGTTCCTCCATCAGGGGCTGCCGCATCTGATCCACCAGTACGGCGCGTCGACCGACGTGTTCACCCGGGCTCTGCCGTTCCTGCTGTTCGTGTTCCTGTTCAACACCCTCGGGTCCTTCGGCGATCGGTTCACCGGGTGGGGTCAGGCCGGCGTCGCCGTGCTCAGCGCAGTCATCATCCTGGGGTTGGCGGCCGGGGTGAACGTGCTCCGGGGGCGGCGTCCGCTCCAGCCGCCGGACGATGTCGGTCTGGTCGAGCTCACCATGTTCGTGATCGTGCCGGTGGTGCCGACGCTGCTGTTCCAGGACGACCAATTGCTCCCGGTCCTCGGGGTGGTTGCGTTCAACCTGGTCGTGCTGGCCCTGGTCTACGTGGTCGTCGGCTTCGGGCTGGCCCCGATGACGGTCTGGGCGCTCGGCCAGACCTTTCGTCGCCTCAGCGAGGTGGTGACCCTGATGGGTCGGGCGCTCCCGCTGGTGCTGGTGGTCACCGCCTTCCTGTTCATCAACGCCGAGCTGTGGCAGGTCGCCCAGGGGTTCACCACGATGACCTTCCTGACCACGGTCGGGTTGTTGGTGTTCCTTGCGGTCGCCTTCGTCGTGCTCCGGATCCCCCGTGAGATCGCCGAGATCTCCCGGTTCGAGTCATGGCCGGCCGTGTGCCGCCTGGCCGAGCGGGCCGGGTCGCCGCTGAAGGGTCGGGAGCCGGCGGAGCTCGGCGGGCGGTGCGATCCGCCGCTGACCGCCCTCGATCGAATCAACGTCGGCCTGGTGGTGCTGTTCAACCTCGGGCTGCAGATCGTGCTGGTATCCGCTGCGATCGGGGCGTTCTACATCCTGTTCGGGCTGTTCGCCGTGCGGGAGGACACCATCGTGGCCTGGACCGCGCTGACCCAGCTCGGGGACCCGGTGGCCTCGATCACCCTGGCCGGCACCGAGCTGGTGTTGACCACCGAGCTGCTCCGGGTCGCCGGGTTCCTGTCCGCGTTCAGCTCCCTGCAATTCGCGGTCGCTGCGGTCACAGACGCCACCTACCGCCAGGAGTTCTTCGACGAGGTGACCGACGAGGTCCGCGAGGCCCTCGCCGTCCGGTCGATCTACCTGGACCAGCTCGTCGAAGACGCACCCTGACCGCCCGAGGAGGCAACCATGGACGCCCTGACCGCCATCGTCACCAAGCGGGACACCCGCAGCTACACCGAGGCCCCGGTCACCCAGGATGACCTGGACCGGGTCCTCAACGCCGCCCGGATGGCCGGGTCGGCCAAGAATCGACAGCCGGTCCGGGTGGTCACCGTACGGGACCGGGAGACCAAGGAGGCTCTGAAAGCCGGGGGCGACTTCGCAGCCTGGATCGACCAGGCCCCGGTCCTCGTCGTGTTCACCGTGACCGAGGCCGCCGGGCCGCGGCGGCTGTTCGATGTCGGCCGCCATGCCCAGAACCTGATGGTTGCGGCGAACGCACTGGGCCTCACCAGCTGTCCGGTCACCCTCCACCATCAGGACGAGGTCCGCCGGATCCTCGGCATCCCGGACGACGTCGAGGCGCCGATGCTGGTCTCGCTCGGTCACCCGGCATCGCTCGATCCTCCCCCCGGGATCGGCGGCCCCCGGGTGCCGCTCGACGACTACGTGGTCGCCGAACGCTGGGCCTGAGCGGGCCGTTCCCACTCCCGGCACTCGATTTGGCGGTACCGTTGCTGCCATGTGTGGCCGGTTCGTGTCCGCCTCTCCACCCGATGAGCTGGCGAACTACTTCGGTGCGGCCGAGCCCGAGACCGATCTGGAGCCGAGCTTCAACGTCGCCCCGACCAATGAGGTCTATGTCGTCCGGGCTCGAGATGGCAACCGCACGCTGGCCGGCCTGCGGTGGGGTCTGGTCCCGTTCTGGGCCAAGGACCTCAAGATCGGGTCGAAGATGATCAACGCCCGGTCCGAGACGGTCGCCGAGAAGCCGGCGTTTCGCAAGGCGTTCCAGAGCCGCCGCTGCCTGATCCCGGCCGACGGATTCTACGAGTGGGCCAAGGTCCCCGGTCAGAAGACCAAACAGCCGTACTTCATCCATCGCCCGGACGGGGAGCCGATCGTGTTCGCCGGGATGTGGGAACGGTGGAAACCCCGTCTGGAGGACGGCAAGACCGTCGACGAGGACGCCGAGACCATCGAGACCTGCACCATCTTGACGTGTGGGCCGAACGAGACCATGGCGGCGATCCACAACCGGATGCCGGTGCTGCTGCCCCCATCGGTCTGGGACGACTGGTTGGCCCCGGACACCGACATGGACTTCATCGGCTCCCTGATGGTGCCCGCCCCGAACGACCTGCTCGAATTGGTCCCGGTCTCGACCGCGGTCAACAACGTCCGCAACAAGGGCGAAGAGCTACTCGTCCCCGTCACCCGCCAGGACGGGGCCGACCCGTCGACGACCGATGAGTGAGGTCCCCTACCAGCGGCGCTTCGAGCGGGCCATCGTCCGATACCAGGCCCGACTGGAAGGCGGCCCCGGCGACCGTTGGATCCCGAACCTGGTGGCCCTGGCGCTGACCCTGTGGCTGGCTCGTCTCGGGCTCGATCGGCTCGACGGGTTCGATGCCGGCGTCGACCTCGCCGGCTACACCCAGGCGGTGTGGCTACTCGGCGAGGGGTACGAACCCCGGGCCTCGCTGTTCGGCACCGACGTCCATCTCCTCGAGCTCCGGTGGTCGTTCATCCTCTACCCGCTGGCCCTGATCGGCCGAGTGATCGACCCGGCCCGGGTCCTGATCGTGTCCGAGGCCATCGCCCTCGGGGTTGCGGTGCTGCCGCTGTGGCGGCTGGCCCGTGAGGTTGCCAAACTCCGGGTCGGTGCAGCCAGCGCCTTGGTCGTGGCCTACGCCCTCCACCCGGCGACCCATCGCCTCGCCATCGACGACTTCCATCCGGTGGTGCTGGCGGTGCCGGCCATCATCGGGCTGGCCTATTTCGGAAAGACCAAGCGGTGGGTCTGGTTTTGGGCCTGTGTCGTCTTCGCCCTGCTGTGTCGGGCAGACCTCGGCCTGGCGATCGCCCTCTGGGGCTTCGTCCTCCTGGGAGACGGCGAGCGGCGTGGCGGTATCTGGACGCTCGGCGTCGGCTCCATCTGGTCCCTCGCACTGTTGCTTGTGGCCCAGCCATTGCTCGGCGACGGGGGGAACACCAGCGCCGCCAGCGGCTACAACGGGCAGTCGCTCGGAGACCTGGTGCTCGACTCGCTGCGGACCCCGATCGACTCGCTCCAGGCCATCCTGGCCCAGGACAACCTGGCGTTGCTCGTCGCCCTCCTGGCGCCGGTCATCTTCCTGCCGCTGCTGTCGTTGCGATACCTGCTCCCGGCGTTACCCCTGGGAGCCCTGTACCTCCTCGCCGGGACCGCGGCCGACGTCGCCTTCGCCGAGCGAGCCGCCATGCTGCTCGCGTTCGTCATGGTCGCCGCCACCTTCGCCCTCAACCGCCTCGGCAACGCCGGCGTCGATCGGGTCTTCCTGGACGTGCGGTTGCTGACCACCCTGACCGCCGCCTCGATCCTGCTGTTCGTCAGCTCGTCGGTGACCTCGCCCTACGTCCGGCCCTGGAACTGGGACGAGCTGGATGCGACCGATCTGGCCATCCCGTGACGAGGCACATCGGCAATCGTGCCCAGCCGGGCCCCCCTCCCCTTCTGCATCAGAGTCGCGGTCGGGTGCGTCACGGCGTCGCTCACGCCGAAGGACACGCCCATCCGGCTGAGGCTCATCCAGTTGAAGATGTCGCTATCCATACGATCAGCGAGCCGACCGGCGGTACGGCGTGATCATCACCT
>JBCCFN010000188.1:0-10435 GCA_039029715.1 Actinomycetota bacterium | reverse complement strand
CGTGATACAATTCGTAAGTGCCGGCCCGTGCGTGACGGTGGCAACACCCAGTTTGCCCGACACATGGGCGTAACCCATTGCCATCGTGGTACGGCCGCGGCGGCCGAGAACGTGGCGGAGAATGCCTCGACCCCGGACCCGGTGTGGGTCGCCGTGGTGGCATGGACCAGCGTCTCCCCGCCACCGTGGCCGGAGGGGTTGCTGCCGGACGGGTTGGCGAAGATCTCGACCCGGTAGGTCCCGGCCGGTGCGTCGAGGGTGTAGTCGAGCGTGACGGTGCCGCCGACCTCGACCGCCGAGGTCAGTACCGGGTAGTTCAGCAGGTCGTTGGCCCCGGCGTCGACGTCCCCGGCGTCGTTGGCGGTCACCCCGTCACCGCCGGTGGCCACGCCGAGGTCGATCCCAAGCCCGCCGTTGTCCGTGATCCGATTGCCGAGGATGGCGTTGCGCAAGGGCGGGTTGGTGTCCCCATGGACCCGGATCCCCTCCGCCACGCTGTGCCGAATCGTGTTGCCCTCACCAGCGCTGGTACCGCCAATCCGGTTGTCATCCGACGAGACGTCGATGAACACACCGACCTGGTTGGGGATGGCGCTGGCGCCATCGGCGGTGGTGCCGATCAGGTTGCCCTGGACCTGGTTGTCGCCGGCACCCCGGATCCGGACGCCCCAGTCGGTGTTTCCGGAGATCACGTTGGCCTCGGCAGGAGTCGGACCGCCGACGGCGGTACCGTTGGGGCCGGCGTGGAGGCGGACGCCCTCGGCGTTCGGTACCGCGGCCGTGCCGGACGCATCGGTACCGATGTAGTTGCCGGCGACCGCCACGTTCGTGATGCCGCCGAACAGGTACAGCCCGATCTCCGGGCTCCCGGAGATCACGTTGCGGTCGGCCGGGTCGGTGCCACCGACCTGGACGCTGCTGGCAATGACCTCCAGGCCTCGACGGCTCCCGCTGGCCGCCGGCGCCGCGGTCGCCCCATCTGCGGCGAGTCCGAGCCAGTTCCCGGCAATCGTGGACCCGGGCGAGCCGGCGTAGATCTGGCGGGACGAGAACCGGTTGATGATCAGCCCTCGGATGTCGGAACCATCGGACCCAGACCCCAGCTGCAGCCCGATCGACACACCGCCGGTCTCGCCCTCCAACTCGACGGCCAACACGGCGTCGGAGCCAACGGCGAGGGTGTTCGGCGAGGCGCCGGGCTGGGTGTAGCCATCGATACGGACGGTACCGGTGATGGTCGGCAACGCCGAGGCGGGGCTGATCGTCCACACCCCGGCCGCATGGTTGGCATCGGTGACCGGGATGTCGAAGCCGATCCTGGCGATGGCCCCGGCATTGGTCTCCTCGATGGCGGCCCGGAGGGTGCAGGCCGGGTCGCCGTCGGCGTTCGTCCCGCCGGTGTCACAGCGACCGTCACCGGGGGTCAGATCCCCAGCGTCGCCGGTGTCGTTGACCTCGACTGCGCTTGGGGCGTCGAAGGCTGCCGAGAACTCGGACGTCGACCCGAACGACCCGCCGCCGAGATCCTCGGTCGCGGTTGCGGTCAGGGTGGTTGCACCGGACGTGACGACGATGGTGAAGGTCTGCGCCCCGGCGCCGCTGTGGGTCACGGTCGACCCGCCGAGTGGGGTCCGACCCTCGCCGTGACCGCTGGAGTCGGCGGCGGCGTTTGCGAACAGCTCGATCCGGTAGTCGGCGGCCGGGGCGTCCAGCTCGACGTCTGCCACCAGAGTCGAGCCGACCTGGCGAACCTCGACGATCACCGGATGGTTCACCAGCTCGTTGGCCCCGGCATCGCCGTCACCGACATCGTTTGCGGTGACCCCGAACCCGTTCTCGGTCCCGCCGGAGAGGTCGATCCCCAGACCGTCGTTGTCGCCGATCTGGTTGCCGACGATGCCATGATCGTCGCCCGAGGTGACGTAGACGCCGATCGAGTTGAACAGGATCAGGTTGCCCTGCCCGGCCCCGGTCCCGCCGATCACGGTCCCGGTCGGATCCCCGGCACCGATCGCCACGCCGGCGCCGGTGTTGCCGAGGTCGCCGGTTCCGGCCAGGTCGGCACCGATCGTGTTGCCCTGGATACGGTTGCCGACGGCCCCGGCCCCGGCGATGTGGATCCCGTCCCCGGTGTTGGCGGCGATCAGGTTGTCGACCACGTCCGTGGCCGGAGCGCCGTCGATGAGCACACCGATCCCGGTGTTGCCGAGGGCCGCCGTCCCGTCCGCGGTCGTGCCGATCCGGTTGTGCTGGATCGTGTTGCCGGTGGTCCCCGCTCCGGTCACCGTGATACCGCCGGAGCCGTTGCCGGCCACGAGGTTCCGGTGGGCCGAGGTCGCTCCACCGATGGTGTTGGCGTTGGTCCCGTCAGCGAGCCGGATGCCATCGCCCACGTTCCCGACCGCCACGGTGCCGGTGGCGTCGGTCCCGATCAGGTTGCCGGCAACCACATGTCCGGTGTTGGTCGGGTCGGCGGCCGCATCGATCAGGATGCCGTGGTTGGCGTTGGCCGAGACGATGTTGCCCTCGCCGGCCCCGGGGCCGCCGATCACGGTGTTGTTGGCCCCGGTGTGGACGATGATGCCGAGGCGGCCGTTGCCGATGGCGGTCGCACCGTCCAGGCCGAGGCCGATCGTGTTGCCCTGCACCGTGTGACCGGCACCGGTGGCGTAGATCTCGATGCCGTCGTTGACGTTGCCGGACAGCACATTGCCCAGCCCCGGCTGGCCGATCTGGTTGTTGGCAGACGTCCCACCGATGTTGACCCCGTCCCGGCCGTTGCCGAACCCGACCCCGTTGCCGGTCACATCGGTGCCGATCAGGTTGTTGCTGACCGTGTTGCCGCTGGAGTTCACGATGTACACACCGGTGGTGCCGTTGGCCGCTATCACGTTGCGGTCGACGAGCAGGGCGCCGCCGACCGTGGTCGGTCCACTCCCGCTGGTCAGATGGATGCCCTGATCGATGTTGCCGCGCACCACCAGGCCGGTGTTGTCGAGGCCGACGTGGTTCCCGGCGATCACGGTGTTGGCGGCCCCGGACTGGACCTCGATGCCGCTGTCGCCGAAGCCACCGATGGCCAGGCCGCGGATCTCGACGTCGTCGCCCGCGACCTGGAGCCCGTCCGCGGTGGCCCCGGCGCCGGCACCGTTCAGCTCGACGACCGGGGTGGTCACCCAGCCCGGTTGGGTGGTGGCATCGAGGGTCAGCTGGGAGGCGGTGATGGCCGGCAGCGCCGAACCGGGGCTGATCGTCCACACGCCGGCCGCATGGCCGGGGTCGGTGGCGGGGATGGCGAAGCGGAGGCTGTCGATGCCGGCGCTGGCGTTGGCCTCGGCCACCGCAGCCCGCAGGGTGCATTCGGGGTCCCCGTCGGCGTTGGTGCTGCCGGTGTCGCACTGGCCGTCGCCGGGCGTGGCGTCTGCACCGTCGCCGGTCGAGTTGACGGCGACGACGGTCGGGGCGGTCACAGCGAGGGAGAACTCGGACGTCGGGCCGAACGATCCGCTGCCGAGATCGTGGGTCGCCGTGGCGGTCAGTGAGGTGGCGGCAGCGGTGACCGAGGCCGAGAACGTCTCGGACCCGGCCCCGGCGTGGGTGATGGTTGCGGCGCCGAGGTACGTCTCACCCTCGCCGTAGCCGGAGCCATGGACGGTGGTGTTGCCGAAGAACTCGATCCGGTAGTCACCGGCCGGCACATCGAGGGTGAACGGGATCACCAGGTCGCCGCCGACTCGGCTCACCGCCCCGAGCTCGGGGAAGTTGAGTAGATCGTTCGGCCCGGTGTCAGCGTCGCCGACGTCGTTGGCGTTGACCCCGACCGGGTCGAGCTCGATGCCGATACTGGTGTTGTTGGCAATCGAGTTGCCAAGGATCGACACCGGACCGTCGGTCTCGACGTCGATGCCGTCCTGGGCGTTGTTGGCGACGACGTTCCCCTCGCCGGCCCCGGTCCCGCCGATCACCACGCCGGTGCTGGTCCCCGCCACCCAGATGCCGTCGGTGTCGTTGCCGAGGGCGGTCGTCCCATCGGCGCCGACCCCGATCAGGTTGCCGACGATCAGCACGTCGTCCGAATCGTCGACCTCGACCCCGTTGTTGCCCGCAGCGACGATGATGTTGTTGCGGATGATGGTGCGATCGGCGCTGCCGAGGTCGATCCTGTCGGAGCCGTCCGGCCGGCTGAGCAGGCCGGTGGCGTCCGAGCCGATGTAGTTGTTCTCGATGACGACGTCGTTGCCGAAGACGCCGATCCCGTCACTGCCGTTCCCGCTGATGACGTTCCGGTCGGCGGTCAGTGGCCCGCCGATCAGGTTGCCGTCGGAGCCGTCGTTCGACTCGATGCCGCGACCGTCGTTGCCGGCCACGGTCGACCCGTCCGGGAGCAGACCGACGTAGTTCCCGGCGACGGTGTGGCCGCCGGTGCCCTCGATGTCGATGCCCTCGTCCGGGAAGTTCACCACCGAGAACCCGCGGAGGGTGGTGCCGCTGCCTTGCAGGGCGAAGCCGTCCGGTGACCCGGCAACGACGCTGCCGTCGACCACGATGACCGGCCCGTCGACCCAGCCCGGCTGGGTGGTGGCGTCGATGGTGGCTGCCTGGGTGATGTCCGGCAGTTCGGTGGCCGGGACGATGGTCCAGACCCCGGCCGCGTGGTTGGCGTCCGCGGTCGGGATGGCGAAGTTGATGGTGGCAACCGACGAGGCGTTCGCCTCCTCCATGGCGGCCCGGAGCGTACATTCGGGATCGCCGCCGGCGATGGTGGCACCGGTGTCGCAGGTCCCGTTGCCTGCTGCCGCGTCCGCCGCATCGCCAGTCGAGTTGACCCGGAGGACGCCGTCTCCGGCGGTGTATGCGTTCGAGAACTCGGAGGTTTCGGCGAATCCGGTGGCGGTCTTCACGGTTGCGGTCGCGGTGACCGCATCCTGGTCGGCACCGCTGTAGCCGAAGCTCAGCCCGGTGCCGGGCCCGGCCACATCGACCGAGCCGACCGGCACCTCGCCGGCCCCGTAGCCGGAGGCATTGGCCCCGGCCGGATTGGTGAAGAACTCGATGCGATAGCCGTCCGGATTGGCCGGGACGTCCAGGTCGAAGGTGACCGTCACGGTGCCTCCGGACTGGACCGCGCTGGTCAGGACCGGGTGATTGAGCAGGTCGTTCGGCCCGACGTCTGCGTCGCCGGCATCGTTTGTGTTGACCCCGCTCGGGTCCAGGTCGATGCCGAGACCGGGCACGCCGCTGATGGCGTTGCCGAGGATCGTGTTGGTCCCGGTCGAGGACTGGGCGATACCGGCGGTCGCCGACCCGCCGGTGCCGACGTTGGCGATGATGTTGCCGTCGCCGACGCCGGTCCCGCCGACCAGCAGTCCGGTGACCTGGTCCACGTCCGAGTCGATGTTGATGCCGTACTCGTCGATCGGGTGCGGGTTGTCGCTGGCGTCCAGCCCGATCCGGTTGCCCTGGATCGTCCCGGACGTCGTGGCCCCGTCGAACTCGATCCCGTCCGCCCCGACATTGCCGATCACGTTGTCTGCCACGACGACGTCGTCGGGACCATCGACGACCAGGACACCCTGTGCGCCGACCGAGAGAGCGGTCGTCCCATCGGCACCGATGCCGATCAGGTTGCCCTGGACGATCGTGCCGTCCGTCGTCTCGTCCTCGACCTGGACCGCATCGCCGGCCACACCGGCGATCACGTTTCCGGCACCCGGCGTGGGCCCGCCGATCACCACGTTGGCCGCGCCGTTGTCCACCCGGACGCCGTCGAAGGCGATGGCCAGCTCTGCGTTGCCCCCCAGGTCGACCCCGATGTGATTGCCGGCGACCGTCACCCCGTCGACCCCGAGCCCGCCGTCGATGACGATGCCGTTGCCGCCCCCGGCGATGACGTTCCGCTCGGCCGCAGTGGTCCCGCCAATCGTCAGGTTGGTGCCCCCGACCACGTGGACGGCGGCGGACGATGCGGTGTAGGAGCTGGAGGTGCCGGCGGGATCGACGCCGATGTGGTTGCCGACCAGTCGATGCCCGTCACCGCTGAAGATCTCGACGATGCTGGCGGTGGCGTCGCTGACCGCCAGCGCCCGGACGGTTACCGGCCCGGTGGTGCTGGTGATGCGGAGTGTGTCAGTGGCAGGCGGGAGGCCACCACCGTCGAGATCGATCACCGGCGTCGAGGTCCAGCCGGGCTGCGTGCTGCCGTCGATGGTGACCCCGGCTGCGATGTCCGGCAAGGCGGTGGCGGGGCTGATGGTCCAGACGCCGGCGGCGTGGTTGGCATCGGTGACCGGGATCCCGAACCGGACGGTGTCGATCGCCGCCGACGCGGTGGCTTCGGCGATGGCGGCCCGCAGGGTGCACTCCGGTTGGCCATCGGCGTTGGTGGCCCCGGTGTCGCACCGGCCATCGCCGGGGCTGGCGTCTGCCCCGTCGCCGGTCGAGTTCACGGTCACCGAGGTTCCGTCGTGGCGAACCCAGACCCGGTGGAGGGTGTCGTCGCCGGATCCACTGTTGTTGTCGACTTCCCAGCGGCTCCCCAGCCCGTCGATGCCCCAGTGCTCGTTCCCGACCCGGTAGAACGGGAACTCGGTCAGCATCAGATCACCGCTGTCGCCGAACCCGCGATCGGCGACGGCCGGGAGGTTTGCCGTGTGGCCCGTCAACGGGGTGAAGTCGGTGGCGATCCCGCCGGCGTGCAGGTCTGGCTCGGCGTCGGTCTGGAACTCGCCGATCACCGATGACCGGAAGTGGATGACCCGACCGTGGGCCGAGGTCTCGCCGTACCACCGCAGCTCCAGGTCGTCCGACCTGTCGGTGATCGCCGCGGCAGCCGCCTGGCCGGTATGGCCCCACGCCGCCGTGCCGGAGAGATCGGCACCGAGTACGGCGGTCGATGCCACCGGCCAGTGGTCGGCGACCGACCGGACGTCGAGATTCGGGTCGGTACCACCCTGATGGTGGTACTGCAGGACCTGCACCCAGGCACCGCCCTCGTCGGCGGCCACCGATGCCTCGAACGGACCGTTGCCGAAGTCGAACCAGAACCGGCCGCTGACGTCGTGGGGGACGGACTCCAGCGACGTGAATGGGCAGGTCGACTCCCGGCCGGGGCCATCGCCGCACCCGGCGGACAGGTCGAACATGTAGACCGCCCCCCGATCGGTTCCACCGTCGTCGTCATAGCGGGCGCCGATCGCCAGGTTGATCCGGCCGTCGCCGTCCAGGTCACCGAGGCCGGCCAGTCGGCTGCCGAACCGATCGCCTGAGTCGATCGGGCCGACGATCCCGCCGTTGTCGGCATCGAGGATCGAGCCGGCCCGCACCGTGCCGTCGCTGTTCAGCGCGAGGACGTGGACGGCTCCGCCGCCGGCGCCGGTGGCCCCGACCGCAATGTCTGGCACACCGTTTGCGTCGATGTCGCCGAGGCCGGTGACACCGGCCCCGAACCAGTCGGCATTGGCCAGATCACCGGGGAGTCCCCCTTCGGTATCCGAGATCTTCTGCTCGGCCCGAACGGTGCCATCGGTGTTCAGGAACAACACGTGGACCGCACCGCGGTTGCTGCCGCCGTCATCGTCGTACCGGGTCCCGACCACCAGGTCGTTGGTGCCGTCACCGTCGATGTCGCCAGGACCGGCCAGCCCGAACCCGATGGCGTCGGCATCGTCCAGGATGGCGGCGAGCCCACCGACGGTGTCTGAGATCTTCTGCTCCGCCCGAACCGTGCCATCGGCATTCAGGAACAGGACGTGGACCGCACCGGTGCCTGAGCCGCCATCGTCGTCGCCATCGGCGCCGACGGCCAGGTCCGGTAGACCATCGCCGTTCAGGTCGCCGAGCGCTGCAACCGAGATACCGAACCGGTCAGAGCCGTCGATGGTGGCCGCCAGTCCGCCCTCGGTGTTGGAGATCTTCTGCTCCGCCTTCACCGTCCCATCGGCGTTCAGGAACAGGACGTAGACCGCGCCGGCGCCGGAAGCGCCGTCGTCGTCTCCGAGCGCACCGACCGCCAGGTCCATGATCCCGTCGCCATCCAGGTCGCCGATGCCGGCAACCGAGAACCCGAAGTTGTCAGCTGCCCCAACGACCGAGACCAGTCCGCCTTCGGTGTTGGAGATCTTCTGCTCCGCCTTCACCGTCCCATCGGCGTTCAGGAACAGGATGTGGACGGCACCGGCATTGGACGCGCCGTCGTCATCGCTGCGAGCCCCGACGGCGACGTCGACGACGCCGTCGCCATCCAGGTCACCGATGCTCGCAACCGTGGCACCGAAGTCGTCCTGGTCGTCCAGGGTGGCGGTCAACCCGCCCGAGAGCGAGCTGATCTTCACCTCGGACGCCACGATGGCGGTCGAGACCAGGGTGGGATCGTCCAGGTAATCGGGCTGACCGTCCCGGTCGGTGTCGATGGCGTCCCGGGGATCTCCGTCCCCGTTGGGGTCGGCGTTCTCGGACGCCGTCGGCGTCCCATCGTCGTCGTCATCGGCATCGAGGTAGTTCGGCGTGGTGTCACCGTCGGCATCCGGCCCGGGATTGGTGGACGGATCACGGTCGGCGTCGGTGTTGGCGTCCTCCCAGAAGTCGAACAGCCCGTCGCCGTCGGAATCGGCGGACGGAACCAGGTCAAGGAGGTAGATCGCACCCAGGTCGGCGCCCCCATCATCGTCGCCGTGGGCGCCGATCACCAGGTCCGTCCGGCCATCCCCATCCAGGTCGCCGATCCCGGCCACGGCCCGCCCGAACCCATCGAGGCTTTCGAGGGGACCACTCACACCGCCCCTGCCAGAGCTGAAGATCGAGGTGGACTTGACCGTCCCGTCTGCGTTCAGGAACAGGAGGTAGGCCGTCTCTTCGAAGTACGTGCCGATCAGGGCGTCGGGGTTTCCGTCGCCGTCGATGTCGCCGACACCGGCCGTGCGGTAGCCGAACTCACCCCAGCCCGACAAAGTGGCGGTGAACCCACCCTCGCCGGACGAGATGCGCTGGTCGGCCTTGACAGTGCCATCTGCGTTCAGGAAGACGACGAACACCGCGCCGGCGTCACTGTCGTAGCCGCCGGCCCCGACCACCAGGTCAGCGACATCGTCACCGTCCAGGTCGCCGATGGTGGCCACGGCCCCGAACTCATCGTCGTCAGCCAACCCGGTGGTCAGGCCGCCGACCGAGTCGGAGATCTGTTGCTGGGCCTTCACCGTGCCATCGGCGTTCAGGAACAGGATCTGGACCGCTCCTCGGTCGCTGCCGCCGTCATCGTCGTTGACCTGACCGACGGCCAGGTCCGGGAGGCCGTCGCCGTCCACATCGCCGAGCCCGGCGACGTGGGACCCGAAGTAGTCGCCGGCATCGAGGGCAGTGAGCCCACCATCGGTCGAGGAGATCTTCTGCTCGCTCTTGACCGTGCCGTCGGCATTCAGGAACAGGATGATGACCTCCCCGGCTTGTGGGGCACCGTCATCAGCCAGTCGGGCGCCGACGGCGATCTCGGTCACGCCGTCACGATCGAGGTCGCCGATGGCCGTGACTGCGCCGCCGAACTGGTCGTAGTCGGTCAGCGGTTCCGCCAGGCCGCCCTGGGTCTCGCTGATCTTCTGCTCGGCCTTGACCGTGCCATCGGCATTCAGGAACAGGATGTAGACCGCACCCCGGTTGGTGCCACCGTCGTCGTCGTAGGCGTCCCCGACCGCCAGATCGATCACGCCGTCCCCGTCGAGGTCGCCGATGGCGGCTGCGGCGAAACCGAAGGCCGAGTCACTCAGCGGGCCGGTCAGGCCCCCCTGGGTGCTCGAGATCTTCCGCTCCTCGATCACGAATCCCCCCGCCGCCACGGTCGGCCGATCCAGGTAGTCGGGCTGACCATCGATGTCGGAGTCCCGGGCATCCTGAGGGTGGCCGTCGCCGTTCGGGTCGGGGTTCTCAGAGGCGGTCGCCGTCCCGTCGCCATCATCGTCTGCGTCGAGGTAGTTGGGCGTCGTGTCACCGTCGGTGTCAGGGCCCGGATTGGTGGCCGGATCGTCATCGGCGTCGGTGTTGGCGTCCTCCCAGCAGTCGAGGAGGCCGTCACCGTCGGCGTCGCCGACGCACACGTTCGGCCCGAACTCCGAGGTCGAACCGTAGGCCCCGGCGCCGAGATCCTCGGTGGCGGTGGCGGCCAACCAGTAGTTGCCGAGGTCGGTGATGGTGGCCTGGAACGTCTCGACCCCCGACCCGGTGTGGGTGATGGCGGCCGAGCCGACCAGCACCTCGCCAGCCCCGTAGCCGGAGGGGTCCCGGGGCCGAGTGTCGTCTGCGAAGAACTCGATCCGGTAGTCACCGGCCGGGACATCCAGGCGGTAGTCGACCGTTGCGGTCGCCCCGGCCGGGGTGACCGTCGTGATGACCGGGTGGTTGAGCAGGTCGTTCGGCCCGCCGTCTGCGTCGCCGACGTCGTTGACGGTCG
>JBCCFN010000187.1:0-10547 GCA_039029715.1 Actinomycetota bacterium | reverse complement strand
GTCGGCGCCAGCTCCCGAACCAGACCTTCGGGCACCAGTTTCGGCATCCGCTGCAGGGTCCCGACGTCGGCCGTCATCCCGATGTTGATCTCCTGGATCGAGAAGAACGCATCCTCGGTGGCGTAGCGCATGTCGCAGGCGCTGATCATGTCGATGCCACCGCCGACACAGGCGCCCTGGACGGCCGCCAGCACCGGCATGCGAGCGCGCTCCAGGGCAGAGAAGGTGTCCTGGAGCTTGATGGCGGTCGACCGGAACCGCTCGTTGCGCCTGCTGCGGTACTCGCTCCCCCGCCCGGCGTCGGCGCCGACGCCGTCATCGGTTGCGAACACCTCCAGATCCATGCCGGAGCAGAAGTGCTTGCCCTCGCCGGACAGGACCATGGCCCGGACCGAACCGGACCGGGACAGCTCATCGGTGATCGCCGGCAGCTCCCGCCAGAACGCCGGGATCATCGAGTTGCTCCGCTCGGGGCGATTCATCCTGACGTGGGCGACCTTGTCCTCGATCTCGACGTCGAAGCATTCGTGTCCCATCGGGCGCTCCTCTCGCTCGGTCGGGCCAGGCTGGCACAACGTCGTCGCGCCCGTCGAACCACCGCCACCGGTTGTGCTTGTCCCTCGGCCGCCGATGACCGATGATTGAAGGGTCCTGCTCGAGGTCTCGCAGCCGGCGGCGCCTCGACCGGGCCGTAGCCCATGTCGTTTCTGTCCCGCTCCGAACCATCGAGGTCCGTCGACGCCGGCCCGCTGCTGTCCGGTTCGATTGCCGGGTACGGGACCAGTGCGCTGGTCGGTACGCCCGAGTTCCTGGACCCGACCCCGTCCGAACCGGAGATCCCGCCTCCGGCGGTTGCCTGTCACCACGTCGACAAGTGGTTCTCCCAGTTTCAGGCCCTCGACGATGTGAGCTTCGAGGTCGAGGCCGGCGAAGTGGCGGTGCTGATCGGTCGGTCCGGGGCCGGGAAGTCGACCATGCTGCGCTGCCTCAACGGCCTGGAACGGCCGAACGGGGGCGAGGTCGTCGTCCACGGCCTCCCGATCACCGACGACCCGTACGTCCTTCGGGCGCTCCGGGCCAGGGTCGGGGTGGTGTTCCAGCAGTTCAACCTCTTCCCCCAGTACACGGTCGAGACCAACGTGGTCCTGGCCCAGCGGCTGGTTCTGAATCGGAGCAGCGACGAGGCCGAGTCGGCGGCCGAGGAAGCCCTGGACCGGGTCGACATGCTGCGGCACCGATCCAAGCTGCCCTCGCAGCTGTCTGGCGGCGAGCAGCAGCGGGTGGCCATAGCCAGAGCCCTGGCAATGGATCCGGTCATCATCCTCCTCGACGAGCCGACCGCATCGGTCGACCCGGAGCTGACAAAGGGGATCATGGAGCTGGTCCGGGAGATCGCGGACTCGTCGCTGACCGTGGTCGCGGTCACCCACGAGATGGGTTTCGTCCGGGCCGCGGCCGACCGGGTCCACTTCTTCGAGGACGGCCGGCTCATCGAGAGCGGGCCGGTCGAACAGATCCTCGACGACCCCGAGCACCCGTCGACCCGCCGATTCGTTGCGGACGCCCGGTTGCTGGAGTAGTTCAGCCGCTCAGAGCAGCGAGCGCATCCAGCCGAGCCCGTCGGCGGTGCGGCCGGTCGGCTTGTACTCGGCGCCGATGTGGCCGCGGTAGCCCAACTCGTCGATCTGGGCCAGCAGTGCCGGGTAGTCGACCTCGCCGTGGTCCGGCTCGGTCCGGTCCGGCACCGAAGCGATCTGGATATGGCCGATGATGCCGAGGTGGGACCGGACTCGCTCGATGAGGTCGCCCTCGGTCAGCTGCACGTGATAGCAGTCGAACAGGATCTTGACGTTCGGCTCGCCGGTGTCACGGACGATGGCGGCCGCCTGGTCGACGTGGGTCAGGTAGTACCCGTCCTGGGTGCCGGCACTTATCGGCTCGATCAGCACCCCGACCCCGAAGTCCCGTCCCTTCTGGGCGGCGTATCGCAGGTTTTCGATGTAGGCGTCCCGGGCCGACTCACCGGAGGCCTTGCCGGCCAACACGTGGATGAACTGGGCCGACACGTCGACGGCGTAGGCCAGCGCCTTGTCGATCGACGCCTGGGCTTCCTCCTGGCGGCCGGGAAGGGCAGACAGGCCGAACTCGCCGCCGGCCAGGTCCCCACCGACCGTGTTGAGACAGATCAGCGGGATACCGAGCTCCTCGAGCACCAGTGCGACCTCGAGGGCGTGGGTGATGTACGGCCAGTGGACCTCGACCGCCTCGAAGCCGGCGTCGTGGGCGGCGCGGATGGCATCGAGGAGCTCCAGCTCGGGCCAGAGGAACCCGAGATTCGCCGACAGTCGGGTCATCGAGCGTCCCAAACAGCCATGGCGGGGGCGCCGGCCTCTACGCATGCCACTGGTCTGGTCATCCCTCCAGCTCGTCCCAGGTCTGCAGCCGGACGATAGCAGCAACCACCTGGTCCCAGACCAGGCGGTATCGGCAGGACCGGTTGGCGTGGTAGCCGGTGCACTACGATCCGGCCCTGACGACGGGAGGTTCGATGGAGCGGAATGACGACTTCTGGTCCGCTGCGGCGCGGGTCGATCGGGGTGCCGATCCCCGGGACGAGGCGACCCAGCTGGTCGCCGCCATGACCGAGGACGAGCGACTTGGCTGCCTCGACGGTGACCTGCCGTTCTGGTCCGGGCTGGCCGAGATGATGACCGGTGGTTACAACACCCGGACCTTCCCGGCCGCGGTGGTCGACCGCCTCGGGATACCGGGGCTCCACTTTGCGGACGGGCCCCGGGGCTGCGTGGTCGGCCCGGCCACGACGTTTCCGGTGTCGATGGCAAGGGGGGCGTCGTTCGATCCGGAACTCGAGCGCCGGATCGGCCTGGCCATCGGTGCCGAGTTGCGATCGGTCGGCGCCACCTTCACCGGCGCGGTGTGCATGAACCTGCTGCACCATCCCGCCTGGGGTCGGGCCCAGGAGACCTATGGCGAGGACCCCCATCACGTCGGAGAGATGGCGGCGGCGCTGACCGAGGGCCTGCAGGAGCACGTGATGGCGTGCATGAAACACTTCGCCCTCAACTCGATGGAGAACGCCCGATTCAGCGTCGACGTGACCGCGGACGAACGGGCCCTGCACGAGGTCTATCTCCCCCACTTCCGCCGGGTGGCGGAGGCCGGGGTGGCCAGCGCCATGAGCGCGTACAACCAGGTCAACGGTGCGTGGTGTGGCGAGAATGAGGAGCTGTTGATCGACATCCTCCGCAACGAGTGGGGGTGGCACGGCTTCGTCATCACCGACTTCATCGCCGGGCTTCGAGATCCGGTCGGTTCGGTGGTTGCCGGCTGCAACATCGAGATGCCGTTCCGCCAGCAGCGGGCGGTCGCGCTGGCCGATGCGGTGGATGACGGCCGCCTCGACCCGGCAGTTGTCGCCGACCGGGTCACCGAGGTCGTCGCCACCTTTCTGCGGTTTCGTCACGTGTTCGGCCCGCCGGCCTCGGACGGGGTGCTGGCCGCGCCACGACATCGGGCGCTGGCCCGGGAGGCGGCGGTGGCGTCGATGGTGCTGGCAACCAACGACGGACTGCTGCCACTCGACGGTGGAGCGCTGTCGACCCTGGCCGTCCTCGGGCCGCTCGCCGATCGGGTCAATCTCGGCGACGCCGGGTCGAGCAATGTCCGCCACACCCCGGATCCGGTCACACCCTTGGCCGGGCTCCGGGCTGCGCTCCCCGAGGTCGACGTGGTCCACCACCCAGCCGATGCGGCCATCGCCGCTGACGCCGATGCCGTCGTTGTCGTCGTCGGGTACACCCGCCTCGACGAGGGCGAGTACCTGGGCGACGGGCTGGCCCAGACGCTGGCCGCCCTCGCCCCGCCCCTGGATCACCCCGAGGTCGGGACCGATGACCCGGAGGTCCTGGCCACGATCGAGCGGGCGGTGGCCGGCGGCGGTGGTGAGGCCTCCCCCGCCGGCGGGCTCGGGTCCGCTCCCGGCGGCGACCGTCGATCGCTGCGGCTGGCTGCTGCGGACGAGGGCCTGATCGAGGCCGCCTGTGCGGTGAACGACCGGGTGGTGGTCGCCGTGATCGCAGGCAGCGCGGTGGTGATGCCATGGCTGGACGGACCGAGCGCCACCCTCATCCAGTGGTATGCCGGCTCCGAGGGCGGGCATGCCCTGGCCGACGTCCTGCTCGGGGCCGAGCCGGGCGGCCGGCTGCCGTTCGCCGTTCCGGTCGACGAGGCCGACCTCCCACCGTTCGATCCCGACGCCGCAGCGGCCACCTACGGCCTGCTCCACGGTCAGTGGTGGCTCGACGCCGAGGGCGTATCGGCGGCCCTGCCGTTCGGGCACGGCCTGAGCTACGCCGACATCCGGCTCGGGTCGGCCGAGCGGCGAGGGGATGCGGTGGTGGTCGAGGTGATCAACGCGGCGGACCGGCCCGGTTCCACCGTGGTCCAGGTCTACGGCACGGTCGTCGAGTCCGCCGTGACCCGGCCGGCCCGCCGCCTGGTCGGCTTCGCAAAGGTCCGGCTTGCGGCCAAGGAAGCCAGCGCGGTCACGGTCCCACTCGACCTCTCCCAGCTCGACATCAGGGTCGAGGGAGCCATGGTCACCGAGGACGCCGAGGTGACGCTGGCGGTCGGCCTCGACGCGGCCGCGGTCCACCCGGTGCACTGACCCGGCCGCTGCGCCGCAGCCCGTGACGTGGCGTCAGGGGCCAAACGACGGTAGGCAGGAGGTATGGCCGCCAACGCAGACGTCATCGCCATGCTGGACGAACTGGTCACCCTGACGACGCTGCAGGAGGAGAGCCCGCAGTCGTTCAAGGTCCGAGCCTATGAGAATGCCAAGCTCGGTATCGAGGCCCACGGGGACGACATCACCCAGCTGACCGCAACCGAGCTGACAAGGATCAAGGGGATCGGCAAGTCCACGGCAGCCAAGATCCGGGAGTTCCTGGAGACCGGCGAGGTGGCCAAGCTGGAGTCGCTCCGGGCGGCCTACCCACCGGCCTTCGTCGAGCTGAGCCGAATTCCCGGTCTCGGCCCGAAGACGCTCAAGTTGGTCCGGGCCGAGCTCGGGGTCGAGGACCTCGACGGGCTCCGGAAGGCCATCGCCGAGGAGAAGCTCCGAACCCTGCCCCGGATGGGTGCAACGTCTGAGGCCAAGATCGCCAAGGCGATCGATCGCCTCGGCCTGACCGGTAAGGACCGGCGGACCCCGATCGCCGATGCGCTTCCCCTGGCCGAGCGACTGGTCGCCGAGCTGGTGGCCAGGGACGACGTCGTCGACGCCGCCTACTGCGGGAGCCTCCGGCGGATGTCCGAGACGATCGGTGACATCGACATCACCGTGGCATCGACCGAGCCGGCGTCGGTCATGGCCGCCGTTGTCGCCAACCGCGAGGTGGCGGAGCTGGTGCTGTCCGGGGCGACCAAGACGTCGTTCCTGACCTCGGCCGGGCTCCAGATCGACGTCCGGGTGGTGCAGCCATCGCAGTTCGGCGCGGCCACGTTGTACTTCACCGGGTCGAAGGCCCACAACATCGCACTGCGGCAGCGGGCGATCGACCGGGGGTGGCTGCTGAACGAGTACGGCCTGCTCGACGGCGACGAGGTCGTCGCCTCGGCCACCGAGGAGGAGATCTATGAGGCCCTCGGGCTGGCCTACGTCCCGGCTCCGATGCGGGAGGCGACCGGGGAGGTCGAGGCCGCCGGGGGCGACGGGCTGCCGGACCTGGTGCAACTGCAGGACATGCGGGGCGACCTCCACTACCACACCGACCGGTCCGGGGACGGCCGGTCCTCGCTGCCGGACATGGTGGCCGAGGCAGCCGGCAAGGGCTACGACTACCTGGCCATCACCGATCACGGTGAGGATCTGGCCATCAACGGCTCGGATCGGGAGGAGATGCTCGAGCACCGGGAGAACATCCGGGCGCTGCAGGAGGAGTATCCGGATCTGACCCTCCTGTTCGGGTGCGAGCTGAACATCGGTCCGACCGGCGGCCTCGACTACGACGCGGAGTTCCGGGCCCTGTTCGACTACACGGTGGCCTCGGTCCACTCACACTACGACCGGTCGGTTGAGGACCAGACCGCCCGGCTGATCACCGCCATCGAAGATCCGTCCGTCAACTCGATCGGCCACCTGACCGGCCGCTACATCGGCCGCCGACCCGGCATCGAGATCGACGTGGACAAGGTGCTCGAGGCCCTGGTTGCCAACGACGTGGCGTTGGAGATCAACGGCGCACTCCGACGACTCGACGCGGCATCCGACGTGGTGAGACGAGCCGTCGACCGCGGCGTCAAGCTGGTGATCAACACCGACAGTCATCACGTCTCCGAGCTCGGGCGTATGGAGTACGGGGTGCTGACCGCCCAACGGGGTTGGACACCCCGGGAGCTGGTCGTCAACACCTGGGATCGGGACACCTTCCTCCGCTGGGTCGACTCCCGGCGATAGTCCCCGCTGGGACGGATCCGGCCCGGCCACTACGGTGAGGGCGATGTTGCGATGGCAGGTCGGGAGCACGACGATCACCTCGGTCGTCGAGTCCGAGACCCCGACGTCGCCCCGGTTCCTCTATCGAGGCATGAGCAAGGAGTATGTGCTGGCCCGGGCCACGGCTGCGCCCTGGCTCCGGCCGAACTTCGTCGACGACCGGGGCTACCTGCTGCAGAAGATCCAGTGCCTCGTGATCGACGACGGGACCAGGCGGATCGCGGTCGACACCTGCGTCGGCAACGACAAGCGCCGCCACAACCAACTGTGGGACGGCCTGTCCGGCCCGTTCCTGGCCGACATGGCCACGGCCGGCTACTCGCCGGAGACGATCACCCACGTGGTGTGCACCCACCTGCACGTGGATCACGTCGGGTGGAACACCACATTGGTCGACGGGGCCTGGGTCCCGACGTTCCCGAACGCCCGGTACCTGTTCGTCGATGCGGAGTACCGGCACTGGAAGGATGAGCCGGGCCTGTTCGACAATGAGGACCCGTTCGCCGATTCGGTGGCGCCGGTCGTCGAGGCCGGCCTGGTCGATCTGGTGGCCCCGGACCACGTGATCGGTGGTGGTATCGCGCTCCAGCCGACGCCCGGTCACACGCCCGGCCACGTCTCGGTCGTCGTCGAGGACGACGGGGCCAGGGCGATCATCACCGGGGACATGGTCCACCACCCGATGCAGCTCGCAGACCCGGGACTGTCATCGGTGTTCGACACCGACCCGGCCCAGTCCCGGGCCACCCGCCTGGCCGTCTTCCCCGGCTGGGCAGACGGATCGACCCTGGTCATCGGTACCCACTTCGGTTCGCCGACCGCCGGCCGGCTGGTCATCGATGGCGACGGCTACCGGCTGACGCCGGTGACGGCCGGACCGTCAGTCGGCTGACCTGCCGGCCGAGCCCGCAAGCTCGGCGACGATGGCGGCCACCTCGTCGGCGTGGCTGTCCTCGTGCATTGCGTGCTCCCCGCCCTCGATGGCGATGAACCGGGCGTTCGGCATCTTGCGCTCCAGATACTGACCGGCGCCGGCGTACTCCGGCCGATCGGCTGTCCCGGCAAGCACGATCGTCGGCACGTCGATCTCGGCCAGCCGTTCCATGACCACACCGTCCTCCTGGAGGTTCATCTCCGCCGCCTGGGGCGGCACCCCGAAGCGGTGGGCGTTGCGGCGAGACCGATCGTTCCACGCCTCCCGCTTCTCCGGATCCCGGAAGCCGGGTCCGGTGTTGAGGACCACGATGCCCTGCGCCACCCCGGGCCGAGTGGCGGCATGGGCCAGGGCCAGGTACCCGCCGAGCGAGTGGCCGACCAGGACGGTCGGGCCGTCGAGGGAAGCGATCACGTCGTCGATGTCCTCCAACGCACGGTCCCTGGCGTACTCCGCCGGGTCGTCGGGTACCGGGGAGTCGCCGTGGCCGAGGAGGTCGAAGGCGGCAACGGTGTACCGGTCCTGGAGCAGGGTCATGACCCGGTCCCAGGTGGCAGACGATGATCCGATGCCGTGGAGGAAGATGATGGCGGGGCCGGAGCCCCGGCGATCGACGTGGACGCGCATGGCCGCCGACGGTACTCGCTCCCCGACCCCGGACTCCAGATGCGGGGAGATTCGCCATGGCCGGACCGGTGACCTAAAACGCTTCCATGCGCATCTCGTCTGACGCCATCGACACCGCCTCGGTCGACGCCGCTCTCCGGACCACCCGGGCCGTACGTCGCCGGCTGGATCTCCAGCGGGAGGTCGACCAGCAACTGATCCTCGACTGCATCGACGTGGCCGAGCAGGCCCCGACCGGTGGCAATCAGGGCAGCCGGCGGTGGATGGTGGTCCGAGACCCGGCGCTCAAGGCCGAACTGGCCGAGCTGTACCTGGCGACCGCCGGCAACTGGATGATCGAGACCAGGGACCGGCTCGCCGGCTCCGGGCATCACAACGAGAAGGTCATGGCCTCGGCCGCCCACCTGGCCGAGCATCTGGCGGAGGTACCGGTGATCGTGATCCCGACGATCATCGGGCGCCACGACAACAGCGGCAAGCCCGGTCTGTTCGACTCGGTCATCCAGTCGGCCTGGAGCTTCGCCGTCGCGTTGCGGGCCCGTGGCCTCGGCACGACCTGGACCACGGCCATCCTCAACGCAGACGACCGCATCGCCGAGCTGTTGGGCATCCCGGACGACATGACCCAGATCGCCATGCTGCCGGTGGCCTGGACCAAGGGCACCGAGTTCGGCGACGCGCCCCGCTACCCGGCTCGGTACATCACCTACGTGAACCGGTTCGGCCGGATCTACGAACACGGCCCGAGCGTCCCGATGACGTTGGCGGACGGACCGGGCGTCGTCGTCGAAGCCGATGTGAAGGCCCCGATCGGTCGGCTCTGGGAGCTGGTGTCCGACATCTCCATGCCGGCCCAGTTCAGCGACGAGGTGATCGGTGCGGACTGGGATGAGGGCGTGACCGAGCCGGCGGTCGGGGCTCGGTTCACCGGTCGCAACACCCACGAGGCCCGGGGTGAGTGGCAGGTGCCGTGCTACATCTCGGAGCTGGTGGAGCAGCGCCGGTTCGGGTGGGTCAGCGCCAGCCTCGAGAACCCTGGCGCCCGGTGGCGGTTCGAGCTCGAGCCCATCGCCGGGTATGTTCGGGTCCGGTTCGTCATGCACCTCGGGCCAGGCCCGTCCGGTATCACCCAGGTCATCGACGCCAGGCCGGATCTGGAGGAGCGCATCCTCGACCGACGGCTGGACGAGCACCGAGCCAACATGGAGCGGGTCGTGAACGGGTTGGCGACGCTCGCTACATCGTGAATCTCAGGTTGCGGGCGGCTCGCTCGCCCCACTCGGCGTCCCCGGACCACGAGATCCGTCCGGCATCGATCGCCGCCTGCGGGTCGATTCGACCACACGCGAGCTGGACGAAGGTCAACGAGTCGGCCGTGACCTCGACCGCTGGCGACGCGAGGTGGTCGACCTTGGCCGCCCGACCATCGACCGCGGCGAAGATGTCCCGGGTCAGCGGACCGGTCAGTCTGAACGCAATACTCATGCCGTCCGGGAGCCCGATCTTCTTGCCGACGATGTAGCCGATCGAGTTGTGGACCTCGTCGAGGGCGACCTCGGCCGGCGGACCGCCATCGTCGGTGGTCCGCCCGAGCGGGGTCGTGATGTCGCGCAGGTGAACCCAGAAGTCGAAGGTCCGGATGTCCATGAACCGGTGATAGGTGCCCGGCCCGACCGGGGTCATCGACGGCCGGGCGAACTGCTCGTCGGTCATCGCCATCAGGTCGGTTCGGCGGGCGGCGAAGATCTGGCGCGCCTCGTCGGCCAGGCGCTCCGGTGCCCACCCTCCGGTCTCGGCCTCCCACGGTCCGATCGCCTCGAACGGTGGCGCCGCCCCCTCCCCCTCGGGGATCCAGCCGGTGAGCACGTGCTCGATGGCGGCCAGATGGCGGATGACGCCGGCGGTGTCCCACGCCGGGCACAGCGACGGTACCGACCAGTCCTCCGGCGAGAGTGAGGCCATCAGGTCCTCGACGTCTGCGAAGCAGGCAAGCAGATTCTCGGTGGTCTCGACGCGGGTTGGCACGGTCAAGGTCTCCTCGGTCGTCCGGGAGACCGATCCTTGTCCAGCCCGGGCCACCGGAGCAAACGGGCCAGCGCAGCGACCGGGCGCCGGACCGCGTCAGCGTCCGGCGTTACCACCGTCGACGGTCAGGGTGGTGCCGGAGATGTGTCCGGCTCGCTCCGATGCCAGGAACACGGCGACATCCGCGATCTGGTCGACCGAGGCCGGCGCCGGGTCGGTTGGCACCAGCTCGGCCCACCGGGCCGGGTTGCCGAGGGTTCGATCGGCCCGATCCCGGAGCAGTTGCTCCATCCGGTCGGTCAGGGTCAGCCCAGGGTTGATGCCGACCACCCGGACACCGTCCCGGAGCGATGACGCCCCCAATGCCTGCGTGAGCGCGACGAGGGCGGCGTTGGCCGTGGCGCCGGCCACGTAGTCGGCCGACGGGCGGTCGGCGGCGGTGCC
>JBCCFN010000186.1:0-10552 GCA_039029715.1 Actinomycetota bacterium | reverse complement strand
CGGGTTCGCTGTGCCGCGTGACTTGGCGGCGGCGAGTGTTTCTTTGAGCTTGTCTTCCAGCGTGACCAACTCATCTTCGGCCTTCGCGCGTCGGGCTTTGCCCTCCGACGGCGGCGACGACTCCGGGACCGAAACGACCGAGGCCTCCTCGGCAGACGACGAGGCACCGGCCGACGATGCCGACGATGTGGGCGGCGCCGACGGAGCCGGGCCGGCGACCGACGAGGAGCTGGCGCTCGAGTTCGCCCAGTGCATGCGAGACAACGGGGTGCCCGAGTTCGAGGACCCGGCGGTTGCCGCTGACGGGTCGATCGACTTCGGCGGTCAGGCCCAATCCGGCGACCTCGATCTCGATCTGGTCGCCGACGCCTTCGAGATCTGCGGCGACATCATCGCCGGCGCCAGCTTCCTCCCGACGAACGGCATCGACACCACCGAGCTCGAGGACGATCTCCTCGCCTTCGCCCAGTGCCTCCGGGACTTCGGCCATGACGTCGCAGACCCGGACCTGAGCGGACCCCTGGTCCCCGGTCCCGACGGTCCCGGCGGCATGTTCGCCTCCGGGTTCGATCCGCTCGACCCGGCCAACGCCGCAGATGTGGCCCAATGCCAGGCCGACACGTTCGGTCCCGGTGGGCCCGGCGGTTTCGCCCAGGGAGGGAACTGATGTCGCTGATGGCCAGCTCACCGGAAGACGACGTTCGTTCCGATCAGGGCCTCGTGCCCGGTCCCGAGACGGCGCCGGAGACCGCGGGCGGCTCGTCGCCAGAGGTCCAGCCGGCCCCGCCACCCCGGCCCCGCCGCCGCTGGCCGCTCGTTGCGGCCGCGGTGTGTCTGGTCGGCGCCGGAGCCGCCGCGGCCTTGCTCGTGGCCGCAACCGGGTCCGACGATGCAGCGACCGGCTCCGAACCGGTGACGATCCGGGCGGTGACCGCCGAGCAGCGGGACCTGATCGAATACACCGACCTGGACGGCACCTTCGGCTACGCGGACACCCGCTCGATCGCTTCGTCGTCTCCGGGGACGATCACCGACATCGTCGACGACGGGACCGTGATCGACCGCGGGTCCACGATCTATGAGGTCGACGCCCGTCCGGTGACGGCGATGTTCGGCGACATCCCGATGTACCGAGACCTGACCGAGGGCGACGAGGGCGACGACGTCCTGGCGCTGGAGGCCAACCTCGCCTCGCTCGGCTACCACATCGACGAGCCAGACGACGACGGTGACGAGGTCGACACCGGGTTCACGGTCGACGGTGTCTACGACGCCGCCACCGCCGATGCGGTCGACCGGTGGCAGGCCGACCTCGGCCTGGACGAGACCGGGACGGTTTCCGCCGCCGACATCATCGTGATCGGCGGGCCGGCCATCGCCTCGGGGATAACCGTCGCAGTCGGCGATCCGGTCCAGCCTGGTTCGCCGGTCCTCGACCTCAACGTGACCGGCACCGTCCGTACGTTCCATGCCGATCGGGCCGGTGAACTGGAGCTCCTGGCCCCCGGCGGCCCGGTGCGCTCCGGCCAGGTCCTGTTCTCGGTCGACGACCTGCCGGTGACCGCGATCGTGACAGACGAGACCTTCGATCGGGAGCTCTCGGTCGGTATCGCCGACGGCGAGGACGTGCGGGTACTGGAGGAGATGCTCGTTGCGTTGGGCTACGACGCCCGGGGCGATCTGGTCCCGGACGACGAGTTCGACGAGGTGACCGCCGAGGCGGTCGAGGACTGGGAGGATGACCTCGCAGACGACTCGGACGAGGTGGTCGTCGATGGTGTGGTCGATCTCGATCAGCTGGTGATCGTCGAGCCCGAGACCACCATCGGCTCGGTCACCGAGCGAGATGGCGACCTGGTCGCCGGCGGCTCCGAACTGTTCCAGTGGCGGACCGAGGCCGGCACCAGAGTGGTGACCACCGCAATCGATGTAGCGGACCAGCAGAAGCTGGCCGCGGGTGACACGGTCGATGTGGTCTTCCCGGACGGGACGACCGTGGTCGGCACGGTGGCGACGGTCGCCACGTCCTCGACCACCGACCCGACCGACCCGAACGCCGAGCCGACCCTTGCGGTCGAGATCGCACTCGATGCGCTACCGGCCTCGGCCGATGGGTTGAACGAACTCGACGTCGACGTCCGGCTGATCGATGAGTTGGTGGCCGGCGCAACCGTCGTGCCGGCCAGCGCCCTGGTCGCAACCGCAGACGGGGGCTATGCCGTGGAGGTCGTCGACGGGACGACCACCTCGTTCGTCGGGGTCGAGCCCGGGATGTTCGTCGACGGCTTCGTCGAGGTCGTCGGCATCGAAGCGGGCGTCCCCGTGGTGGTGCCGTCATGATGATCCATACGCCTGGCGGCAGCCCATCGTCGCGAGACGACGATCGTGTGGCCGGACCGGCCACCGCCGCCCTGGAGCTCATCGACGTGGTCAAGCAGTATCCCGGGGAGCCACCGGTCCGAGCCCTGGACGACGTCTCGTTACGCATCGGGCACGGTGAGCTGGTTGCCGTCGTCGGCCCCTCGGGGAGCGGCAAGTCGACGCTGCTGAACGTCATGGGGACGCTCGACCGCCCGACCGAGGGCGTGGTCGCCATCGACGGGGTCGATACCGCCAGGCGGTCGGATGCCGAGGTGGCTGGCATCCGGTCCCGAAAGATCGGCTTCGTCTTCCAGCAGTTCTTCTTGCTGCCCGGCATGTCCGCGGTCGACAACGTGGCAAACGGCCTCCTGTATCAGGGGGTGGCGCCGGGAGAGCGGACCAGACGGTCGGCCGAGGCGCTGCGCCGGGTCGGTCTCGGGCATCGCCTGGACCATCGACCGAACCAACTGTCCGGCGGTGAGCAGCAGCGGGTCGCGGTTGCCCGGGCCCTCGTCCATCAGCCGGCCTTCGTGCTGGCCGATGAGCCGACCGGCAACCTGGACTCCCGCTCGACCGAGGCGGTCATGACCCTGATCCGGGACCTCAACGCCGAGGGCACCACGATCGTGGTGATCACCCACGACCAGGCCATCGCCGACTCGCTGCCCCGTCAGCTGGCCGTACTCGACGGTCGGATCCGGCTCGACAGTGCTCGGGACAGCGCTCGAGATGGAGGTCGGCCATGACCGCTCCGGCCACGGCTGAGCGGCCGCCCCCCTCGCCGGCTACGGGCACCGACATGCCGGCAGACGCAGCGGTACCGCGGTCGACCCTTCGAGCGATGGACGTGCTCCGGGTCGGGGCCTCCGGTCCCCGGGCCCGTCGGATGCGGACCCTGCTGTCTGCGCTCGGGATCTCGATCGGTATCGCCGCCATGGTCGGGGTGCTCGGGCTGTCCGAGTCGTCGAAGTCTGCCCTGCTCGATGAGATCGCCAGCCTCGGGACCAACCTGTTGACGGTCGAGGCCGGGGGTGGATTCGGTGCCGGAGACAGCCAGCTCCCGGACACTGCGCCGGGCACGATCGGGCGGATCCCGACCGTCGAGGGAGTGAGCGCAGCCTGGGATGTCGACGTCGACGTCTACCGCAACGAGTTCATCCCAGACGGGGAGACCGGGAGTGTCCGGGTGGTGGCGGCCGACGAGCGGCTGGTCACCACCCTCAACGGGACGGTTGCCGACGGCCGGTACCTGGACGAGGCGACCTCGGCCTACCCGAACGCGGTGATCGGTTCGGTGGCAGCCGAGCGCCTCGGGATCCGCAATCTCGATCAGCCGACCTATGTACTGGTCGGGGATCAGCGGGTCGAGGTCATCGGCATCCTCGACGAGTTCCCATTGGCTGCGGACCTCGACCGGGCGGTGATCATCGGAGCCGAAGCAGCCCAGGCGTACTTCGATGCGGACGACGCACCAGCCGTGGTCTACGTCCGGGTCGCCGATGGCGCGATCGACAGCACCCGGGACGTCCTGCCGGCGAACACCGATCCGGCCAATCCCGAGGAGGTCACGGTCAGCCGGCCATCGGACGCGCTGGAGGCCCAGGCCGCCGCCGATGATGCCTTGACCACGCTGTTCCTGGGGCTCGGTGCGGTCGCATTGCTCGTCGGCGGGATCGGGATCGCGAACGTGATGGTGATCGCTGTGATCGAGAGGCGGGGCGAGATCGGACTTCGACGGGCCCTCGGGGCGACCCGGGCCCACATCCGCAGACAGTTCCTGACCGAGGCCATGCTCCTCTCGGTGCTCGGCGGGTTGGCCGGCGTGGCGATCGGCACGGCCGCCACCGTGATCTATGCCACCAGCCAGGGCTGGCGGGTCATCCTCCCGGTCGAGGCGGTCGTCGGCGGGTTCGTCGCCGCCGTCGTCATCGGTGGGGTGGCCGGACTGTACCCGGCGATGCGGGCCGCCAGGCTTGCACCGACCCAGGCCCTCCGTTCCTGAGCCGGCCCGGCACGATGATCGCCCTCAGCAAATCTTCAGGAACCATCGAGCGAACCGGGAGCCTGACCGGAGATACTTGCTCCATGCCGAGCCCAACCGTGCTGGTCGTCGACGATGAGGAGAACATCTCGTTTCTCGTTGCGTCGGCCCTGCGGTTGGCCGGGATCGAGGTCGAGGTGGCCGAGACCGGCCAGCAGGCCTTACAGCTGGCGGAGAAGCTGCGGCCGGACGCCCTGGTCCTCGACGTCATGCTCCCCGACCTCGACGGCTTCGAGGTCCTACGGCTGCTCCGCCAGCGTGGGCTCCACCTCCCGGTCCTGTTCCTGACCGCCAGGGACGAGACCGCCGATCGGGTCCGGGGCCTGACCAGCGGGGGCGATGACTACATCACCAAACCGTTCGCCCTGGAGGAGCTGGTGGCCCGGGTCCAGGTCGCCCTGCGACGCTCCGGCGTCGGAGTCACCGACGCACGGCTGGAGGTGGCCGATCTGGTGCTCGACGACGACGCGCACCGGGTGACCCGGGCCGGGGAACCGGTGCGGTTGACCCCGACGGAGTACAAGCTGTGCCGGCTGCTCATGACCAACGTCGATCGGGTCCTGTCCCGGGCCCAGATCCTCGACCACGTGTGGGAGTACGACTTCGACGGCGAGTCGGCCATCGTCGAGACGTTCGTCTCGTCGCTGCGGAAGAAGATCGACCACGTCGAGCCCCGTCTGATCGAGACCGTCAGGGGCATCGGCTACACGATCCGGACACCGGGGTGAGCCGGTGACGCTCCGGGCCCGGCTGGTGGCGGCCGCCGTCGTTGCCGCCATCCTCCTGGTCTCGATCCCGCTGGTGACGATCAACCGTCAGGGATCGATCCTGACCGATCAGATCGACGATCAGCTCCGGACGACGGCTCAGACCCTGACCAGCTCGCCGCTGGCGGTGCTCGACCTGACCGTCCTCGCCGAGCGACAGGCCGACCGGACCCCGGCCGGGGACCTGTTCGTAGCTGCGGTTGACGACGACGGGGCGCTGCTGTCGCTGTCGACACCGGTGTCGGCGCCGGACTTCGCCCTCGATCTGACCGATGAGCGACTGGCCGACCGGTTGCTGGAACCCGGCTCGGCGGCGGAGCCGGAACCGTTCACCACAGACCTGGTCGGCGATGGTCGGGCCCGGGCCGTCGTGGTTGCGGTCGGTGAGCGGAGCGTGGTCATCGCCCACTCGTTGGATCGGATCGACGAGGCGCAGCGAGACCTCGGTGCGGCGTCGATCGCCACCCTGCTCGCGGTGGCAGCCACGCTGGCCCTCGCGTTCTGGTGGGTCGATCGGCTGGGGTTGCGGCCGATCGACCGGTTGACCACGGCCGCCGAGGAGGTCGCAAGCGGTCGCTCGGACCGCCGGGTCGACCATCCGCCGATCAGCACCGAGGCCGGTCGGCTTGGCGCTTCCTTCAACACGATGCTCGACGCCCGGCAGGCCGCCGAGGAGCGGCAGCGGCGATTCGTGGCCGACGCCTCCCACGAGCTGCGGACGCCACTGACGACCCTTCGGGGCTACACGGCCCTCTACGAGAGCGGCGGGCTGTCGGGACCGGCAGACGTCGATGATGCGATGCGCCGGATCCGGGCCGAGGCCGAGCGGATGGCGGTCCTGGTCGAGGACCTGTTGACCCTGGCTTCGTTGGACGAGGACCGCCCCCTCGACCTGACGTCGCTCGACCTGTCCGGGTTGCTGCAGGACGTTGCCAGCGACGCCGCGGCGGTCCAGCCCGACCGGGAGGTCGACGCCGCCGGCGTGCAGGCCGGGTTGACGATCCGGGCCGACCAGCACCTCCTGCTCCAGGCGTTGACCGCTGTGGTCTCGAACGTGCTGCGGCACACCGAGCCGTCTGCCGGCCTACGACTGTCTGCGGCACCGGCCAGGGGCGAGCCGACCATCGTCGTCGAGATCGCCGATCGGGGGCCGGGCATCGAGCCGGCCCAGCTGGACCGGCTGTTCGACCGGTTCTACCGGGTCGACAGCGGCCGCACCGCGGCTGCTGGCGGCAGGGGCCTCGGGCTGTCGATCGCTCGGACCGTCATCGAGGCCCATGGCGGGACGATCGAGGCGACCTCGACCGTCGGGGCTGGCACCACGATCACGATTCACCTGCTCCCCCTAGCTGAGTAGCTCCTTGACCTTGGCGATCGTCGCCAACTCGGTCTCCCGGTCGGGGCCACACGGCGCGAGGTTGAGGGTGGTGGCCCCGCCGTCGACGTAGGGGCGGAGGAATTCGGCGATGTCCTCGGCCGTCCCCAACGGGGTGTAGCGGGCGAAGCGCTCGAAATCCAGCTTGTAGAACTCGGCCATCCGACCGGCGATGTGGCCTCGGGCGTCCTCGGGGTCACGGCCGACCCCGACCCAGAGTTGGATGCCGTGCCGCCACCGGACGGTGCGGTCCTGGCCGGTCGCTTCGACCAGTTCGATTCCCTCCCGGAACCGCCTGGCCGAACACCACGCGGCGATCCAGCCGTCGCCGAGCCGACCGGCCCGTTCCAGGGCCGCATCGGAGCGCCCACCGACCACCAGCGGGACGGGGGAGCGGGGCGTTGGCCGAATCCGCCCGTCGGTGAACCGGAAGAACTCGCCGTCCCCCTGCACGGTCTCGCCGTCGAGCAGCCGGCGGACCAGGTCGAGCGCGACATTGGTCCGTCTGCCCCTGGTCGCCGGGTCGACCTCGCAGACCTCGAACTCGTGACGGTCCTCGCCGCCGACGCCGACCCCGACCGTGACCCGACCGTCTGCGAACTCGGTCAGGGTTGCGATCTGCCGTGCCGCAACCATCGGGTGTCTGAGGGCCAGCAGGTAGACGCCGAGATAGAGCCCGAGCCGGGGCTCGAGCCCGCCGATCGAGGCCAGCCGGACGATGCCGTCCATCCCCGAGCCGTCGTGGAAGCTGACGTGGTCGGCGGTGAACACGAAGTCGATCCCGGCGTCTGCGATCTCGCCGAGGCGGGCCCGCTGGCCTGCCGGCTCGAGCTGGGGCAGGCCCCACGGGACGCTGATCCCGACCTGTAGATCGTTCGTTACGGTCATGGGCGGCCAGGCTGCGGCCGGAGGCCGGCCGCCGGGGGAGGGGAGGGGTGCTGCATCACACGGTTCTACACCGCCATCGGCCGGGAGGGGGAACGGGCCGACGAGCGGTCCGGGACTCGACCCGGGGCTACGGTGGCCCACACGATGGAGGCCAGACCGGCAACCCCTGGTGACCTGGATGCCATCGTCGAGCTCACCCGGCGGTATCGCCGGCGGCTCGCCGAGTGGTGTCCGGTCTACTTCAACCCCCGCCACGGCGCAGACGAGGGACATGCGCTGTGGCTGGAGGTCCTCATCACTGCGCCGGACCACGAGACCGTCGTCCTGGCCGACGACGGACACGTCGTAGGGTTCGCCAACCTGATCGGCTGGTCGGATCGGACCTGGGTCGACGACCTCTGCGTCGACGATGACGGGCGCTGGTCGCAGACGATCCCGTGGCTGGCCGATCTGTCCCGGCCGTGGATCACCTGTGTCGCCGTCGGCGACGTTGCCCGGTCGGCCGCGCTGGCCGCCGTCGGGGCCGAGCCGGCCACCACCTACTTCGCGTGCTCGCTCCCACCGGTGGACGCAGCGCCGAACCCGTCGTCGCCGATCGCCGACTTCGAGCCCTGGCCGGTTGCCCATACCTTCGCCGAGGCGCCCTTCTTGCCGACTGCGCCCGGCGCCCTGGTCGTCAGCGACGGAGCGGGCGGCTATGCGGTCGGCTCGGCCGGGGCAAACCCGCCGATCTACGACCCCGGCGGATCGACCTGTGTGGTGGACACGATCCGCGGGGCCGACCGCAGCGGCTTGCTGCAAAGGGCCATGGGCCAGGCCGCGGCGAGGGGCGATGGTCAGATGGTCGTCACCTGTGGCGCGGCGGACGAGGCGTTGCGGGCGATCCTGGTCGACGCCGGTTTCGAGCCGCAGGTCGATGTGTTCGGCCGCCGACCATGATGTGCCGGTGGCCGGGAGCCGTACCGATCCGAGCCCGAAACCGTAGGCTGTCCCTCCCATGACGCAGACGGATCAGGTCAGGCCGCGACGGACCTTCATCTTCACCCCGGGCCTGGAGCCGGCCATGTTTCCCAAGGCCCTCGCCTCCGGGACCGACATCGTCTGTATCGAACTCGAGGACGGCGTCGCCCCCAAGGACAAGGACCTGGCCCGGGAGCGGGGCCTGGCCCTGTTCGCCGAACCGCAGGCGGACGACGGGGTCGAGCGGGTGGTGCGGATCAACAGCGTGCGGGAACAGGCCGGTCTGGCCGATGTCGGCGCAGTGTTGGCCACCGACACGCCGCCGCCGGTCTTGATGATGCCGAAGGTCCGGACGCCGGACGAGGTGGTCTGGCTCGACGGCCTGTTGACCGAGCGTGGGCATCGGACCGAGCTGCAAGTGATCATCGAGACCAACGAGGCGTTGGAGGCGGCGTTCGAGATCGCCCACTGCTCTGCCCGGATCAACGCCATGTTCTTCGGCGGGGTCGACATGGCGGCCGAGCTCCGCTGTGCCAACGCCTGGGAGCCCCTGCTCTACGCCCGGTCGCGGGTCGTCCATGCCGCGGCGTCGGCCGGGCTCGACGTGATCGATGTGCCATACCTCGACCTCGAGGACCTCGATGGGATGATCACCGCAGCCCGCCAGGCCCGGGATCTCGGATTCTCCGGCAAGGGAGCGATCCATCCGAAGCAGATCGGGGCGTTGAATGAGGTATTCACGCCGACCGATGCGGAGATCGGCCGGGCTCGGCGGATCATCGATACGTTCGAGGCGGCGGACACCGGCCTGGTCGTGATCGACGGCAAGCTCATCGAGAAGCCGGTCCTGCGGGAGATGTACCGGGTCCTGGCCATCGCAGACCGGCTCGGTTAGTCGGGTCGGAGTCGATACCGGTCGACGATTCGGCCCTCGGCCAGCTCCACGACCGAGTCGGCGCACGTCTCGATGAACTCGGTGTCGTGGGTGATGACCAGGAGGAGGTCGACGTCGTGCTTGATCGCCTGGACCTGGGCCCCGAAGCGCTCCATATGATCCCGGTCGATCCCACTGGTCGGCTCGTCGAGGATCAGGTAGCGCTTCTTGGCCAGCAACGCCGCGGCGACGGCCAGTCGCTGCTTCTGGCCGCCGGAGAGGCGGTAGGGATGGTCGTCGAGGAACGCCGCAAGCCCAAGCCCGGCCAGTACCGCCTCCGCCTCGGCGCGGGCCGCCTCGTCGTCCACGTCGTGTCCCAGGGTGGCCTCGTCGATGACCGACTCGGCGAACAGTTGGTAGTTGACGTCCTGCATGACGACGAAGGAGCGTCGGAGTCGCTCCCGCTTCGACAGCGGCGCGCCATCGGCCACGATCCTGGCGTCGGCTCGGAGGATGCCGCTGAACCCGGCGGCGAAGGACGACTTGCCGGCGCCGTTCTGGCCGGTGAGGGCGATCACTTCGCCCCCCGGAAGGTCGAGGTCGACCACGTCGACCACCGGTCGCCGCTTCCGCTCGACCCGCAGCCGCTCGATACGGACCACCGCCGGGCCGGGCCCGGCCCCGCCCGGCTCCGTCGCCGGCTGCGGTTGCGCTGGCGGGCGGACCTCGACCCGCTCGATGGCCCGCAGGCCCATGTCGGCCCGCTTGGCGAGGTGGAGGTTCACGAAGGCGTCCCGGTCCAGGATCGCGTCGAGGCGGCCGTCATCCAGGTACAGCACGCGGTCGCACAGCCCGGTCAGATAGTGGAGGCGGTGCTCGGCCACCAGGACCGTCGCTCCAGCCCGCTTCAGCTCGGCAAGGACCTGGCGGAGCTCCTCGATGCCGCCGGCATCGAGGCTGGCGCTTGGCTCGTCGAGCACGAAGACCGACGGCCGGAGCATGGCGGCACTGGCGCAGGCGATCTTCTGGGCCTCACCGCCAGACAGCTCGAAGATCGATCGGTCGAGGAGGTCGGCCAGTCCGAAGGCGTCGACCGCGGTCTGCAACCGGTCGAGCATCTCGGTCCCGGGGACTCGATGGTTGCTGCAGCCGAAGAGCAGTTCGTCCCACGTTAGTTCAGAGTTTGAAGATCCCAAAAAAAAAATACCGCACTAGATTCTGGACGATCCAACGGCTCCAGAGGGGTTTGAGGGGGTACCTTGGGAGCTCCCTTTGTAAAGGAGCCT
>JBCCFN010000185.1:0-10581 GCA_039029715.1 Actinomycetota bacterium | reverse complement strand
TGACCGCGGTCGACCGGCTGTCGGAGTTGTGCCGCAGCTACGACGAGACCGGCCCCGATCGGGTGCTCGACGACCTGGACATCGACTTCCTCCGGGAGGAGATCCCCGGTGCGATCGGGGAGTCGAAGGAGGGGCTGGCCCGGGTCACCGAGATCGTCCGGGCGATGAAGGACTTCTCCCACCCCGGCACCGACGTGGCGGACAACGACCTCAACGCCCTGATCGAATCGACCGCTGCGGTCTGCATCAACGAGTGGAAGTACGTGGCCGAGCTCGACTTCGACCTCGACCAGGAGTTGCCACCGGTGCCCTGCAGTGGCGGGCAGGTCAAACAGGTCGTCCTGAACCTGCTGGTCAACGCCGCCCACGCCGTGGCCGACGCGCACCCCGACGGTGCCAAGGGCCGGATCGAGGTCCGGACCAGACGGCTCGGCGAGCTGGCCGAGATCCGGATCGAGGACGACGGCACCGGCATGACAGACGACGTGACGCAGCGGGTCTTCGACCAGTTCTTCACCACCAAGGCGGTCGGGATCGGCACCGGCCAGGGCCTGTCGATGGCGTGGGACGTGATCACCGGCCACGGTGGGACGATCGAGGTCGAGAGCACCCCGGGGGTCGGCACGGTCTTCACGGTCCGGCTGCCGCTGGAGCGGGCTCCGGATGCCGACGACCGGTCGGTGCCGAACCGTCGCCGCAACCGGTCGAGCCTCTCCGGCTGAACCCGCTCCGCCGGAGGCCACCGGCCGTAGGGTTGTCTGGATGTCAGACGACAGCAGACCCGCGGGCAACCTGGGCGGGGTCCGGATCCTCGACCTGACCCAGTACCTGAGTGGGCCGGCCTGCACCCTGCTGTTGGCCGGTTTGGGGGCAGACGTGATCAAGGTCGAGCCGGCGCCCGGCGGGGATGCGGCCCGGCTGCTGCCGATCGTCGAGGGGCCGCGATCCAGCTACTTCGTCCAGCAGAACCGAGGCAAGCGGAGCGTCTGCATCGACCTCCGACACCCGGACGGGCCGCCGCTGATCGCCGAGCTGGCCGGCCGGTGCGACGTCCTGGTCGAGAACTTCGGCCAGGGGGTGCTGACCAAGCGAGGGCTCGGCCCGGACCGGTTGCGAGAGCGCCATCCCGGCCTGATCTACGCCTCCATCTCGGCCTATGGCCGAACCGGCTCTCGGGCCCATCTCCCGGGCTACGACCTGATCGGTCAGGCGGTCGCCGGTTCGGTGGCCCTGGCCGGTGAGCCGGACGGGGCCCCGCTGGCGGCCGGGGCCCCGATCGCAGACGTCTCGGCCGGGATGATGGCGTTCGGGGCGATCGCGGCCGCCCTCTACGGCCGCACCGTGTCGGGCCGGGGCCAGTTCCTCGACATCTCGATGGTGGAACCGGTGTTCAACATGCACCCGTTCCAGATCCAGGGCCCAAGCGTGACCGACGGGCGGGCCCGGCTCCGGCGGACCGGCCGGCACTTCGGCGCCGTCCCGCCGGCTGGGACCTACCGGGGGCCGGACGGGTGGCTGGTGCTCCAGGTCCTCGAGCCGCAGTGGCCCCGGCTGTGCGAGGCGGCCGCCGCCATCGGCCTTGGCGACGATCCCCGGTTCACCACCGCCGCCGGCCGGGCCGACCACCGCAAGGAACTGGTCGACGCGCTCGAGGCGTGGATGACCACGTTCCCGTCCGACCGGGCGCTACTCGATCACCTGGCCGATCACCGGGTGCCGGCGGCCGCGGTCGTCGACCCGGCGGACGCCCACCTGGACCCCTGGTTCCACGAGCGGGGGGCGATCGCAGTGGTCGAGGACCCCGTCCACGGACCGGTGCGGGTCCCCGGGTTCCCGATCCACTCCTCGGCCCAGCCTCGTCGCACGGTCGAGCCGCCGGCCCCGTTCCTCGGCCAACACAACCGGACCGTCCTCGGCGAGTTGCTGTCGTTCGAGGACGCCGCGGTCGACGACCTGGTGGCCAGGGGCGTGCTGGCCGAGAGCGCCGAGGGCTGAACCCCCGGCCGACCGGATATGGCTACGGCCCCGGTGCGCCGCCGTCGATCTGGCCGGCGCCGGCACCTGCCGCCTCCTCCACACCGACGGTGATCGTGACCTCGGTGCCGGCCGGTGCGGTCGTCCCACCGACCGGCGTCTGGTCGGTGACGAGCCCGATCCCCGGATCGCCGGCCGGCAGCGACTTCTCGACAACAGCCACCTTGAACCCGAGGTCGGTCAGGGCTTTGGTGGCCGTGGCGGTGGCTTGACCGACCACGTTCGGCACGGTCGGGTCGGGGGCCGCGGCGGTCAGCGTGATCGCCGCGCCGACCCGGATCACCGTGGTCGCGACCGGGGCCACCGCCGTCACCTCGTCGGTCTGGGCAGCTCCGCCGGCATCGATCGGGCCGGTACAGCCGGCGTCACGAATGGCGGTGGTGGCGGCGGCGACCGTCAGGCCGATCACGGCCGGGACCGTGCAGTCGGTCGGCACCGGCGGAGCGGCCAGGACCAGGCGGACCGTGTCACCGGAGATCTCACCCCGGATGACCAGGCCCTCATCGATCGTTGCGCTCGGCTCCGGCGGCAGGTCGGCGCCGGCCGTGCAGCTGATGGCCCGGATCTCGGCCACCGCTGCGGCTCGGGTCTTGCCGGCCAGGTCGGCGACGACGGCGGCCAACTCGGCGGCCACGCAGGGAGTGGGCTCCGGGCCCTTGGACAGGACCAGCTGGACTGCGGGGCCGGCGAACACCCCTCGAACCACCAGGTCGACCCCGATCGTCGGGTGGTGTTCGGTCGGAAGGGCCGCCCCGACCGAACAGCCGGCGGCCCGGATCCGAGCCTGGGCCGCCGCCTGGTCCAACCCGACCAGCGTGGCGAGGTCCATGGTGCAGTCCGGGGGTGGGCTGTCGACGACGAACACCTCGACCGCAGAGTCAATCGGGACGGCGGTTCCGGCCGCCGGGGTGGTCCGCTCGATCGTGCCGATCGGTTGGAAGCCCGGCCCGGTGACCACGGTGGCGGTCAACGTCAGCTCGGCCAGGGCGGCCTCGGCCTCGGCCTGGGTCCTGCCAACCAGGTCCGGGACGACCGGCCGGCCGAGCGAGATGAACAGCACGATGTCCCCGCCAGCGTTGACCGGCGTGCCGGCCGGCGGATCGGTGCCGACCACGGCGCCGGCCGGCACCTCGTCGTTGAGGATCGACTGCTGGTCGGCCACCGTGAACCCGGCCGCCTCCAGGGCGGCAACGGCCTCGGCAACCGAGTCATCGGCAACCGGTGGGACCGGGATCGGTGGGTCCTGGACCCGCCGGGAGACGAAGATGGTGACCAGCGAATCCTCCGGGGCATCGACCTCGGCCGCCGGGTCCTGATCGATCACCCGGCCGACCCCGACCGAGCCATCGGTCCGATACACCACGTTGACCCGGAACCCGGCCTCGACGAGCAGTTCGGTTGCCGCCGCCTCCCGCTCACCGGCCACGGCCGGCACCTCGATCCGGCGGGACGCCGACGCCAGGTCCGACTGGAGCTCCGGCGGACCGGTCGGTCCGAACGAGCCGGGCTCTGCCGCATCGGACTGGTTACCGGCCGACGGGGCGGCCGGCTCGACCGCCGGCGTGGTGTCGGCCGTTCCGTCGCCGGCGGCGATGTTTGTCGAGCCGTCATCGTCGTCGCCCCCGGCAACCAGGGCCACCACCCCGAGCAGAGCCACGGTCACCACGACCGCAGCCACGGTTGCCAGCACCCGCCCACTGACCGGCCGCTCGTCCCATTGCCACCACCGACGGCGAATCGGGGGCAGGCCACCACCGGCGGACTCCAGGTCCGGGGGCGGCGGCAGGTCGTCCGGGGCCCGACCGAGGCGGATCGGGCCGTCTGCCGGCGCCGATGGCGGCGAGGGCTTCGGGAGCGCGATCGAGTCCGGCGTCACCATCGTGGTCGCCGTCGCTGCGACGTCGTCCGGCTGCTGGGCCTGGGTGGATGGGGCCGGCGCCCAGGCTGGGTCGACGGCGGCGTCGGCCTCGACCGGGGCCTCGGCATCAGGCGCCGCGGCTCGGCTGTCCGAGACCGGGCCGGCCGATGCCGGATCGTCCGACGCCGGGGTGTCCGAGACCGGGCCGCCCGACGCCGCTGACTCGGCTCCGGTGTCGGCGTCCTCTGCGCCGTTCTCGGCTCGATCGGCCGGGGGCGGGCCATCGGCGCCCGTGCCGTCATCGTCACCGGTCGATTCGTCCCCGACCTGGTCGTCGACCGCAGCGTCGCCGGCGTCCTTCTCGTCCGGGTTCTGGCGGTCCGTGTCCCGGCCGTTTGCGTCCTGGCCGTCTGTGCCCTGGCCCGGGACGGCGGTTGCGACGGCGGGGGCGGCCGCAGGAGCAGCCGCCGAGCCGATCAGGTCGATGTCCAGGGTCCCGTGCCCGTCGACGATGTGGAGCAGCGTGCGATGGAGTTCACCGGCGTCCGGCCGATCGGCGGGATCCTTGGCCATCGTCCGCTCGATCACATCGCAGACCGCGTCGGGGATCCCGTCGGCCCGGAGGTCCCGAACCGGTTCGTTGCCGATCCGCTGAACGACCGCAAGCAGGTTCGGGTTCTCGTCGGAACCGATGAACGGCGGCTCGCCGCTGACCAGGTGGAACAGGGTCGCCCCGATGCCGTAGATGTCGGCTGGCGCCTCGGTCGACTCCCCCCTGACGGTCTCGGGCGCGGCGTAGCCGGCGGTGAAGGTGACCGTCTCGCTGTTGCCGGTCGTGTTGCCGGTGGTGGCGGCGATGCCGAAGTCGGAGATCAGGATCCGGCCACCGGACCCGATCAGGACGTTCGCCGGCTTGATGTCGCGATGGACGACCCCGTCGCCGTGGGCCTCGGCAACCGCCGCGGTCACGTCTGCCATGATCCGGCAGGCCTCGATCGGGTCGACCGGCCCCTCGGCTCGCAGCCGGTCGAGGAGCGACTCCTGGCAGAGCTCCATGATGAGGTAGGGCCGACCGTTGTGGTTGATACCGGAGTCGTAGACGGTGACGATGCCGGCGTGCTGGCTGAGCTTGCCGAGCGTCTTGGCCTCACGCTTGAACCGGGCGACGAAGTCGGCGTCGCTGGCGGTCAGCAGTTTGACCGCGACATCTCGGTCGAGATCGACCTGGGTCGCTCGGTACACGACCGCCGAAGCGCCATGCCCGATCTCGTGGCCGTCGCCAAGCCCGCCAATTCCGAGATCCACTGCCGCCCAGTGTACGTAGGTTGGCGATGCCGGAACATAAATGTCGTCCGATGGACGCATCGCCGAAACGACACCACCCCGCCTTCCGGCCGATCCGCGGCCGGAAGACGGGGTGGGAGTGTGCCGGCCGGGTCGTAGGGGGAATGACCCGGTCCGGCCACGAGCCGATCACGAGGGGGACGTGGCTCGGCCAGTTCGCAATCAGGACATCAGGACCGAGCGGCCTCCAGCGCAGCGACGTCTGCGGCCAGGCTCGGCGCCGCGGCGAGCACGCTGTGGAACTCCCGGGCCGAGAAGACGGCGATCGTCAGGGCCGTGGTTGCGATCAGCGATGCGTTGCGGGGCTGGTTGCGGAGAACGGCCCGCTCCCCGACCAGATCACCGGCGCCGACGGAGGCGATCGTCTCGCCGTTCCGGCACACGACGGCGGTCCCGTCCAGGATCAGAATGACCTCCTGGCCGACCTGGCCCTCGGTCACGAACACCTCACCGGCCGGGAGGTCGATCGTGGTGCTGAAACGGTCGATTGTCGCCAGCTGCTCACGGTCGTAACGGTCGCCGAGGGCGGCCTCGATCTCGGCCGCAACCGGGGTCTTACGGAAGCGAGAGGTGCCGATCATGGTGTGATTCCCTTTCGTTCGGGTGTCGCAGATGCCGGTCGACACAGTGCAGGTGGACACATCGACGGGCCATCTGATTCAACAATCCTCATTGTACTTACCTTCGCCATGAGAGATCAGCCCGTGTGGCGGGGGACACCTGTGTCATCGGCCACCGGCACACCGTCGCGGCCCGGACCGGGCCCGATCCGGCAGAATTGTCGGCGGGCGGTCGAAATCGGCCGAACCCGACCGTCTCCGAGGTGAACCAGGGCCGGGATCGACGACCCGCACCGAGCGGGCACCCGGCCGACGAGAGTGAGGAACCGATGAAGTACGTACTGCTGGCCTTCGAGACCGAGGATGCCTACGCCGCACGGACCGACCCAGACCGGGCGGATGCCTACTGGGGGGCGTGGTCCGCATTCGGCGCCGCCCTGGCCGAGGCCGGGGTCACCGAGGGCGGCGCCGCGGTGCAACCGCCGGGCACCGCGACCGCGGTCCGGCTGGAGGACGGCGAGCGTCAGGTCCAGGACGGGCCGTACCCGGACACCAAGGAGCAGCTCGGCGGCTGGTTCATCATCGACGTCCCGGACCTCGACGCTGCGCTCGACTGGGCGGCCAAGTGCCCCTCGTCATCAGACGGGGGGACCGAGGTCCGGCCCCTGCTCGAGATGTAGCCACGCCATGGGATCGAGCAACCATCGGGCGGCCGTCGACGACGCTGAGCGAGCGGCGGCGACCGCCGCCAGCGAGTCGTACGGTCGCCTGGTGGCCCTGCTCGCCTCCTCGACCAGAGATGTGGCGGCCGCCGAAGACGCCCTGGCCGACGCCTTCGAGGCCGCACTCCGGACCTGGCCGGACCAAGGCGTGCCGACCGCCCCCGACGCCTGGCTGCTGACCACGGCCAGACGGAAACTGATCGATGCCGGCCGCCGAGCCCAGACCGCCGATCGGGCCGAGCCGAGCCTGGCCCTCCTACTGGAGGAGCTGGCCTCCGCCGACCGGGACTCGCGATTCCCGGACAAGCGGCTCGAGCTCCTCTTCGTCTGCGCCCACCCGGCGATCGACGTCCGGATCCGGACCCCGCTGATGCTCCAGACGGTGCTCGGCCTCGACGCCAAGCGGATGGCCGGCGCCTTCCTGGTCGCCCCGGCCACGCTGAGTCAACGGTTGGTCCGGGCCAAGCACAAGATCCGCGACGCCGGCATCAGGTTCCGGATCCCGGAGCCGGATGAGCTGCCGGAGCGTCTGGACGCGGTGCTTGAGGCGATCTATGGCGGCTACACGGCCGGCCGATCGACCGCAGCAGCGGGGGACGACCACCGCCGCGGCCAGGTGGCGACCGAGGCGGTCCGCCTGGCCCGTCTCATGGTCGAACTCCTGCCGGACCACCCCGAAGCGCTTGGCCTGCTGGCCGTCATCCTCTACACCGAGGCCCGCCGGGACGCCGGTCGGGATCCGGAGGGCCGGTTCATCCCGCTGACCGAGCAGGACACCGGCCGCTGGTCCGCCGACCTCCGGGCCGAAGGGGATGCGGCGGTCCGCCGAGCCGCAGCGGCCGGCTACCTGGGGCCGTTCGGGATCGAGGCCAACATCCAGGCCGCCCACATGGCCAGAGCCGAGACCGGGGCCACCGACTGGCGGACCATCCGCGGCCTGTACGACACCCTGCTGCTGATCTCACCGACGATCGGGGCTCGGGTGGCGGCCGCGGCCGCCGCACTCGAGGCCGACGGGCCGGCGGCAGCGCTGGACCGGCTGAACGGCATCGAGGCCGACGACGCCGCCGTCACCGCCCGGTATCAGCCATGGTGGGCCGTCCGGGCCCATGCACTGCAGCGGCTCGGTGACCCCGAGGCCCTCGCCGCCTTCGACCGGGCGGCCGGGATGACAGACGACCCGGCCATCCGGGCCTGGCTCCTGGAGCGAGCCGCCACCTCATCGGCAGATCGAGCCTGATCTCAAGTCGGACCGAACCGCCTCCGATATCGACCAGACGAGTGGATCGGCAGCACGGCCGATCCCGCCGGCGGGGAGCGACCCCGGGAGTCGAGGTGGAGCATGCAGGTCGGAATGGTCGGTATCGGGCGGATGGGTGCCAATCTGGTCCGGCGCCTCATGCTCGGCGGGCACGACGCCGTTGCCTATGACGTCGACACCGAGGCGGTCGACAAGATCGCGGCCGAAGGTGCGGTCGGCGCCCACAGCCTGGATGAATTCGCGGCGGCCCTGACCGTCCCCCGAGTGGCCTGGATCATGGTGCCGGCGGCGCTTGCCGGCCAGACCATCGACGCGGTGGCCGAGCGCTTCGACGCCGGCGATGTGATCATCGACGGTGGCAACTCGATGTGGCGCGACGACGTCGACACCGCCGCTCGGCTGGCCGAGCAGGGCATCCACTTCGTCGACATCGGTACCTCCGGCGGTGTGTTCGGGCTCGAGCGTGGCTTCTCGCTGATGATCGGGGGCGAAGACCACATCGTTCGGCGCCTGGAGCCGATCTTCGAGACGGTCGCACCGGGGATGGACAGCAGCCCCCGGACCGGGGATGCCACCGGCCCGGCCCGACCGGGCGAGAAGGGCTACCTCCACTGCGGGCCGCACGGTGCCGGCCACTTCGTCAAGATGGTCCACAACGGGATCGAGTACGGGATGATGGCCGCCATCGCCGAAGGGCTGGCCATCCTGGACGCGGCGGATGCCGGGTTGCGCGAGCGCCAGATCGACGCCGAGACCACCCCGCTCCGGGACCCGCACTACTACCAGTACGACATCGACACCTCGGCGGTGGCCGAGGTCTGGCGTCGAGGCTCGGTGATCAGCTCCTGGCTCGGCGACCTGACCGCCCACGCCATGGCCACCGATCCGAACCTCGAGACGTTCGAAGGGCGGGTGTCGGACTCCGGTGAGGGCCGGTGGACGGTCCAGGCCGCCGTCGAGTTGGGGGTCCCGGCCCACACGATCACATCCTCGCTCTACGCCCGGTTCGCCAGCCGAGGCAACGACCAGTTCGCAAACAAGGTGATCAGCGCCATGCGCCGGGAGTTCGGCGGCCACCACGAGAAGGTGGCGGACGAGGCGGGCGACTGATGGGTCGACCGGTCCATCCGGTCGCCGACGCCTTCGTGCTGTTCGGCGCCTCCGGCGACCTCGCCGGCAAGAAACTGCTGCCGGCCCTGTACGGCCTGACCTGCGACGGGCGGCTCGAGCTCCCCGTGGTCGGGGTGGCAAACACCGACTGGTCCGACGACGACTTCCGGGAGCGGGCTCGGGCGGCGGTGATCGAACGGTTCGGGCAGGCGGTCGATCACGAGGCGCTCGACCGTCTCTGCAACCGGCTCCGCTACATCAGCGGGGACTATGCCGATGGCACCACCTGGGAGCGGCTCGATCGGGTGGTCGAGGATGCGAAGATCCCCGTGGCCTTCCTGGCCATCCCGCCGGCGTTCTTCGACACGGTGGTCCGGGGCATGGCCGGCATCGGGTTGAACGAGCGGACCCGGGTGGTGGTCGAGAAGCCGTTCGGTCGGGACCTCGTCTCGGCCCGGGAGTTGAACTACACCCTCCACGAACACCTGGACGAGTCCCAGATCTACCGGATCGACCACTTCCTCGGGAAGGAGCCGGTCCAGAACCTCCTGGTGTTCCGGTTCGCCAACAGCCTGATGGAGGCGGTCTGGAACCGGAACCACGTCGAGTCGGTGACGGTCACGATGGCCGAGTCGTTCGGGGTCGAAGGCCGGGGCCGCTTCTATGACGAGGTCGGCACGATCCGGGATGTGGTCCAGAACCACCTGCTGCAGATGGTCGCCCTCCTGACGATGGAGCCGCCGGCAAGCAAGAACCAGCACGCCCTGCTCGACGAGAAGGTCAAGGTGTTTCGGGCCATGCAGCCCCTCGACCCGGCGAACGTCGTCCGGGGCCAGGTCATCGGCTACCGGGACGAGCCGGGCGTCCGGCCGGATTCCGACACCGAGACCTTCGCCGCCATGCGGATCGAGATCGACTCGTGGCGGTGGTCCGGGGTCCCGTTCCACATCCGGGCCGGCAAGTCGCTGGCCGCGGACGTGACCGAGGCCGTGGTCGAGTTCAAGCAGCCGCCCCGGATGCTGTTCAGCGAGGAGGACCACCTCCCAGACCCGTGCCGGCTCCGGTTCCGGATGAAGCCGGACGACACGATCACACTCAGCATGCAGGCCAAGGTCCCCGGTATGGAGATGGTCAGCCGGGCGGTCGACATGACCGTCGACTACGGCCAGCAACTCGGTGGGCAGGTCGCCGATGCGTACCAGCGGCTGATCGCAGACGCCCTGGTCGGGGACCAGCGACTGTTCGCCCGCCAGGACGGGGTGGAGCAGGCGTGGCGGATCGTCGATCCGATCCTCGACCACCCCGGTCCGGTCTACCCCTACGAGGCCGGGACCTGGGGGCCCGAGGAGGCGACGCGGTTCCTCCCGCCGGGCGCAGCCGGCCGATAGGGCCTCACCCCAGGGCCCGGAGGCCGTTGCTGATCGCGGCGCCGACCGACGAGGCGTGCCCGTCGCCCCGCAGCATCGCATGGGACAATCGCAGGCCCGGGTAGCGACGGTGGTGGAGCCGCTCGGCCAGCTCCTCCACGTTCATCCCGGTCCGGAACGTCGTGTCGGACGGCTCGAGTTCCTGCTCGCCGTAGCAGGCGAAGACGGCGGCCCGGAGATCATCATTGGCTGCGGCGTGGGCCGCCTCGATGGCCAGAACGGCCCGGTCGTCCCACCAGATCGACGGGCTGGCGAGGAGCCACTT
>JBCCFN010000184.1:0-10585 GCA_039029715.1 Actinomycetota bacterium | reverse complement strand
CCGGCTCGAAGGTGAACTGCAGTCGGCGGTCGACAACGGTCTGGTCGCCAATCTGGAGGCGGAGTCGGCCCGGATCTCCGGCGAGCTGACGCTGGCGTCGGCCGAGTTGGACTCGCTGCAGCCGGAGTTCACCGAGCTCGAGGTGTCGGAAGCCGAACTGGTGAACGAGCAGCTCACCTTCGACACCGAATGGGGTGACTCGATCGCCCCATCGCCGACCCGGGCGGCCGAGATCCGGGCCAACATCGAGGCCCTCGGAGTGACGAGCGAGCGGAACGAGCAGGAGCTGCAGCGGCTCGGCGCCCGGCTGAAGGCGATCGAGACGAGGACCGCCGAGGTCACGACGGCCGGCGAGGCCGCGACGGCGTCTGCGGAACGAAACCGTTCGCTCGAACCAACCCTGGCCGAGCGGCTCGATCTCGCTCGGGCCGAGTCCGATGCGGCGGAGGCTGCGCTCGCCGATCTCCTCGAGACCCAGCGCCGGGTCGAGGCCGAGGCCAGCCGCTGGCAGGCCAGGGCCGAGGCGCTGGCCCAGGCCCTCGACGAGGCTCGGGCCAAAGCCGGGGCCGACGCCCTGGCCTCCGGGGAGGGGGTGCTCGGCACCCTGCTCGATCTGGTCGAGATCGACGACGGCTACCAGGCTGCGGTCGAGGCTGCGGTCGGTGACGCCCTCCAGGCCGTCGTAGTCGACGGCGGAGACAATGCGCGCCGGGCCCTCCAACTGCTCGACGGCCAGGAGCTGGCCGGCGCCGTGCTGGCCCTCGGGTTCGGCGGCGCCGCCGGGGTTGGGAACGAGGCCCGGTTCGGGGCCGACCCGATCCTCGATCGTCTGGTCGGGGTGGGATCCCCGGTTCGGAGACACGTCCGGGCCCGGGGCGGGGCCGTCGGCGTCGATGCCCTTCTCGACGTCCTGATCGACGACGCCGTCGTCATCGACGGCGGCTGGGCCGAGGCGATCGACCTGCTGGCCGCCGCCGGAGCTGCCGCCTCGGACCGGGTGGTGGTGACCACCTCCGGCGATCGGTTCTCCCGCCGGGGCTGGCGGTTGCGGCAGGGCTCGGCCGGCGCCACCGGGGCCGCACTGGAGGAGGCCCGGGCCAACGAGCAGCGGGCGGCGGCGGACGCGGCAAAGGTCGTTGCCGAGGTTGCGGCGGCTCGGCAGCGGTCGGCGGTTGCCGTCGAAGCGGTCGACCAGGTCGACGCCGAGCTGCGGGCCTGCCGGGCGGAGTTGGAGCGAGCGGTGGCAGCGGCCGAACGGGCAACCACCGACCTGGCATCGTTCGAGAACGATCGGGCCGAGCTGACCGAACAGCGGACGACCATCTTCACCCGCAAGCAGGCCGATGCGGCCGAGCTCCGGACCCTGATGGCCGAGCTGCCGGCGGTGGAGAACGAGGAGGCCGAGCAGCGGAACCGGGCGGAGGCACTGACCAGGTCCCGGACCACCCTGGAGGAGCGGACCAGGGAGGTCGCCGGCCGGCGGACCGAGCTCGAGGTCCGGATCGCCGCCATCGAGGAGCGCCGGGAGCTGCTCAGGACCCGCCAGGCCGAGACCGAGACCCGGCTGGAGCGGTTGGTCGCCGAGCGGGAGCAGGCCCGGGTCCGTCGGGTCCGGATCGAGCGCAACATCCGGGTCGTCAACCGGCTGGCCGAGCGTCTGGAAGCCAATCGGTCCGTCGTCGGTGACTGGGTCGAGCGGTTGGACACCGAGCAGCGGGCCCAGTCGGAGGCGGCCAGGCGGGTGGCGGCCGAACTGTCGACCACCAGGGGCGAGCGGGCGGCGGCGGAGAAGGAACTCGCAGAGCTGCGGGAGCGTCGGAGTCGCCTGGAACTGTCGGAGACCGAGAGCCGGGTCAAGCTGGAGGCCCTGACCGAGGCGGTCCGTCGGGAGCTGGACACCGACCCCGAGATCGCCATGACCACCGACTGCCCGGACCTGCCGGCCGGCGTCTCCCCCGAGCACCGGGTCCGGGACCTGGAGCGGGAGCTGAAGATCATGGGGGCGATCAACCCCCTGGCGCTCGAGGAGTTCGATGAGCTCAAGCAGCGGCACGAGTTCCTCCAGGGTCAGCTCGACGACATCAAGTCGACCCGCCGGGACCTCCACCGCCTGATCCGGTCGATCGACGACGAGATCGTCGGCGTGTTCAGCGCCGCCTACGCCGATGTGTCCCAGAACTTCGTTTCGCTGTTCCAGACCCTGTTCCCCGGCGGCAAGGGCGCGGTGAAGCTGCTCAACGGGGACGACATCCTCAACTGCGGCATCGAGATCGAGGCCAAGCCATCCGGCAAGAACGTCAAGAAGCTCTCGTTGCTCTCCGGCGGTGAGCGCTCGCTGGTGGCGCTGGCCTTCCTGTTCGCCGTGTTCCGCAGCCGGCCTTCGCCGTTCTACGTGATGGACGAGGTCGAGGCCGCCCTCGACGACATGAACCTGTCCCGGTTCCTGGCCCTGGTCGAGGAGTTCCGCCGGGAGGCCCAGCTGATCATCGTCAGCCACCAGAAGCGGACCATGGAGGCGGCGGACGTGCTGTACGGGGTGTCGATGAAGCCCGGCGGCTCGTCGAAGGTGGTCACCGAGAAGGTCGCCGACCGCAAACCGCCGACCGAGCAGGCCGCCATCGACCTGCGGGACAGCGAGTCCGAGGATCTCCCGCAGGCCGGGTGATCCAGGCGCCGGGCCCGGGCCTCAGCGGCAGACCGGGAGTCCCCAGCGGACCACCAGATCCTCGGCGAACCGGCCGTCGGTCGCGGTGTTGACTGCGTCCTGGAAGTCGCACATCGCCCCGACCGGCTCGAGCGCCGGTGGCTTGGTCGCCACCTCGGCCAGGATGGCGAACACGGTCTCGGCGTTCGATGCCTGGAGGATGCGGTAGAGCATGGCGGCCACCAGGTCATGGGCGATGAACCCCTCGGGGGAGGTGTCGGCCTCGTCCGGGAAGACCTCGGTGTAGCGGAACCCCGTCGCCTCCCACGCATCCAGTGCGGTCAGCAGGTCACCGGGGGTCGCTCGCCCGAGCGCCTGGTCGCCGCCGATGTCGTGGAAGGCGACCCCGGCCATCAGGTGTGGGAACGCCTTGGCCCACCCCTGGGGCGGCCAGATCGCCCGACCCTCGAACGACTCGAACGCCCCGCCACGGCCCATCTCGTATATCAAGACCCAGTGGGCGGTCACGTCGTTCGGGTCGACCGCCGTGCCGGCCATGAATGCCCGGGCCGCCTGGGCCTTCGACTTCGCCCCGCAACCGGCGGCCTCGACCCGGCCGCCGCAGAACATCGGCTCGGCATCGACCACGGCCAGCACCCGGCGCAGTCCGAAGTTCGCATCCTCCTCCCGGTAGACCCGCTCGAAGTCGGATCGGTCGGTGGCTTGGCGGTACAGGTCGTCGATCCGGCGATACCAGCCGAGCCACCGGGTGACCTCGTCGGTGGTGGCCCACCCGACCGGGGCGTAGAACGCGATCGGCCCCGAGGTCCAGGCCTCATGGGGCAGGGTGCCGTTGTCGAAGGTCGCCAACTCGACGACCCCGTGAGCCACCACGACGTCGAGGTCCGATGGGGTCGTCGACGGCGCACCCGTGGTTGGTGCCGTCGTGGTCGACGGCGTCGCCGGCGCTGTTGCGGAGGTCGTTGTCGACGTGGTCGAGGTCGTCGTCACCGCCACCGTGGCCACCGCCTGGTCGGACCCCAGCCTGATGTCCGGCTCGGCATCGCCTCCCGCACAGGAGGCGGGCAGGAGGAAGGCAACGATCACCAGTCCCGTCGATCGCCATCGCCGCACCACGGGCCAGAACGGTAGCCCGCCCGGTGGTTCCGGTCAGGGCAGCCGCTGGAACCAGAGCAGGCTGAAGCCGGTCGACAGGGCCAGCAGCACCAACCCGCCGCCGACGAACCAGTCGGTGATCTCCCGGTTGACGTCCTCGTAGCCGATGGCCGAGCCGATGTCCGCGTAGACCGAGTCCAGCTCCTCGAGCGACGAGGCGGCGAAGAATGCCCCGCCGGAGGCGTCCGCGATGTCTCGGAGGTTGTCCTCACGGACCGGGACCGGGATCGGTGCCGACTCGACCTCCGGGGTCTCCGGGTCGTCGTAGACGATGCTTCCTGCGGTGGTGCCGAAGGCGATGGTGGAGACCGGGATCTCGGCCTCGATCGCGGCCTGGACCGCCTCGGCGTCCGGCCGGCCGACCGTGGTTTCACCATCGGACAGCAGGACGATCCGGGCCGGCGGCAGCTCGCCGGTCCCGTCCGGCGGTGCGCTCAGCAGGGCGTCGAGCGAGGTGAAGATCGCCTCGCCGATTGCGGTCGACTCCGCCAGCCGCAGGTTCTCGATGGCGGTGTAGGCCGGGAGGCGATCCCGGGTCGGGGTGACCAGGACCGAGGCGGTGCCGGCGAAGCTGACCACGCCGACGTTGAGGGTCGGCGGGAGCTCCTCGATGAACCGGGTCGCCGCAGTCTGGGCCGCTTGGAGACGGTCCGGGTCCACGTCGTCGGCCTGCATCGACAGCGACACGTCGATGGCCACGATCACGGTGGCCCGCTCTCGAGGGACTCGGATCTGGCGGGCTGGCTGGGCCACCGCCGTGACCAGAGTGGCAAGCGCGAGCAGGAAGACGGCGGCCGGGATGTGCCGACGGAAGCCGGGGCGGGACGGCGCAACCGACTCGAACAGCTCCGAGGACGAGAACCGGAGGGCATAGGTCCGGCGACGACGCTGGAGCAGCACGTAGACGATGGCGATGACGGCGACGGCGACCAGGAACCACAGGCGCCACGGAGTCAGGAACGTCATCGACCGCCTCCGGGACCGGCGGTCAGCAGGCGATGGCGGCGCCCGGCGACGAAGCCGACCAGGTCATCGAGCCAGGCCCGGTCGGTCGAGAGGTGGAGATGGTCCACCCTTGCCGCCCGAAGCGTCTCCTCGAGCTGGGCCTGACGGGCCCGGGCGGCGTCTGCGAAGGCCCGGCGGACCGATGCCTTGCCGGTCTGCAGTTCCCGCTCCTGACCGGTGGCCGGGTCTCGGACCAGGACCAGGCCGACGTCCGGCAGCTCGTACTCCCGGGGGTCGGTGACCTGCACTGCGACCACGTCGTGGCGGCGGGCGGCCACCGCCAGGGCGTCCTGCCAGCCGGCGGCGACCTGGAAGTCGGACACCACGGCGATCAGGCCCCGCCGCCTGGCCACCGCGGACAGCCGGCCGAGGGCGGCGGCGAGGTCGGTCACCCCGGTGTTGTCCCCCCGGGGCGTCGCCGCGATCTCATGGAGAAGCCGGAGCAGGTGCTTGCGGGAGCCCCGGGCCGGGATCAGGTCCGGCTCGCCCCGCCCGGCCAGCACGGCCCCGATCTGGTTGCCATCCCGGCTGGTGAGGAAGCCGACGGCGGCCGCCGCAGCCAGGACCAGGTCCCGCTTCTCACAGCGTGCGGTACCGAAGTCGAGGCGGGCCGATCGGTCGATCAGCAGCCAGGTCTGGAGCTCCCGCTCGGCGATGGTCTGGCGGATGTGGGGGTCGGAGAGGCGGGCGGTCACGTTCCAGTCGATCCGGCGGACGTCGTCCCCCGGGGCATAGCGCCTGGTCTCGCCGAGCTCGGTCCCGTGGCCCGGAACCAGACCCCGGTGGTCGCCGTGCAGCAGGCCGTCGAGTCGACGGGTCACGTCGAGCTCCAGCCGCCGCAGGACCTCGCGGGTGGAGCCGTCGACCGCGTCCAGTGGCCCCTCCGGCGTCCGGTCGGTCACGGGCGGGCCGACTCCTCGTCGCCGCCAATGGTCGAGCCCGGTCCGGTCGGAGCCGTCGGGGCCGTCGGAGCCGAGGAGCTCGAACCGAACCCGTTGGTCGGCAGCGTGTCGAGTGGCGAGGATGCTGCGGGTGCCGAGGTGCCGGGACCGGGGGTGGCGAGCGGTGCCGGGATCGGGGTCGACGGGCCGGGGTCCGCGGTCACCGGCGACACGCTGGCGGCCGGGACGACGGCCAGGATCCGGTTGAGGATGTCGTCGGCCCCCAGGCCCTTGGCCAGCGCCTCGTAGCTCAACATGACCCGGTGTCGCAGGACGTCCCGGGCCACATCGAAGGTGTCCTGGGGCACGACGTAGCTACGACCGCGGAGCACTGCGATGGCCCGGGAGGCGGCGATGAGGCCGAGCGTGGCCCGAGGACTGACCCCGAAGTCGAGCAGCGGTTCCAGTTCGGCCAAGCCCCGGAGCCCCGGCTCCCTGGTCGCCATCACCAGGTCGACCGCGTACTGGGAGACCGAGCGGTCGACGTACACCCGGTCGGCAACACCCTGGAGTTCCTCCAGTTTTGCCAGCGACATGACCTCGGACGCTTCGGGGGTGGAGACCCCGACCCGGTGGACGATCTCCATCTCCTCGGCCGGTGACGGATAGCCGACGGTGACCTTCATCAGGAACCGGTCCCGCTGGGCCTCGGGCAGGGTGTACACCCCTTCGGACTCCACCGGGTTCTGGGTGGCGAGGACCAGGAACGGCGAGGGCAGGGGACGGGTCTGACCGCCGATCGAGACCTGCCGCTCGGCCATGACCTCCAGCAGCGCCGACTGGACCTTGGCCGGGGCCCGGTTGATCTCATCGGTCAACAGCAGGTTCGCGAACACCGGTCCCCACTCGATGTCGAACCGCTCGTCGGAGGCCCGCCAGATCCGGGTCCCGATCAGGTCGGACGGCAACAGGTCCGGAGTGAACTGGAGCCGGACGAAGCTACCGCCGGTCGCCTTGGCCAGGGTGGACACCGCCAACGTCTTGGCCAGGCCCGGCAGCCCCTCCAGGAGGATGTGGCCCCGGGCCAGCAGGGCGACGAGGAGCCGCTCGACCATGTGGTCCTGCCCGACGATGACCTTCTTGATCTCGAACAGGACCCGCTCCAGCTCGGCGGCGGCAGTGGTGTTGTCGTCCATGGTGCTCCATTGTGGGCCGACGAGGGCCTGGATCGGCGATCGGCTGGCGGCAATTGTGGGGGTGCTCACCGAAAACCGGTGCAAAACCCCGAGGAGGGGCTCGTCCCCATCGGCGGATGCCCGGCCGCTCGTGAACCCCCCTCCCGGCAGGGCCAGTGGGTAACGTGAGGCGGTGCGCATTCTGGTGGTGGACGATGAACCGGACCTGGCGGACGCCGTTGCCGGGTCGCTTCGGCGTGAGGGCTATGCGGTCGACGTGGTCAACAGCGGCCAGGACGCCCTGGAGCGGCTGGGGATCAACCCCTACGACCTGGTCCTGCTCGACCTGACCCTGCCGGACATCGACGGTCTGGAGGTCTGCCGGACCATCCGGACCGATCCGATGTTCGACCCGACCACCCGCATATTGATGGTGACTGCAAGGGACTCGATCGAGGAGCGGGTCCAGGGGTTGGACGACGGCGCAGACGACTACCTGGTGAAGCCGTTTGCTTTACCGGAGCTTTCGGCTCGGGTCCGTACGTTGCTGAGAAGGGAAACGACTGGCGGTGATGCCGTGTTGCTCGCTGGAGAGCTCGCCCTAGACACGGCCCGCCAGCTCGTTTCCTGGAAGTCCGAGCCGATCGACCTCACCACCAAGGAATTCTCCCTCTTGCGATACTTCATGAGTCACGAGGGCGAGGTGCTGAGCCAGGAGCGCCTGCTCGAACACGTGTGGGACGAGATGTTGGACCCGTTCACCAACACCGCCCGGGTCACGGTCGGCACCCTGCGTCGCAAGCTGTCCGCCGCCACCGGCGAGACCCTGATCGAGACCGTGATCGGTTCCGGGTACCGGTTCGTCATTCCCGCGGTCGGGTGACCCCGGCGGAGGTGTGGCCGTGCTGACCCTGCCCCGCTGGACCCAGTCGATCCGCTTCCGCCTCTCGCTGACCTATGCGCTCGCCGTCTTCGTCGCCGGCTCGGTCCTGATCGGCGGGGTCTACGTCTGGCAGGTCCGCCAGCTCGACGAGCCGGTGCTCTACCGGGGAACGGTGGAGATGCTCGATCCCCGGACCGGTCAGCCGACCACCGAGATCTTCCTGTTCTCCGAGGGTGACCCGGCCAACAAGCTGCTGGAGATCCTGGAGTACAACTCCTATCTGCTGGCCCTCGACAACCTCCGGAAAGGCTCGCTGGCCGCACTCGGACTCCTGTTCTTCGTGGCCTTCGGCGTCGGCTGGTTGCTGGCCGGTTCCGCCCTCCGGCCGGTCCATCGGATGACCCTCGTCGCCCGCGACATCACGGCCACCGACCTGTCCCGCCGGATCGGGCTGCCGGGCCCGGAGGACGAGATGAAGGGCCTGGCCGACACCTTCGATGCCATGCTCGACCGGCTGCAGGCGGCGTTCGAAGATCAACGCCGGTTCGTCCAGGACGCCTCCCATGAGCTCCGAAACCCGCTGGCCGTGGCCAGGACGAACCTGGAGCTCACCCTGTCTGACCCGAACGCCACCGCCGATGAGCTGCGCCGATCCGGCGAGGTGGCGATGCGTTCGACCGAGCGGATGGGGGTCCTGGTCGACGACCTGTTGAGCCAGGCTCGCAGCGGTGTCCCCGAGGTGGTTCGGGCCGACATCGACCTCCAGGCCCTGGCCGGCGACGTGGTCGAGGAGTTCTCGGCCGCTGCCCGGGAGCGGGGGCTCCGGCTCCAGCTGGTCGCCCCGATGAGCCCGCTGATGCTGCGCTGCGACGGACAGGCGATCCGCCGGGCCGTCAGCAACCTGGTGGCGAACGCGGTTCGGGAGGCCCCGTCGGGCACCGAGGTGACGGTGTCGGTTGCCAGGGACTCCCATCACGCGGTGATCTCGGTGGCCGACGAGGGGCCGGGCATCAGCGTTGACGACCAGCAGCACGTCTTCACCCGGTTCTGGCGGGGCAGGACCGACGGTGGTGGCACCGGCCTGGGGCTGAGCATCGTCAAGCAGATCGCCGAGCGGCATGGCGGCACCGTCGGTCTGCGGTCGGCCCTCGGTGCCGGCTCAACCTTCACCCTCCGGTTGCCGATCGTGGAACGGCGCCCCTCTTGATGGACCTCCCGACCCGTCCCGGTCGGCAGACCTTCGGTAGGGTCCTGTGCAACCCCTGGAGGCCCCGGCGATGACCGATGAGCAACGGAGTGCGGACCTGACGACCGGCCCGCAGCCCGCGCCCGGCTCCGTCCCGCCACCGGTCGCCGCTTCCGAAGACGTCGGCGGCGCACCAGGAAGCTGGTTCCCGTCGTCGAGGACACCGACACCCCCGCCGGCCTCGTCGGCACCGACGTTCGCCCCGCCGGCCGCCGCCCCGGAACCCATCCCGTCGATGCCAACCCAGTCGCCGGCGCCACCGCCACCGCCACCGTCCCCGGCCGTCGGCCCGGATCCGACCACGCCCATGCCGGTGCCGACCCAGGTTGCCTCGCCCTCGCCCTCGCCGCTGCCGGCCGCAGCGCCCGACCCCACCACGCCCATGCCGGCGCCAACGCCGTTGGCGTCGCCGCCATCGCCGACACCGGCCGATCCCGATCGGCTCCCGCCGTCGGTGCCGGCGGCCGGTTGGTCGGCGCTCGGTGCCACTCCGTCTGCCCCACCGGCCGGCCCACCGATCCGTCCGGCGACCCCGGCCGCCGGGTCCGCCACCTACCTGCCGCCGGTGGCGCCTCCCTCCTCGGCCCCGACCCCGATCACCCCGGCCAAGGCCCCGGGCCGGTGGGGATGGCGAGCCTTCGTCGCCTTCCTGGCCGGTGGCCTGGTCGCCGCCGGGGGCTTCGGTGCGGCCCAGCTGAATCGGGTCGAGGAGGCGGCGATCGACACCACACCGGTCACCACCATCGCCACCCGTCCGCCGATCCGTGACTCCGGCCCGGCCCCGATCACCCCGCCGACCGACGGGTCGGAGCCGGCGGCCTTCGTGGCCCAGACCCTCGGCCCGTCCGTGGTCCAGATCGACACCGACTTCGGCGTCGGCTCCGGTGTGATCTTCGGCGACGGTCTGATCCTGACCAACAATCACGTGATCGAGGGGGCGACCACCCTCCGGGTCAAACTGGATGACGGTCGGGTCTACCCGGCCGAGCTGGTCGGTCAGGACGTCAACACGGACGTGGCCGTGGTCTCGGTCGGGGAGGGTCTCGACCTTCCGATCGCCACCTTGGCCACCGGCGAGAAGGCCGTGGTCGGGCAGGTCGCCATCGCCATCGGCTCACCGTTCGACCTGCAGCAGTCCGTGACCGCCGGCATCGTCTCCGCCGTCGACCGGCCGATCCCCAACTCCGAGACGTCGGTCGTGGCCATGATCCAGACCGACGCACCGATCAACCCCGGCAATTCCGGCGGTGCGCTCGCCGACCGGTTCGGTCGGGTGATCGGGATCAACACCTCGATCCAGACCGACGGCCTGTCCTCGGACAACGCCGGCGTCGGGTTCGCCATCCCGATCGACACCGCAATCCGTATCGCAGACCTGCTGGTCGCCGGCCAACCCATCCAGCCGGGCTTCCTCGGCGTGCGGGGCGAGCCGGCTCCCGAGGGTGAGCTCGGGGTGACCCTGACCGAGGTGACCGAGGGTTCGGCGGCCGAGATCGCTGGCCTCCTGGTCGGGGACCGGGTGCTGTCGTTCAATGATGCGCCGGTCACCGAGTTCGTCGCCCTGGCCGGGCGGGT
>JBCCFN010000183.1:0-10679 GCA_039029715.1 Actinomycetota bacterium | reverse complement strand
TCTCGGCGCTGCTCCAGGCGGTCCGGATGGGGATCGTCAGCATCAACTGAGCGTCCCGGCCCCGGGCCGCAACCGGCTCAGGTCGGATCGGGATTCATCTCCCAGTGTTCGGGCGCCCGCCACAGCGACGACGCAAGCAACGTCCGCATCGCCGGAAACTCGGCCGGGAGCCGATCGTGGAGACGGATGAACAGCTCCTCGTGCTGGAGGAGCTCGGCATCCCACTCCGCCCGGTCGATCGACATACAGTCCCGGAAGTCGTCGTCGCCGAACCCGTCGAGGCCGGTCCAGTCCAGGTCCTCACGACGGGGCATCCAGCCGAGCGGGCTCTCCAGCGCCGGAGCCCGGCCCTTGGCCCGTCGCACGATCCACTCCAGGACCCGGACGTTCTCGCTGAAGCCGGGCCAGGTGAAGACGCCGTCCTCGTCTCGCCGGAACCAGTTGACGGCGAAGATCCGTGGCGGCTCAGGCAACGTCCGACCGACAGCCAGCCAGTGGTTGAAGTAGTCGCCCATGTGATACCCGGCGAACGGGAGCATGGCGTAGGGGTCCCGCCGCACGACTCCCTGGGCGCCGAAGGCGGCGGCCGTCGTCTCCGACCCCATGGTGGCGGCCAGGTAGACGCCGAAGGCCCAGTTGAAGGCCTGGACGACCAGCGGCATCGTCCCCGAACGACGACCGCCGAACACGAACGCACTGATCGGCACCCCGGCCGGGTCGTCCCATGACGGGTCGATCACCGGGTTCTGGACCGCAGCGACGGTGAACCGGGCATTGGGATGGGCCGCCTTGGTCTCGACCTCCGGGGTCCAGTCGTTGCCCTGCCAGTCGATGGCGTGGGCCGGCGGGTCTCCGTCCATCCCCTCCCACCACACATCGCCATCGTCGGTGAGGGCGACGTTGGTGAAGATGGTGTCGGTCGCGATGGTGGCCACCGCAGCCGGGTTGGTCTCGGTCGAGGTGCCGGGGGCCACGCCGAAATAGCCGGCCTCGGGATTGATGGCCCGCAACCGGCCATCGGGCCCGGGCTTGATCCAGGCGATGTCGTCGCCGACGGTGGTGATCCGCCAGCCCCGTTCCTTCATCGCCGGTGGCGGGTCGACCATCGAGAAGTTGGTCTTGCCACACTGGCTCGGGAACGCGGCGGCGACGTAGGTCCGCTCGCCCTCGGGGTCGGTGACGCCCATGATCAGCATGTGCTCGGCCAGCCAGCCCTCGTCCCGACCCATGATCGATGCGATCCGCAGGGCCAGGCACTTCTTGCCGAGCAGGGCGTTCCCCCCGTACCCGCTCCCATAGCTCCAGATCGACCGGTCCTCGGGAAAGTGGACGATGTACTTGGTCTCGGAGTCGCAGGGCCACGGCACGTCCTCGACCCCGTCGACCAGTGGCATCCCGACCGAGTGGAGACATGGCACGAACGACCCGTCCGGGCCGAGCGCATCGAGGACCGCGCTGCCCATCCTCGTCATCAGCTTCATGTTGACCACGACATAGGGCGAGTCGGTGATCTCCACCCCGATCTGGGCGATGTCCGAGCCGATCGGGCCCATGCTGAACGGAATCACGTACATCGTCCGCCCCCGCATGCAGCCGTCGAACAGGTCAAGGAGGGTGTCCCGCATCTCGGCCGGATCTGCCCAGTTGTTTGTCGGGCCGGCGTCGACCGGGTTGCGGCTGCAGATGAACGTCCGGTCCTCCACCCTGGCCACATCGCTGGGGTCGCTGCGGGCCAGAAAGCTCCCGGGCCGGAGCTCCTCGTTCAGTCTGATGAGGGTCCCGGAGTCGACCATCTCCTGGCACAGCTTGTCGTACTCACCGGTGGTGCCGTCACACCAGTGGACGTGAGCGGGACGGCACAGCGTGGCGACATCGTCGACCCAGCTGGCCAGTCCTCGATGGATGAGGCCGGTCGGAGTGTCCATGCCGCCATCGTCCCCGTGTGACGACCGGCGGTGAAGGGCCGAAGGTCCCTCAGTCCCCGATGCAGCGCTCGTGGGCCGGGGAGTCGATCCGACAGGCGATGACCCACCCGTCCCGATCGTGGACGACGGTCCAGCCCTCGGCCAGAGCCAGCCAGTCTGCGAGGAGCGTCTCGTCCTCCCACAGGACGACGTCACCGCCCCAGCGGTCCAGTACGGCGCGGTAGTCTCCGCCCTCCAGGAGGGCCAGATGATCGTCGGTCAGTTCGACCGGGTAGTAGTCGAATCGATCGTCGATGAACACGCCGGCGTCCGGTCCATAGCGGTAGGCCAGGTAGTTGCCGACCGCTTCGCGGTGGACCAGCCCGGTGTCCGCCCCCGGGGTCAGGCCCCGTTGCTCGAGCAGGGCGACCTCGTCGACCGGGTAGGCGTCGAGGTCGAAGCCGGGTCCGGAGGCGACCACCACCGCCACCGCAGCGATGCCGAGGGCGGCACCACGGGTCAGCAGTCTCGGCACCAGGCCGGAGAACAGGCCGTCCTCGGCACCGACCCGGTCCCGGAAGCTTGGAGCGACCACGACGACGACCACGATCGAAGCCATGGCGATGTTGCGGATGGCCAAGAACCCGGCGGCCAGGAAGCACAGCGACGGCAGCAGGCTTCGCCACGGCGCACCGAAGCGGGCCGCCACCGCCACCAGGGGGATCAGGCCGAGGAACAGCAGATCGGCGACGCTGTCGAACGACGGCGGTTGCCACTCCACCACCCCGGACAGCGCCTCTCGTCTGCCAAGCAGGTGAAGCGGAAACCAGAGCAACCGCGGACCGATCGGGTTGACCGCAGCAAGCAGGACCCCGACCAGGGCCGCTGCGGTGTGGCGGACCTCGACCGGGGCGTTGACCCAGCGGGTCTTCAGCGGCACCCGACCGGCGACGTAGCGGGCGGCATCGAACGGGGTCCGAGCATCGAAGCCCCCGGTCTGGCGACCGACGGCGCCGAGCCCGGCAACCTCGTGCTCCCGCCGCTCGATCCGCAGGTCGAGGAACCTCCCGACCGCCAAGGCAGCGAGCATGGCCAGACCGATCGGGAACGACCCGTGGACGTTGGCCCACATCCAGAACAGCGGGATCATGAGGGCCGGCCGCAGCCGGGTCTCGACGATCAGCAACAGGACGACGGCGGCCAGCAGGCCGAACATGAACGGTCGTGGCGACCACAGCTCGGCCCCGATGACGATCGGGATCATCGTCAACGCCAGTCGGGTCACGACCTGCTTCGCCGGCGCGGTCAGATGCCACAGGCATCCGGCCACGGCGGCGGCGACCGCGCCGTGCAGCAGCCGGAGACCGGTCGGTCCGGCCGCCCGGTCGACCCCTGCGTAGAGGACGCTTGCCAGCCAACTCTGAACCGTCCACGACTCCCCCGGCGCCGTCCGAGAGTACGGGTCGACGGTTGGGACCGACCCGGTGTCGATGATCAGCTCGCCGGTCGCCAGGTGGGTCAGGAGGCTGTTGTCCCGGATCACCCGGGCGCCGACGACGAAGGCCAGCAGCGCGGCGAACCAGCCGAGACCGGTCGCCAGGGTCGGCCCCTGATCCACCCGGTCGCCGCTCATCCTCGTCTCAGCCGAACGATTCGGAGATGTTGATCATCGCCGGCCCGAGGATCACAACGAACAGGGCCGGGAAGATGCAGAACACCATGGGGATCAGCATCTTGACCGGGGCCTTCTGGGCCTGTTCCTGGGCCAGCTGACGACGCTTGATCCGCATCTCGTCCGCCTGGCTGCGAAGCACCCGACCGATGCTGACACCGAACTTGTCGGCCTGGATCATGGCCAGTACGAACGACCGGATCTCGGGCAGATCGACTCGGTCCTGGAGTGCCCGGAGCGCATCGGACCGGGTCGAGCCGGCGCTGGTCTCGCCAAGCACACGTGCGAACTCGTCTGTCAGCTCGCACGGCACGTTGTGGATCACCCGATCGAGGGCCTGCTCGAAGCCGAGGCCGGCCTCGACCGAGATGACCAGGAGATCGAGCACGTCCGGAAGCGAGCGTTGGATGTCCTTCGACCGGGCCGAGACCTTGGAGTTCAGCCGGGAGTTCGGGCCGACGACCAGGCCGCCGACCCCGACGCCGGCCATCAGCAGGTGCAGCATCCCGCTCATGCCGAGGGGATTGACCAGGAACACCACACCGAGCCAGACCGGAACCAGGGCGAAGCACAGGACCCGGATGGCGAGGAACCGCTCGACCCGGTCGGCGGAGTGGATACCGGCCTGGATGTGCTTGACCCGCACGCTCTCCACGTAGTCCGGCGGGTTGAACCGGCCGCCGAGCCGGCTGAAGACGTCGACCACCGGCTTGAACAACCGATCCCGCAGCGGGGTCAGGAGTTCCTTGTCCCGCTGGTTCTCGATCTGGTAGTCGTCGAGGTGCCGCAGCGAGCTTCGGGCGGTGTTCCGTTCCTCGGCCTGGCTGAGAGCAACGAACAGGCCGAGACCGATCGCCGCAACCAGACCGAAGACGTAGACCTCGACCGGGGCGCTGCTGAGGAAACTAGACATCGATCGTTATCACTTTCTTCATCCAGATCAGACCGGTCAGGCCGCTTGCGACGGCCAACCCGATCAGGACCAGGCCGAGCGTTCGGCTGAACAGGATCCCGATGTAGCCAGGATTCATGACCCACATCACCAGGCCGAGCCCGGGCGGCAACATGGAGAGGATGCCGGCGGAGACCCGACCCTCTGCGGTCAACGCCGAGACCTCTCGGCTCAGGCGCTCCCGCTGGATCATCGTCTCGGCCACGGTGAGCAGGACCTCGGCCAGGTTGCCGCCGACCTCCCGCTGGATGCCGATGGCCATGACCGCCCAGGCGAAGTCCGGACTGTCGAGCCGCTCGGCGATGCCGGTGAGGGCCTCTTCGAGCTCACGGCCGAGCTGGACCTCGGTGATGGCCCGGCGAAGCTCCTGGCCCATCGGATCGGCGATCTCGATCGACACCGCATCCAGGCCCTGGGGCAGTGAGTAACCGGCCCGGAGGGTGCCGGCCAGCAGCTGCAGGGCATCGGGGAGCTGGGCCGAGAACTGGCTCATGCGTCGCCGAGCCATCATGACGACGGCCAGGTAGCCGCCGACACCGGCAAGCATGCCGACGATCAGGGCCGCGATCACGCTGCCGGTCACGACCAGGCTCACCCCGGTCAGAACGACGACCAGCGCGGAGAGGAAGAACATGGCCTCGCCGGCCGCGATCGGGAGGTTCGCTCGCTCGAGCAACTCCTCGATGCGAACCAGGAAGCCGCGACGCTCGGCGAAGGTCTCGGTCATGTCGACCGCTCGACGGACCAGGGCGGTCTGGACGAGCATCTCCTGGATCTCGTCCTCGTCCAGGCTGTCGTCCTTCTCCGAGTAGCGGGCGAGCATGTTGTCGAGCGACGTCTCGCCGCTGAGGAAGATGGTCCCGAGGGTCCACACGGCGAGCGCCACCGCCAGGAAGGCGAGGCCGACCGAGAGGTAGAGCACCGCCGGATGACCGAGAATCCCGGTCTCCTGCTGGACCTCCATCTCAAGCGGGACCAACTGCAGTGGATTGGTGCTGTTCAGCCCGGCCGGGTACGAGAACTCGATCGTGGACTCGGCGATAGTGAGGGCCACCCCACCCCGCTCGCCGGTCTCGGCCGCACCGTCGAAGCTCACGACCAGCCGATCGGTTGCGACCGCGGTCGCCCGCCCGATCATGTCGTCGAATCCGGCAACGTCTGCAACCGGTGCGGTCAGGCCGCCCGTCCGTTCTGCGATCCGGTCGAGCCCGGCCGCATTGGAGCCAACACTGATCCACACCAGCTGGGCACCGGCCTGGATCATGGCCGACTCGGCGGCAAGGAGTGAGCCTTCAGATGTCGTGTCGCCGCCGGTGGTGATCACGATGACGGTACGGACGGCGTTTGCGCTCTGGTCGAAGGTCTCGGCGGCGTAGGCGACACCGTCGAGCACGGCTGAGCCCTCCTCGGCGGCGACCGCCTGGAGCTCCTCGATGTACCGGTCACGGTTGGCGGTCGGTCTGGTTGCGATCTCGGCGTTCACCCCGGCGGTGACCAGGCCGACCTCGATCTCGGGTGCCAGGTCCTCGACGACGGTCCGGATGCCGTTGGTGACAGACGAGAGTGTCGCCCCGACCATCCCCCGGTTGTCGGTGTCGATCACATAGACGATCTCGACCGGGGTTCCGGCCTCGACCGCCGAGGTCACGGACACGCCGTCGACGGCTGCACCGTTCTCGACCACGGACACGTCGGAGGCCGACACGTCGTAGTCCTCACGGACGACCGCCACCTCGACCTGCTCGCCACGGGCGTCGACGCCGGTCACGGCGGCGAAGGCCGGAGCAAGCGGCTCCTCGGGAGACTCCTGGGCCCCGGCGGCGATGGCCCCGAAGCCGATAACCGCCAGCACGGCGGCCGCAAGCGCCAGGACGGCGCGTGGTCTGATCGACATCAGCGAGCTCGCTTCCCCGAATCACCGACGACGTGGGTGGTGAACATCTCCGGTCCGAGCTTGATGCCGTTGTCCGCCAGCTTCTCGGTGAACTTGGGCCGGACGCCGGTCGGCTTGAGCTGACCCTGGAACCGCCCCTGGGAGTCCACGCCGGCGCTGAAGTCGAACAGGAAGATGTCCTGGAGGGTGATGATCTCGCCCTCCATCCCGACCACCTCGGAGATGTGGGTGATCCGGCGGGTGCCATCCCGCAGCCGTTGGAGCTGCACGATGCAGTCGACGGCGGAGGAGATCTGTTCCCGGATCGCCTTGACCGGCAGGTCGTAGCCGGCCATGAGGACCAAGGTCTCCAGGCGGCTGAGCGAGTCCCGGGGACTGTTGGCGTGGAGGGTGGTCAGCGAGCCATCGTGACCGGTGTTCATGGCCTGGAGCATGTCGAGGGCCTCACCGGCGCGACACTCACCGACCACGATGCGGTCCGGCCGCATCCGCAGGCTGTTCTTGACCAGATCCCGAATGGTGATCTCGCCCTTGCCCTCGATGTTCGGCGGCCGGGTCTCAAGCGACAGCACATGCTCCTGGTTGAGCTGGAGCTCCTTGGCGTCCTCGACGGTCACGATCCGCTCGCCGTCCGGGATGAACGACGACAACACGTTGAGGGTCGTGGTCTTACCGGTGCCGGTACCGCCGGCGACCAGGACGTTCAGTTTGCCGACGATGCAGGCCTGGAGGAAGCGGGCTGCATGGACACTCAGGGTCCCGAAGCGGATCAGATCGTCGATCCGTAGCGGGTCGGCGGCGAACTTCCGGATGGTCAGGAACGGGCCACCGACCGCAAGGGGCGAGACGACGGCGTTGACCCGGGAGCCGTCTGGAAGGCGAGCGTCACACAGCGGGGACGATTCGTCGATCCGACGGCCGACCTGGGCCACAATCTTGTCGATGATCCGCCGCAGGTGCATTTCGTCGGCGAAGGTCACGTCCTCCAGGTTCAGCTTGCCGCTGCGCTCGGCGAAGATCTGATCCGGCCCATTGCACATGATCTCCGAGACGTCCTCATCTCGGAGCAGCTTGTCGATCGGCCCGTAGCCAAGGATGTCGTCTGAGACATCCTGGATCAGCTGGGTCCGGTCGGCGGCGGACAGCGGGGTCCGCTCCTGGGCCAGGGCGGTCTGGAGCGCATCATGGACCCGCTTGCGGAGCTCGTCCTCGGAGAGGCGCTTGTCGTAGAGGACCGGGCCGAGCTCCTCGATCAGCGAACCATGGACCCGGTGCCGGAGCTCGTCGAGGGCATTGTTGCGACCGAGATCGGACGGGCCGGCATCGCCACCCTCCTGCAAACGCTGGTACAGAGACATCGCCTACTCCTGTTTCATCCAAAGAACTTGCGTCGACCGGAGGAGGCCGCCGGCGCTTCGGCCGGTTCCTCTCCGTCGAGGAATCGCAGCGCCAGCTGCTCGAAGGCCCGAGCCACATTGGACTTCGGGGCCGAGAGGAACACCGGGGACCCCTTGTTGACCGAGATCGGCACGACGACGTCCGACGGGATGCGGGCGGCGGCGGAAACCCCCAACGTCCGCTCGACCTCGGACACGTTGAGTTTGACTTTCGAGTCGGCCCGATTGAGCACCAGGTGGAGGCGCTCCTTCGGCACGCTCAGCAGCTGCAGGGTGCTGATGCCGATCTTGACGTTCTTGATATTCGGGATGTCGAGACCGGCGACCAGCATGATCTCGTCCGATACCTCGATCACGTTGAGGACGACCTCGTTGAAGATCGCCGGGAGATCGACGATCACGTGACCGGCGATCCCCTGGACCGCCTGGACCAACCGGGCCACCTGTTCGCCGGTGATCTGGTCGGCGAACGTCGGCTCCAGGGGGGCCGGAAGCACCAGGAGTCCGCTCGGCTCGTGAACGGTCATGAACCGCTCGAGCATCGATGGCTCCAGATCGTCGAGCTGGGCCAGCGCATCGATGGCGGTGTGCTGCGGCTGGAGCTTGAGCATCACGGCGACGTCGCCGAACTGCATGTGCCCATCGATCAGCACCACCGGCCGAGGCGACCGCTGGGCCAGGATGACGCCGAGGTTCGTGGCGGTCACCGACTTGCCGGAGCCACCCTTGGTCGAGAAGACGCTGATGACCTTCGCCGCCTGGCCGTCGTCGGCACCGGCGATGTCCGCCTCGGGTCCGACCGGAAACGGGGCGGGCTGCGGGAGGGCGTCCGCCACCCGGTCGATGGTCTCCATCAGCTGGGCCTGGTCGATCGGAGCGGAGAGCACGTCCTTGACCCCGGCCCGCAGCGCCTTGTGGAGCAGCTGGGTCGAGAGCTCGGACGTGACCAGGATGGTGGCCACGCTGGGATGGGTCTTGCCCCATCGCTCAACGGTCTCCAGGTCGACTGGCTCGGTGCAGGAGGGCCCGAGCACGACGACCCAGGAGGATCCGCCGAGCCGGCTCTCCATTTCGAGGAGGCCACCGACGCTGTCGACCTCGCCGCCGAACAGCCCGGCCAGGTAGTCCCTGACCGCCCGATCACCATCGACGACCGCCAGGGAGGCACCTCCCCGGAGTCGATATCCCGATGCGGGGACCGGATCGGAGCGGTGCTCCGGTGGTGGTGGGGCGGCGGCCTCGGCCGGGGCTGAGGTGTCGGACTCGAGCTGTTCGAAGTTCAGAAAATCGAACTCCTGGCTCATTACAGGTCGCCACCTTCCTCATCACCGCCGCCGTCGATGACGGTTGGCTCGGTGTCGTCACGGTCGGGGTCGGCGTCCGAGCCGCCGCCCGGGGTGGTCCCGATGCGGTCCTCGGCGTCCGAGAACAGCAGCTCACTGCTGTCGGCGCCGGGGTCGACCACGTCGTAGCCCTCGTAGGGGGTGAGCCGGTCGGTGCTCTCGCCGGGCAGGACCTGAACGGTCGGGTCGAGCGGCAGCAGTGGCCGGGGCTCGTAGTCGTCCGGCACCAGCGAGAGGTAGATGTTCTCGCGGCCAACGTTGAGGATGACCTGGACCGCTTCCGGCGGCACCGCCAGGGTCACCAGGCTCTGGTTGGCCACCGGCTGCTCGACTTCACCCTCGGCCCGGGTCTGGCCGATGTCCGGCACCAGGCTGTCACCAATGGCCAGGACCTCTGCCTTCTGATAGACGACCCGGGACTCGATCGGATAGAGGTCGGTCAGGATCGGGCGAACCGAATCGTGCTCCTCGAGCTCCTCGGCCAACTCGGTCAGGGCCTGGGGAGTCGGATCGATGGGCGGATCGTCTTCGAAGAACGGCGTCGACCATTCCCGCTCGACCATGACGTTGACGAAGTCGCCGGGCTCGATCAGGTAGGCGGCGCCTCGGGCCTGATCGACGTTGAAGGTCACGGTCACGAGGCCCCGCTCCTCGAGCCGGTCGGTGATGCCGGTGTCGACGATCTTCGGCGAGACGAACGAGCCGGTGACGATCGGCCAATCGATCGGCAGATCGGTCATGGCGACCAGACCGGCCAATTCGACCGCCGGGTCGACCACCGCAGTCGGTGGGCGCAGCTCCTGGGCCGTCTCCTCGATCCCGATCAGCTGGGTCTCGATGGCCACCTCGATCGGGGTGCCCTTGGGGATCGGCTGCTTGACCACCCAGACATCGACCAGCGCTGCAGCCTCTTCGGCAGAGGTCTCGGCCCGCTCGATGTAGTTGAGGATGCCGACAGCGGCGACCGCGGCCACCACCACTGCAACAATAAGAATCACCGTCCGTCGCGAGTTCACGACACTCTCCTGGGTCAGGGTGCAGCCGATGCTGCGCACTCGTACTTACCGTTGTTGTCGGCTGCTGGCCTGTCGCAATTAGAAAAACCTCCGCCCAGATCGGAGGTCCACGACCGGAAAACGCCGAAGGCCACCGGTCGTGACCGGTGGCCTTCGGGTTGTTCGACTGGAGTCCGGCCGCTTCTGCCGGTACCCGACTACTCCGCTGCCGGCTCCTCGGCCACCGGGGGCTCGGCCGGTGCCTCACCGCTCGGGGCCTCGGCGGTACCGCCGCCCTCGAGTTCCTCGTAGTACTCGGCCCAGGCCGCCTCGGTGGCAGGATCGACCTCGGTCGGGCCGATGTAGTTGCCCTCGTCGTCGAAGGCGTGCTCGCCGAAGTGCTCCTGGTACTCCTGAGCAACGACGCCACCCTCTGCCGCCTGCTTGATCGACAAGCTGATCCGGCGCCGCTGGAGGTCGATGTCGATGATCTTGACCCACAGCTCCTCGCCGGGGGTCACG
>JBCCFN010000182.1:0-10780 GCA_039029715.1 Actinomycetota bacterium | reverse complement strand
GGCCTGTTCGGCCGTCTTCAAGCCGCTCATGATGGCCTCTGCCTCCTGCACCATAGCATCGGTCGCTTCACGCGCCACCTATCAGCACGTCATCGAGGACCTTCGCCTGATCACCGGGTCCAAGGGGATCTTCGACGTGACGGTCGACGGCAACGTCATCTACAGCAAGGGAGAGACCGGCCGCCACGCCGAAGACGGTGAGGTCCTCCGGCTGTTCAGCGAACTGGTCGGCCCAGACGTCGAGCCGTACCCCCGCTAGTTACCGGTCGGCCACCCGCCGTCCGCCCGATCGACCACCTCGTGCGCATCCCGGTCACCGACCCAGACGATCCCCGGATCGCCGTGTTCCAGGGACTCCGGGACCACGTGCTCCGGCGCCGCCGGGAGCGGCCGGGCGGCGACATGGACGGGGTGTTCGTCGCCGAGGGAGACATCGTGGTCGAACGGGCGCTGCGAGCCGGGTACCGGTTGCGTTGCGTCCTCGTCGACGGCAAGCGGACAAAGCCGATGCCGGACGTAATCGACGACGCTACCCCGGTGTACGACGCCAGCCCGGAGGTGCTGCAGCGGATCACCGGCTACCACCTCCACCGCGGCATGCTGGCCTGCTTCGAGCGCCGACCCCTCCCCTCGTTCGACGACACGGTGGCCGGTGCCCGCACGGTTGCCGTCCTCGAGGGCCTCAACAACCCGACGAACCTCGGGGTGATCCTCCGTGGTGCGGTTGCGCTCGGTGTCGACGCCTACCTGCTCGACCAGACCTGCTGCGATCCGCTCTATCGACGGTGCGGTCGGGTGTCGATGGGCGAGGCGTTCGGTACGCCGTACCATCGCTTGCAGCCGTTCCCGGACGGATTGGCCCCGTTGCGGGAGGCCGGGTTCGAGCTGCTGGCCCTGACACCGGCCCGGGACGCCGTGCCGCTGTGGGATCTGACGATCGGGCCGGACGACCGGGTCGCGTTGCTGCTGGGGGCCGAGGGGCCGGGACTGACCGAGGCCACGATGGCGGCGTGCGACCGCCGGGTCGCCATCCCGATGTCTGGCGAGGTCGACTCGATCAACGTCGGCTCTGCGGCCGCCGTTGCGTTCTACGGCGTGGCCGAAGCTCGCAGGCGGCCCCGGGTCTGACCGTCAGAAGAAGTCGGTCAGCCGGGGTGGCGGGCCGGCGAAGATCGCCCCCAGGTGGTCGAGCGCATCCCGATCGGTGGCGGTGAGCCGACCGGCGGCAGCGAGATCCTCCGGGCCGACGAAACCGGTGTAGAGGGCGGCCAGCGCCGTGACGTCGATGGTGACGTCTGCGGAGGGACCCGGCCCGACCGCAGCGCCACCGTCGTCGTCAAGCCTGGTGGCCGTGGCCGCGCCACCCGTCACGGTCAGGGACCAGCGGCCCTGATTCCACGGGGCGATGGTGTCTGTGACCTGGAGGGTGACCGAGGCGGTGACGGCTCGGCGATAGCCCCGAGCCCTCAGTGCGCCACCGACGTCGACCAGGCGGACCATCCACAGCCACGAGTCCCGCGGATCGAGTATCGCCCCCGGGAGGTGGAGGGCCAGTTCCTCCGGCGGGAGGTCGAAGCTGGCCCGATCGGCCATGGTCGACATCGCCCCGATCAATCGAAACCCGGCGGCCATCGCCGCCGGGCCGTCGGCGTAGGGGCCGCGGATGTCGAGGCCGTAGCGGTGGCCGCCGTCGCCCCGTCGGTGCCGGACGAGCAGCGCACCCCGGACCCGGCCCTGTCGATCCCGGATCAGGTAGGCGAACTCGTTTCGTCTGGACGGGTCGAACTCGTGGCGGATCCGCCGCCAGAACAGATCGCCCTTGTCCAGCCAACCGGCGGTGGTGGCGGCTCGGGCGTCGTAGCAGGCCCGGAGTTGGTCGAACGACGCACCGTCGACACCGTCAACGGTCTCGACGGTGAGTTCGTCTGCGCCCGGGACCCCTCGACCGACCGAGGACAACACCCCGAGGTCGACCGCGCCGAGCTCCCGTCGCCCTGCGAACTCGTAGCCGACCGAGCGGTAGAGCGTCGAGGTGGTCGGGTAGAGGGTCGAGATCACCTCGCCGCGGTTCCGCATGGCGGCCAGGGCGTCGGTCAACAGCCGCCTGGCAACCCCTCGGCCCCTGGCCTCCGGGGCGACGGCAACCCCGGCCACGCCCCCCATCGGGACCGACCGTCCGCCGAACCACTGGCCGAACGGCCACACGGTCAAGGTCCCGACGATGCGGTCGCCCAGACGAGCGACGTGGAGTCGGTCGTTCGACGGGAGTGGGCGGTCCGGGTCGACCGGGCCGGGATCGACCTGGAACGCCTGAGCCCGCAGCCGGGCTGCGGGCTCGAGGTCACGATCGGTCGGATTGCCGGTCCAGAGTTCCACGGACCGATCCTATGCGGTTGGTTCTGGACCAGTATGGAGTCAGGTCCGCTCGATCGGGGTGGCGAAGACGACGACGTTGTCCTCATAGGACCGGAGCGAGCGGTTGAAGTCGCCGCCGCAGGTGATCAACACCAGTTGCGGCTCGCCATCCCTAGCGAAGATGGAGTCCTTCGGCAGCTCGTCCTTGTCGTACTGCTCCTTGGCGGTTGCGATGAACTCTGCGGTCGAGCCGTCGTCGTAGCTGACCGTGATCAGCGAGCCGAGCTCGATGTCGTCGAGGTCGATGAACACGCCGTCCTCGCCGTCGAAGGCGATGTGGGCGGCCAGGACGGCCGAGCCCTCCGGTTCGCCGGGCGAGGTGCCGAAGCGATACCAGCCGACCTTGTCGGCCGGGGGAATCTCCATGTCGCCGTTGTCCTCGACCCCGACGTCGATCACCTCGGCGGTGTCGATGTCGAGCGAGCCGATGGTCAGGCCGATCGGCTGGGGGCCGGGCGGGGCGAGGTATGGGAGGCCGGTCCGGGCCGGGGGCAGCTCGGTGATGGCTGCAGCGAGATCGAGCTCGCCGTTCACATCGACCGGGAGGACCGGGGTCGACGCCACGCCGGTGTCGTCGGAGGCGTCGTCGTTCTGGGAGGTGGGAGCGGCCTGGATCGGATCCTGGGCCGCTGCCGGTTCGTCGGTCGGACCGTTCGAACCCGCCGACCCGCAGGCCGCCCCGATCAGCAGCAGCATCAGGAGAAGCGCTGCCGATCGAGCGAGGCGACCTGCGGTGGGAACGGTGGTCATGCGGGGTACCTGTTGGTTCCGGTCAGGACCGGATCAGGCCCGAACCCGCCGGGTGGCGACGGCGACGCCGCCGGCGCTGGCAAGCACCAGAGCGCCGAGCAGAGCAACAGCGGTGGCGTTCAGGCCGTTGGCGGCCGGCAGGCTGTTGCCGGTGTTGACCTCGGCCGGCGCGGTATGGAGGCCGGTGATGGTCTCGGTCAGCACGTTCAGGGTGCCGTCCTCGAGCGAGCCGACGGCGTAGACGAGCAGGTGCTCACCCTCGACGACGGTCAGGTCGGCCGGGCCGATCACGACCGGCTCGGTCTCACCGGTGGGGACGACGGAGGCCGAGATGGTGCCCGCGGCCAGGTCCAGCGAACCACCGTTGCCGTTGGTCACGTTTGCGAACGCCACGGCGTCAGCGGCCAGCACGTCGACCGCCGGGGCGGCGGCGGTGTGGCGCACGGTGAGGCGACCCTCGCCGGCTGCAGTGTTGGTTGCATCGTTCTCGAACACACCCAGGGTCGGGGTGCCCTCGGCGTCGAGGTGGGCGATGACGGTGAAGTTGCCCTCGGCGGGCAGCGTGATGTCGCCACCGTCGATGGCGACCGTGTCGGTCCCGGCAACCTTGACCTTCACACCCTCCAGGGTGGCACCGGCGAGAGCCGAGAGGTCCTGGGTGTCGCCGAAGGAGAAGCCCTCGAAGACGTTGGCGCCGCCGGCCTCGACGTCGACGTCGACGCCGGGGATGCCGTGGATCAGATGGATCCGGACGCCGTCATCGGCCGACGCCGGGCTCAGGGCCAGGAACGGTACGAGGAGGGCAGCGACGGCGGTGGCCACGAGGAGCCGGAGCGAGAACCGGGTTCGTGAGGGGACTGGGGTACGCATGATGTTGGTTCGCCTTTCGGGCAGATGGGGCCGGCTGCTTGACCGACCGTGTTGCTTTCCTCGCTCCTACGCATGGCCCGGAGGTCTCGGATGCGTTCCAGAAAAGAAGTTGGAGAGTTCTCGCCGGCCGCATCCAAGCGACGATTCGTGGCGTAGAAACACCTGCGGGGACCCTGCAGAACCAGCTCGAGTCAAGTTCGACGCCAGCTCGATTCCAGCTCGACACCGCCGTCTTGAGCGCCCGGAACGGCCTGAGCCACCATGGTCCGATGATCCAGAGCACCATGCAGGACGTTCCGCTGAACATCTCGGCGCTGTTCAACCACGGCCGTCGGATCCATGCCGACTCCGAGGTGATCACCTGGACCGATGGCGGTCCCCGGCGGGCCAGCTTTGCCGAGGTCGGGGATCGAGCCGATCGACTGGCCGCTGCGCTGGCGCGGCTTGGCGTGGCGGCCGGTGACCGGGTCGGCACGTTCTGCTGGAACAACCAGCATCACATGGAGGCCTACCTGGCCATTCCGTGCATGGGGGCGGTGCTCCACACCCTCAACATCCGCCTGTTCCCCGAGCAGCTGTCCTACGTCATCAACCACGCAGAGGACAAGGTCATCATCGTCGACGGCTCGTTGATCCCGCTGCTGGCCAAGGTCCGCCACGAGCTGCGAACGGTCGAGCACATCATCGTGGTCGGTCCCGGTGATCGAGACCTGCTCGGCGACACCCACGACTACGAGGAGCTGGTGGCGGCCGAGGAGCCGGGCTTCGCCTATCCGGTCCTGGACGAACGAGCTGCGGCCGCCATGTGTTACACCAGCGGGACCACCGGCAACCCGAAGGGCGTGGCCTACTCACACCGGTCGACCTACCTCCATTCGCTCGGGATCGCCTCGGCCCAGGCGATGGCCTTCTCCCAGTACGACCGGTTGCTACTGATCGTGCCCATGTTCCATGCCAACGCCTGGGGTATGCCGTACGCCGGGTGGTCGGTCGGGGCCGACCTGATCATGCCGCAGCAGTTCCTCCAGGCCGGGCCGCTGGTCGAGATCATCGAATCGACCCGCCCGACCTACTCCGGGGCGGTACCCACGGTCCTCAACGACATCCTCCACAACCGGTCGGACGCCGATCTGAGCTCCCTCCGCCAGATTATCTGCGGCGGGTCTGCGGTCCCCCGGAGCCTGATCGAGGGCTATGACCAGACGTTCGGGGTCACGGTGGTCCAGGCCTGGGGCATGACCGAGACCAGTCCCCTGGCCGCGGTGGCCAGCGTCCCGAAGGGCAGCGACCCGGCAGACGCCATGGCCTGGCGGGAGCGGACCGGTCGACCGGTGCCGGGGGTCGAGATGCGGATCTGCGGTGACGACGGCGAGGAGCTGCCGTGGGACGGCGAGGCCCAGGGCGAGATCGAGATCCGGGGTCCGTGGATCACCGGCTCGTACTACCTGGACCAGACTGACGAGAAGTTCCACGATGGCTGGCTCCGGACCGGCGACGTCGGTTCGATGGAGCCGAACGGGTTCATCCAGATCTCGGACCGGGCGAAGGACGTCATCAAGTCCGGTGGCGAGTGGATTTCCAGTGTCGACCTGGAAAACACCCTGATGGGTCACCCGGATGTGCTTGAGGCGGCCGTGGTCGGCATCCCGGACGACCGGTGGGACGAGCGGCCGCTGGCCTGCGTGGTCCCGGCCGACGGCGCCGAGGCCGACCTGTCGGCCCTCCGGGCCTACCTCGCCGACCGGGTGGCCAAGTGGTGGCTGCCGGAGCGCTGGACCGTCATCGACGAGGTCCCGAAGACCTCGGTCGGCAAGTTCGACAAGAAGGTCCTCCGCCGCCGCTACGCCGACGGGGAACTCGCTATCGTCGAACCGTGACCCGCCGCTACGCCGACTTTCCGGACGGCTTCTTCTCCCGGGCCGATGAGTCCGACGACGGGCACTTCTACCAGCCAACCCGGATGGTGACCCACATCGATGACCATGCCATCGCCGCAGTCGGTGAGGAGTATCGCCGCCTGGGACTGTCGGGTCGGATCCTCGACCTGATGGGCTCGTGGATCTCCCACTTCCCCGAGCCGCCGACCGCCCTGACCGTCCTCGGCCGGAACCGGGAGGAGCTGGCGGCCAACCGGCAGGCGATCGGCGGGGTGGTCGCAGACCTGAACCGCCACCAGGCGCTGCCGTTCCCCGATGCGAGCTTCGACGGCGCGACCTGCTGCGTCTCTGTCGACTATCTGACCCGCCCGCTCGAGGTCTTCGACGAGGTTGCCAGGGTCCTGGTTCCCGGCGGGATCTTCTGCGTCACGTTCTCGAACCGCTGCTTTCCGACCAAGGTCATCCAGGGCTGGGCCCAGACCGATGACCGGTTCCACATCGGGCTGGTGATGGAGTACTTCCAACGGTCGGGACCCTGGGGGGAACCTCAGGTCAGCGGCTCCGGTCCCCCGGACCGGCCGGGCGACCCGTTGTTCGCCGTCTCGGCCAGTCGAGCCTGAGGCTCGCAGCGGCGCTCAGCCGTCGCAGAGTTCGGGGACGGCCTGCTCGGCTCGCCATTTGCCGAGGTTGAAGTCCAACCAGCCGGACCGGTACTGGCTTCGTTGGTAGTCGTCACAGAGCGCCTCGGTGACCTGGACGGCGAGATCGGGGTTCAGCCGGTCGATCTCCTCGGCCAGCACCGCCTGCCCGTCGCCGCTGAACTGTCCCTCCAGGACGTGCCAGTACAGCGGGTCGTGGTCCCGGGCGACGTTGTCCATGGCGATCACCCGCTCCGGGTTTGCCACGTTGATGACCGCCAGGGTGCCCAAGCCGCTGAGCAGCAAGACCGGCAGGAGCCAGGCCTGGCGGGAGCGGATGCCCCAGATTCGGACCGCGGTGACCACGAAGGCCATCCCGACCCAGAGGGTGAAGATGGCGCTGTAGAGCCGCAACGGCGTCATCCCGTTGTCGTCGATGTAGAAGCCGATGCGGGTGAAGGCCACGGTGACGATGACCATGGTGAGGGCCACGGTGAGCAGGGACAGGACCCGATTGACCGATCGGGCGGTCGAGTTCTCGGCCGTAGCGGCCCGCAGGATCATCAGCAGGACCAGGGTGATCGCCGCCACCCAGAGGAGCTGGAAGAAGCCCTGCCTTGCGAACTGCTTCGGGTCGACCCCGGCCCGCTCCAGCGCGTCCTCGGCCCCGCCGACGACGGTGAGCAACTGGGCAACGGCGAAGGCGGCGAACAGCACGTTGACCGCTCCGAGCACCACACCGACCTCGATGTGGCCGAGCGAGAGGGCCCGTTGGATCGGATCGGTCCCGCCCTGGGTGTGGGCAAGGCGAAGCAGCACCATCAGGCCGTAGGCCCCGACTCCGAACAGGATGACGTGGCCGAGGGCGATGCCGAGGTCGAGGTTGCCGAACCCGGTGAAGAACGACTGGAAGACCGCATCTGCGGAGGCCAGCAGGAGCCCGAGGACGAGGACCAGGGGCACGGCGATGGCAAGGCCACGGAGGATGGCGATCGGTGTCCCGTTGCCGGTGCTCTCGGCCCGCTCCCGGATCACCCGGATCCGGGCCGATACCTCGGCCGGTACCTCGACCAGGCCGATCACCGCCTCCATGAACACCAGCCCGCCGTCGGTGAGCAACCGCAGTGGGCGGAGGTCCCAGAACGGGCGTCCCTGACCATGGACGGCACCGAGCACGAGCAGCCCCATTGCGGCGATGACGTTGATGGTGGTCAGTCGAGGCTCGGTCCGGATCGCCAGGAAGATCCCGAAGAACACACTGCCGAACAGCAGCATCCGGGCGGTCGTCGTCCGGATGTAGCCGGAGAAGAACAGCCCGCCGGCAAGGGTGACGATCAGGGTCGCCCCGGCGACGTTGTTCCACGGCACCCGCCGGAGGGCGATGTCTGCCACCAAGCCGGCGACGAGGGCGGCGACGATCCAGGCCGGCTCGATCACCGTCGGCTCCCGGGGCGGCAGCTCGACCGCCCGCTGGTGGCCGACCGGAACGAACGGTGGTGGAGGTGGGGGCGGCGGTGCCGGTGACGACGGTGCGGTCGAAGTATCCGTCTCCTGCTCGGCCGTCGTCGGCTCGATCGGTTCACTCATCGGTCGATCCCCCATCGGTTTGTATGCTCACTTGCGCCGTTGCGGCCCGCCAGCGGCGGTCCCCGCCGACCGAATCAGCACCTGGAGCATCACGAGTATGGCCCATCTCTCGCTCACCTCGAGGTCGGCATCGGTGACGGTGGACGCCGACCGTGGCGGTCGCCTGGCCGGGCTTATGGTGGATGGCCATCAACTCCTGGTTGTAGAGGCCGCCCAGGGCGCCATGCAATGGGGTTCCTATCCCATGGTTCCCTTCGCCGGGCGCCTCGCCGCCGGCCGGTTCCGGTTCGGGGGCGAGCTGATCGAGTTGCCGATCAACCTGGCCCCCCACGCCATCCACGGGTTCGGCTACACGTCGGCGTGGCGGATCGTCGACCACCAGACCCTGTCGCTCGATCTCGGGGCCCCCTGGCCGTTCCCGGCCACCGTGACCCAGCGCTTCGAGCTCGATGATGCCGGCCTGACGATGACCATGGCCGCCACCGCTGCGGTCGACATGCCGATCCAGCTCGGTTGGCATCCCTGGTTCCGCCGCGAGTTGACCGGGGCGGCGGGCGAACCGGTCGGCGCCGAGCTACGGTTCGGGCCGGCCGCGATGTACGAGATCGACGATGTCGCCATTCCGACCGGTCGGCTCATCGCCACCCCCGAGGGTCCGTGGGACAACTGTTTCACCGAGCTCGCCGAGCCGCCACGGATCACCTGGCCGGGGTTGATCGAGCTGACCCTGACCTCGGACTGCGACCACTGGGTCGTCTTCACCGAACCGGCCAACGCCCTCTGCGTCGAGCCGCAGACGTCAGCCCCGGATGTGTTCAACCGCGACCCGGAGGTGTTGGCCGCCGGTACGACCAGGACGGCCAGATTCCGGATCGCCTGGGGCTGATCAGCGCTCAGCGCTGTTGGCGATGCATCGGCCGGGGCGGCGCCGGGCGAGGGGCCGGCCGGGGAGCGGCCGGGGCGGCCACCGGTCGAGGGGCCGCCGGTCGGGGGGCCGCCGGCTGCGGGGCCACTTGCCGCGTCCGCCCGGTCCGCAGTCGGATGACCCGCACCGCAGCGGCCAGCGCGATGGCGGTCATGGTCGACGCGGCGATGGCGATCACGATCGGGTTGTCGATGTCCGACCCGGTCTGGATCGCATGGAGCGAGCCGAATCCCAACGAGCCGAACGACAGCAGGTGCAGGGTCCGCCACACCTCCGCCGGCAGCCGGTCCCGGACCAGCGAGGATGCCTGGACCACCACGATCAGCCAGAACGCGATGACGCCATAGGCGATCGACGCCCGGGAGAGCCCGGGCACGGTGGCGACCCAGGGGACGAAGAGCTCGGCCAGACCGAACTGGACGAAGCCGTCGAGGTAGAGGCTCAGGAGGTGAATGCCGAGGAACACGACCGACAGGCCGGCGAACCCCCGATGCAGGTCAACCAGCCACGGGATCGTCGGTCGACGTCCGAGGAGCCGGGAGGACGTGATGAGACCGGTCAGGATGGCCAGGGCCGCCCCAAGCCAGGACACGAGGGCCGACGATCGGGTCACGTACCAGAAGAACTGGTCAGACATCGGCGCGCCCCTGACCGGTCGGGACCGGTTCGGCGACCCGGAACCGATCGAGGCCTGGCAGTCGATGAAGTCGGCCCTGCCGGTCGACGAGCAGACCGGTGGCTCCGGTCGGCGCGAGCAGCGACGCCGCCTCCCCGGCATCGGCGCTGAGCGCCACCTTGGTCAGGACTTCGGCCTGGGTTGCGGTTGCACCGATGACGGTTGCGGTGACGAGGCCCCGTTCCAGCGGGCCGCCGGTCACGGGGTCTCGCAGGTGATGTTGCGGACCGTGGGCACCCTGCCAGCGGCGCAAGGCGGAGGTCGAGGTGCAGACCGCCCCGCGCTGGAGCGCGACGGTGATCGGCGGCCCGGCTGCGCCCGGGTGCTCGAGGTCGATCCGCCAGCCGCTCGACCGAGGCGGGGTTCCGGTCACTCGGAGGTCCCCGCCGATATTGACGCAACAGCCGGCGACGTCGAGGTCGAGCAGCTCGGTGGCGACCAGGTCTGCGGCGGCACCCTTTGCGATGCCGCCGAGGTCGAGTCGCACGTCGGGCGGCAGCTCGACCGCTGACGCATAGGGGTGGAGCACCACGTCGACCGGCGTCGGTGCCGGGAGGTCTGCCGTGCCAGCTCGTGGCATGGTCGGGTCGAGGTCGGTCAGTGAGCGGTCGTAACCGGCCCGCTCCATGGTCGTCCCGAGGGTCGGGTCGAACCGGCCTCCGGTCCGTCGCCAGGCATCGACCGCCTGGTCGATCAGCCGGTAGGTCTCGGCCGAGACCACGGTGGGGCGACCGGCGGCCCGGTTGATGGCTGCCAGTTCCGATCCGTCGAGGAAGCGGCTCCACAGGCGCTCGAGTTCCTGCAGCCGGACCTCAGCGGCGGCCAGCGCCCGATCGTGTCCGTCGACGACGGTGACCTCGGCCGTGGTCCCCATCACCGGGAACCGGTGGGTCTCGACCGCCACGGACGTCAGCTCCCGGAGCTGGTGGTGTCTGGTGGCGGCTCGGTGGTGGTCGTGGTAGGCGCGGTCGTGGTCGTCGTCGGCGGGTCGGTCGGCGGCGGTGGGGTCTCGGTGGTGGTCTGGTCTGCCGCCACGGTCGTT
>JBCCFN010000181.1:0-10782 GCA_039029715.1 Actinomycetota bacterium | reverse complement strand
ATTAGAGGCTCCAGGGAGGGGCCAAGAGAAGGATGATGCTGGGAGCATGTCAGTTGCTGAATGTGGGGCGCTGGTGAGCAGCATGACCATGGTGTTCTAGGGCCCGGTGACTCGGTGCTCGATTTCAGCGACGAGCGGTCGACACCGCAACAGATCGGGGCGGCGCTCGAGTCGAACGGCGTCCCGGCGGTGGTGGTCAACCGGGCGATCGGGGGGACGTGCCTGATCATCTGCGGTGCCCAGGGGGACAACCAGATCCCGTCGAGGTACGTAGACGGGGATTGGACCCACGTCCTGGTCTCCGGGGGCGGGAACGACCTCGGCGACCTGCAGGGTTCCTGCAGGTCGCCCGATGTCCTGATGTCATCAGACCTCGAGTCTGGGGCGATGGTCGACCTGGTCGACCGCATGCCGGCGGACGCGGTCGTGCTGCTCTACCACTACAGCGCCGCCATCCCCGAAACGCAGTTCTGCCCCGAGATCTGGACCCTGATGGACCGCTACACCGCCTTCGCCGCCGAGCGAGCAAACGTCGTCCTCGCAGACGCCAGCACGGTGTCTGGTCCAGACACCCCGACGTTGTGGGCGGACGACATCCACCCGAACGAGGAGGGGAGCCGGGTGATCGGCGCCATGATCGCCGACCTGATCCTGGCATCGATCGAGGGCTGATCGTCAGCTGATCGGTCGGCGATCGACGGCGCTCGACCACCCGGCTATCCGGCTATCCGCAGCGCCTGCTCACTCCCTGATGAAGGTCCAGGTGGAGCAGTCCTGGTCGTAGCCGTCGTTGTCGCTCTCCTCGACCCCGCCCGGGTAGGCGTCCGGATCGGCGTCGTCGCAGTCGCCTTCGCACGGGGTGAAGCCGTCGTCGTCGGTGTCCAGGTTGTCTGTGCTGTCCGGGTCGCTGCACAGCAAGGTCGCCTCGTTCGACACTCCACCACTGCAGGCCCCGAGGAGCAAGGCCATGGCGAAGAGCGCCGATGCGGTCAGCTTGGTCATGTCGTTCCTTTCGTCGCCAGGAAACGCAACCTGGCACCGTTGGGACGGGTGTCCCAATTGGTTTGGACACTAGTCCCAATTTCGGTGAAAGGAAACCTGGATCACTCGGGGCGGTTCGGGAACCTGAGAACCGACAGATCGGCCGAGACCTCGGCCGCCGGATCGGGTTCGAGCGCCATCAGGGCGAACCCCATCAGCAGCAGCCCGCCGAGCGTCCATGGTTGCAGCTCACCATCGGGGCCGGTCGGCAGCTCCACCGCGTCACTCTCGGCCGCCATCGCCGGTTGCATACACGATGCCAGGCCGACCGACAGCACGGTGCGGGCCGCGGCCCAGTCGCCGATGGCCGGGGTGATCCGGAGTCCGCATCGCAGCAGCATCGGTCGGACATCGAGACCGTCGAGGGGGTCGTCGCCGAGATCTGCCTCGACGGCCCGCACCGTCTTCTCCAGCTCCGGGGTCTGCTCGCTCAGCAGCGCCATCGTGTAGAGCCGGGCCCCGGCCGAGGTGCCCATGGCCTCGCCGAAGTCCGCACCGGCGAGCCGGGCGTACTCCTGGAACGCTAACGCCAACTCGGCCGGGCCCGCCTCGTCCAACTCGAGCAGCATGTCGAGGCCGCGGTCCCGCTCCTGGTCGTCGCCCGAGATCGCCGGCCCGCTCACCCGGCGGATCAGCGCATGGGTGAAGGCGTCCTGAGGCTCGACCCCGTCAATGTCGAAGGCCCGATACGCCGACGATCGTGGCACGCCGGCCCGCTTGATCGCCTCGCCGAACGACACCGGGTGGGGCGGGGTGATCGGGCCGTCCTGGAGCAGCTCACTCGCCGCCTGGAGGAGTTGTTCCCGCACATAGGTCAGGGGGACGTACTTTCCCCCACCTCCTGCTGCAGCCATCTCCGAACCCTACTGCCCTGCGGTCGATGCCGGCCGGCTGAACCGGGGCAGGCCCCAGCCGCTCGTCGATCACCGATCGGCTAGCTTGGGCCAAACGGCGACCAGCGAGGAGTGGGCCATGTCCGCAGACACCGAAACGACCATCGTCCCGAAGGCACTTCGGCGTCTGTACGACATGAGCTTCGGGTTGGTGTACCCGCTGTATGTCGCAAAGGCGGAGAAGAAGGGCCGGAACAAGCGAGAGGTCGACAAGGTCATCCGCTGGCTCACCGGTTACACCCAGCGGCAGCTGATGGCCCACGTTCGGAAGGAGACCACGCTGGAGCGGTTCGTCATCGAGGCGCCGGCGCTCAACCCGGACCGGTCGCTGATCACCGGGGTGGTCTGCGGGGTCCGGGTCGAGGAGGTGGAGGATCCGATCATGCGAGAGTTGCGCTACCTCGACAAGCTGATCGACGAGCTGGCGAAGGGCCGGCCGATGGAGAAGATCCTCCGCAGCTCACCAACCGGCTGAGTTCTCAGGGCGGCGTCGGAGGGGCCGTCGGCGTGGCAGGCGCGGGGAGTTGAGGCCGAACCCGCTACTCGGCCGACCCTCGACCCGACCGCAGCGAGGCCCGGGCCGATGCGAGGTGGGCCAGGACCTCGTCGGTTGGGGCGCCGCCGCCGATCATGACCGCCAGGCCGAGGGCCGTCGTCACCAGGAGGTTCGATAGATCGTCGATCTGGTCGGCGTCGACCACCCCCAGGTCGACGGCCCGGGTCAGCGCTGCGGTGAAACCGTCCCGCATGGCGTCGCGGTGGCGGGCGCTCATCTGGACCAGCGCCGGTTCCGTGGTTCGGCGCTCGGTGGCGGTGTTCACCGCCAGGCAACCCCGACGTTCGGTCAGTCCGGCCTGCTCCTCCACGCCCGAGAAGAAGACGTCGATGTCGTCGAGGCCCTTGGATCCGTTGGTCAGGATCTCATCGATCGTCCGCCGGTGATCGGCGAGGTAGCGGTCGAGCGCCGTCTCGAACAGCGCATCCTTGGAGCCGAACGCGCCGTAGAGACTGGACTTGCTGAGCCCGGTCCTGGCCACGATGTCGCCCATCGAGGTGGCGCCGAACCCACGGTCCCAGAACAGATCGACGACGGTATCGAGCACGGCCTCGTGGTCGAACTCCCGTGGTCTGCCGACCTGGGCAGTGGTGTCGGTTCCGGCCATGGTCCTCATGGTAGCGGTGTACGGGAGATTTTTGGACCTTTTGGTCCGAAATCCCGAGGCCGGTGCTATCGTCGTTGTGGACCGACCGGTCCGGAAAGCCCGGAACCCGGAGCAGAGGAGCCCATGACATGACCGCATCCGCCCATGACCAACGCACCGCCCTGGTGACCGGGGCCAACTCCGGCCTCGGTTTCGAGGCCGCCCGCCAGCTGGCGGACCTGGGCTACGCCTCGATCGTGCTTGCCTGCCGGACCCAGGAGAAGGCCGATGCGGCCCGGGCCGAACTGGTCGACCTGACCGGGGTCGACCCGTTCGACACCCTGGTCGTCGACGTGGCCGAGATCGCCTCGTCGCAGGCTGCGGCGGATGAGCTGGTCGCTCGCAACGCCAGGTTCGACTCGGTGCTCCTCAACGCCGGGATGGTGCCGGACGTACTGGACCGAACCACCGACGGCATCGAGATGTCGTTCGCCTCATCCCTGGTCGGCCATCACATCATCGCCACCGCACTCCTCGGGGCAGGTCTGATCAACGACGATGGCGTCGTCATCCTGGTCGGCTCCGAGGCGGCCAACGACGACCTGCCGAAGGCCATGGGCATGGGGGTCTACGATTTCGTTCGGGGTGAGCCGTCCGACTTCGGTTCGACCCCGGAGGAAGCGATGGCGAACTTCGCCAGGGCCGAAGGCGGTCCGGCCTACGACGGCAACCGGCAGTACGCCTCGACCAAGGCGTTCTCGGCCTGGTGGTCGGCCGCCATGGCCCGCCGCCATCCTGGCTCGGTGCGGTTCTACACCGTGTCGCCCGGGGCGAACCTCGGGACCAACGCCGCCCGGCACGTGTCCGGCTCGTTCAAGCTGATGCTCGGGGTGATGCGGGCGGTCGGTCGGTTCGTCGGCATGGACCAGCCGGTCGAGCAGGGCGCCGCTCGCTACATCGACGTCCTCCACGGCAACGGCGGTCCGTTCGTGAACGGCCGTACCTATACGTCCCGGCCGAAGCGAATGACCGGCCCGCTGGTGCAGTCGGCCGCGCCTCATCTACTCGTCACCGAGCGGCAGGATGCCGCACTGGCGGTCATCGACCGCCTCGCCAACCAGGAAAGCAGGATCTCATGACCACGCCAGCAGACGTCACCCTCGTCCAGGGGGCCATCCACAACCCGGCCGAACCGCGCCACTTCATGCGGGTCGTGCCCGCCGGGATCGAGCGGACCGCCAGCGTCGGCGACGCCGTCATCGCCCGGTCCGAGGCTGCGGTCGTGGTCAAGGAGGTCGGCCGGGACCTCTACGACCACGTCACCTACTTCCCCCGGGCCGGGGTGGACATGGACGCCCTCGTACGGATCGACAAGACCACCCATTGTCCGCTGAAGGGCGACACCGAGTACTTCGACCTGGTCGTCGACGGGCAACGCATCAGCGAAGCGGCGTGGTCCTACGTCGACACCCTCGACATCGCCGAGGAGCTCCGGGACCGCATCGCCTTCGATGCCGCCAAGGTGGTCATCGGCTGACACGGTGGCGGTCCGGGTCGGGGACGCCTCAGGGGGTGCCGGGCTGGTTCCATTTGTTGAGGGTGCCTGCGGTGGCTCGGCGAATCGACGGGTCCTCCGACCCGCTGCTGCTTGCTTCACTCGGCGAGCGAACACTGCCGATGGCGAGCACGGCCCCGAAGCCGACCGGTATCAGCCCGATGGCCAGCGCCTGTAGCCAGCGACGGCGGCGCTGCCGGTCGAGCGGGAGCCGGTCGAGGTAGGCCCACAGGCCGAGCGAGTTCGCTACCGCATAGCCCAGCAGGAATGGCAACGCCCCCAGGACGATTCCGACCCCGACGGCCACGACCAGCTGCGGCACCGTCCACCATGCGGTGGCTCGGGCGAGCCCCCTGAGGCGATCGATCCGGGTTGCCATACCGCAATCCTAGGGCGGCCGGCGTTGGTGCTCTCCGCGGTCGCCCGCACGGCCTGCTCAGCCGCCGTCGATCTTGTCGACGAGGTCGAGCACCGGGCGGAGGCCCCGCTCGCCCGTCCCCCGATGTCGGGGCAGGGTCAGGGCAGTCAGCCCGGTCGCTGCCGCGCCGCCGTCCCGCTCGACGTTGTCGCCGACCATCAGTGTCTCGGCCGGGCTCGTCCCCAGTCCGGCGCAGCCGGCCAGGAACAACGCAGGATCCGGTTTCTCCCGGCCCTGTTCGAACGACAGGACCCAGGTCGCGACAAGCGAACGGACGCCGAATCGGTCGAACACGGTCCGGATGTCCCAGCCGATGTCGCTCACCACCCCGATCGGCACGCCCCGCCGCTCCAGGGTCTCGAGCACCTCGATCGTCTCTGGATAGGGGTGCCACGACCCAGGGTCCGAGATGTCGGCGTAGATGCGCCCGGCGAGGCCCGGTGCGAGCCGATCGAAGGGACGGAACAGCTCGGTCCAGCAGTGGCGGTGAGCCTCCGGTGACAGGTCCCGCCCCTTGGCCAGCTCCTCCGGGGTGGAGCTGGCGGCCCGGACCTGCTCGAGCAGTGCCTCGATCTCGGTCACCGCAACCTCGGGCCCGACCATGTCGAGAATCCGCTCGGCATGGGGAAGGTGGAACAGCGTCTCGCTGAAGTCGAACAGCACGGCCCGGAGCGGCATCAATGCAGTCTTCCACCCGGTTGGCGTGTGGGGAACCCGGCCGATCTGCCCCGGCGGCTAGGGTCGCCCGATGGGGGACACGTCGGTCGAGCCACGGGCCCATCGGTGGCGGATCGAAGAGCGGGAGATTCAGCGACACATCGCCCGGCGGGGTCGACGTCATGCATTCGAACACCTCGATCCGACCCGCACCGCCCTGGTCGTCATCGATTTGGTCCCGTTCTTCGTTGCCGAGAGCGGGCACGCCCGGGCGACCATCCGGCCGGTGAACGAGACCGCAGCGGTCCTCCGCTCACTCGGTGGGACGGTTGCCTGGGTGGTACCGGGGCTGTCGTCTGGGTCGCCGACGGCGTTGGACGAAGAGTTCTATGGGCCGGCGGTCGCCGAGTCCTACCGTCGCTCCGGGGGCGATGGGCCGGTTCGGGAACGCCTGTGGCCCGAGCTGGACGCGCAGGCCCAGGACCTGACCGTCGAGAAGACCGCAGCCAGCGCATTCTTCCCCGGTCGGTGCGGCCTCCACGAGGACCTGGCCGCCCGGAGGATCGATTCGGTGCTGATCGCCGGCACGGTGGCCAACGTCTGTTGCGAGTCGTCGGCCCGGGATGCCCGAACCCTCGGCTACCGGGTGGTCATGATGGCAGACGCCTTGGCTGCGCCGAGCGACGACATGCTGAACGCCACGCTGCGCACGGTGTATCGATCCTTCGGCGACGTTCGGCCGAGCGTCGAGCTCCAGGCTCTGCTCCGCTCCTGGGACCCAGACGTGTAGTCGCGCCGGGTTCGTGGCCTGGGCAATCCTCGGCGCAACCGGAGGTGGGCATGCGACCATTGGCCATGCCTCCAACACTGCCAGCCTGGTACTTCCCCGAGTTCTCACCGATCGGGGTCGACCTCGATTCGGTCGACCAGGTCCAGCAGTACGACCGTAACCAGGGGACCGATGAGGCCAAAGACGATGCCCTGCTCGATCGGCTGCCGGTCGGTGAGGGGACCGTGTTCGTCGACCTCGGGACCGGAACCGGGTCGTTGCCGGTTCGGGCGGCGCAACGTGGCTCGGTCGCCCACGCCGTCGACGTGTCGGCCAATATGCTGGCCGCCGCCGCTCGGCGGGCCGCGGCCGCCGAGGCCGAGGTCGCTCAGCAGCACGCCGGGTTTCTCTCACACACCTTCCAACCCGGCAGCGTCGATGTCGTAACCTCCCGGTCGGCCCTGCACCAGCTGCCGGACACCTGGAAGCAGGTGGCGCTCAACCGGGTTGCGGCGATGCTGCGACCGGGCGGCACGTTCTATCTGTGGGATGCGATGTGGTCGTTCCCGGCCGATGAACTCGACCGGCAGCTCCCGGCCTGGATCGACGCCATGGCCAGGCCGGCAGGCGAGGGTTTCACCAGGGAGATGTTCGAGACGCACGTCCGGGAAGAGTTCTCGACGTTCACCTGGATCATCGAGGGCATGATCGAGCGGGCCGGGCTGCAGGTGATCGAATCGGACTTCCCGGCGCCGTGGTACGGCGAGTTCCTGGCCGTCCGGCGCAGGGCCGGGTCGTGACCGACGAGCCGGACGAATCGTTCGGGCTGGCTCGATCGGGGCCGCGGGCGCTGCAGGTCAGAGCTGCCAACGCGGCTGCCCACACCCGGTCGCTTGCGTCGCTGGCACCGGCGTGGCGGAGCGAGGTCCACCGGTTCGCCGGCGGTTGGCTGGTCCTGGCCGGCGTTGGGATGTACGTCAACCAGGCGATGGTTGCCGGCCTGGCCGATGAGGTCAGCTCGTCGGATCTCGACCTCCTCATCGAACGGAGCGAAGCTGTTGGTGTCGTCCCGGCCATCGAGGTCACCGCCGGGACCCAACCGGAGAGCGTCCGGCGAATCCGGCGTCGAGGCTTCGTCGACCGACCGGACACCGACATCGCATGCCTGACGAGGGCGGTCGCCGGCGCAACCGTCGACGCTCCGGACGACGTCCTGATTCGCCCGGTGGTCACCGACGCTGAGCTCGGGCTCTGGCAGCGCACCAGTGCCGCGGGGTGGCAGCACACCAGCGACGATGCCCATCGGGCGTCCGAGGCGTTCGCAGCCGCAGCCCATGCGTTGGCAAACGAGCACTTCGTCGTTGCCTTCGATGCCGACGACGAACGGCCGCTCGGGTGCGCTGCCATGACGGTTCGAGACGGCGTCGCCATGCTCGGCGGTATGTCCACGATTCCGGCCGAACGTCGGCGGGGTGTCCAGGCGGCCTTGCTCCGGTACCGGATCGCAGCCGCCGGCCGGATGGGTTGCGACCTGGCGATCACTACCGCCGCCTGCGACAGCGCATCGGAACGCAACCTCCGTCGACACGGTTTCGCCCCGACAGGTGTGATCAGGCGGTTCGTTCCGTCCTCCGCGACCGACTGAAGCTCGGGCCGGTTGGCGCCAGCGCTTAGCGGTCAGCCTCGGCCGGCTGGCGGGGCCACCGAGGCTCGTTCGATCAGCGGGCAGGGGAGGGTGGCGTTGAGCGGTCCGGCCTCGGGGTCGAGCAGTTTCTGGATGACCCACTGGCCCATCTCGTAGTGCGGGAGCCGCATCGTGGTCAGGCCGGGGACGATCTCGGCCGCGATCAGCTGCTGGTCGTCGAACCCGACGACCGACAGGTCCTCGGGGATCCGGACCCCGAGGTCGTTGGCCACCTGGTAGGCCCCCATGGCGTACTGGTCGTTGTGGCAGAAGATCGCGGTCGGCGGATCGGGGTGCTCGAGCAGCAGCCGGGTGGCCCGGCGGCCGCCCTCGGTCGTCGACTCGTCGAACAGCACGAGGTCCTCATCCACCGTTGCCCCGACCGCCTCGACCGCATCACGGAACCCCTGCAGGCGAAGGGTCCACGCCGCCCCGGGATAGCGGGTGGTCAGATGGGCGATGCGTCGATGCCCCCGATCGGTGAGGTAGCTGGTCGCCTCGTAGGCGGCCGAGTACTCGTCCGGCACCACTGAGGCGATGTCCGGCGCCTCGCTGCTGGCGTTGAGGAGGACCGACGGCTTCTCCCGGAGCCCATCGGGCAGGTCGAGGACCCGGTGGAACATGGCGGCCAGCACGATCCCGTCGACCTGGCGCTCTAGCAGCTGGTCGATGGCGGTCTGCTCGATCGTCTGATGGTCCGGGTGGTCGAAGGCGCCGGTGCTGACGATCAGCAGCAGCCGACCCGCCTCCCACGCAGCATCCTGGGCGCCGCGGATCATCCGGTTGGCGTAGGGCGTGGTCGCGATGTCATCCGAGATGAAGCCGATCGTGTCCGTCCGATCGAGACGCATCGCCCGGGCCAGCCGGTTGGTCCGGTAGCCGACCTCCTCGATCGCCGCTCGAATGCGGGCCTGGGTCGATTCCGGGATGCCTGACGTGGCCGGGTTGTTCAGCACCAGCGAGACGGTGGTCTGAGAGACGCCGGCCCTGGCGGCCACGTCTCGCATCGATGGTTGGCGCTTTCGAGCCATGACCTCACCCGTTCTCGTCGTCGGTGGGGTCCAGCCTAGCTACCGGCAGGTAGCGGTTGACCTGGCTTACTGTTGCGATTTACTGTTACGTATTAGTGCCCGGCGCTCACAGGGGTTGAGCGGCCAGGTGCACAGGGGAGGAGCAATCTCATGAGCAAGTTGACGCTGCGCCTTTTGGCGGTCCTGGCCGCGTTGAGTCTCATCGCCGCAGCATGCGGCGATGACACAGACGACGATGCGGCCGAGTCGAGTGGATCGGAGGCCGGGACCACCGAGTCCGGCGGGGACGCCGACGCTGGCGGGGACGGCGAGACGGTGACCGTCTCGATGTGGTGGCACACCGGCACCCCGGAGGAGATGGAGGCCACCGATGCGGCGGTCGAGGCGTTCAACTCGTCCCGGACCGACATCCAGATCGACAAGACCGACATTCCCGGCGGGACCTACACCGACCAGGTGAACGCTGCCGCACTGGCCGGCGACCTGCCGTGCGTCCTCGACTTCGACGGGCCGTTCGTCTACAACTTCGCCTGGTCCGACTTCCTGATCCCGATCGACGAGTTCATCTCTGACGACTTCCGGAGCGACTTCCTGCCGTCGATCATCGACCAGGGCACCTACAACGGCCAGCTCTACAGTCTGGGTCAGTTCGACTCCGGCCTCGGCCTCTACGCCAACCGGGCCTACCTCGAGGCGGCCGGGGTCCGGATCCCGACCTTCGAGGAGCCCTGGGATCTCGCAGAGTTCGAGAGCGCGCTTGCCGCCCTCGACGAGCTACCGGAGATCGACTTCCCGCTCGACATGAAGATCAACTACGGCCAGGGCGAGTGGTATACCTACGGCTTCTCGCCCATCCTCCAGTCCTTCGGCGGTGACCTGGTCGACCGGTCCGACTACCAGTCGGCGACCGGCGTCCTCGACGGGCCGGAGTCGGTCGAGGCCATGGAGACCTTCAAGAGCTGGTTCGACAACGGCTGGGTCGACCCGGCAACCCCCGGCGACGATTCGTTCTTCGGCTCCAAGACCGCAGCGATCTCCTTCGTCGGCCACTGGATGTGGGGCCCGCACTCGGAGGGGCTCGGCGATGACCTGCTGGTCCTGCCGATGCCGAACTTCGGCGGCGAGGCCGTCACCGGGATGGGGTCCTGGAACTACGGCATCTCGAGCAGCTGTGCGAACCCGGCCGCCGCCTTCGAGGTGCTCGAGCACCTGGTCTCGACCGATGAGATCCTCCGCATGACCGCCGGCAACGGTGCGGTCCCGGCCCGGTTCTCGGCGCTCGAACAGTCGGAGCTCTACCAGGAGGGTGGCCCGCTCGAGGTCTTCGCCCGCCAGCTGTCCGAGGGTCGAGGGGTGCCACGGCCGATCTTCCCCGGTTATGCGACGGTGACCGAGGAGTTCGCCCAGGTGGTGGCCAACGTCATCGCCGGGGCCGACCCCCAGGCCGAGCTGAGCGACGCCGCAGCGGCGATCGATCAGAACATCGAGGACAACGCCGGCTACCCGACGGGCAGCTGAGCACTCCACATCCGGGTGGGCGACGGCGACCCTGAGCTCGTCGCCCGCCCCCGACCCACGTGGGCTCCGGTGTT
>JBCCFN010000180.1:0-10792 GCA_039029715.1 Actinomycetota bacterium | reverse complement strand
GCCGCGGGGGGGGGGGGGGGGTCCCCCCCCCCCCCCCGGCCCGGACTCATGTCATTGCGTGTACCGCCGGTGTCTGCCGGCTATCAGATGCAGGCGCCGTCGAACTCGAAGTTGGCCGTCACGTCTGCGACGAACGGGCCCTCCTCGACGAAGATCCCGGTGGAACCCTCGCCAGCGCTCATCGGCTGGATGTTGAACTCGTCGGCCCGGACGTCGAACATGTACGACTCCCGAACGACGATGTCGTTGTACTCACCGAAGAAGCTCTGGTTCGGAGCCAGACCCTTGAAGTCGATCTCGACCTGGCTGGCCGCCTCGACGACGCCGGCCCGGGTCATGTCCCCGTTGGCCGCCGCCTGCTCCAGGATGGTCTGCACGATGATGCCTTCGAGCCAACCACTGACGTAGACGTCCGAGAGGTTCAGCTCCGGACGACGGGCCGTCATCTCACGGACCATGTCCTGGGCACCCTCGGACTGCGGCTCGAAGGTCCAGACCTCCTGGTAGCCGGCCTGCCAGTAGAACTCGTCGAACTCGGCCGCGAAGTCTGACGGCATGTGGACGAGGTAGTTGAACGACGGCGAGTTGCCTGACCACTGGGCGTCGAAGCCCTGGGAGACGGCATTGCCGAAGATGTCGAGCAGCTCACCGGGGGTGAGGGTGGTCCACACCATGGTGGCCTCGGAGTCGACGAGCTGGGAGATGACCGCGGTCCGGTCGTCACCGGCGACCTGATCGGTCCCGTCGTAGACGATCGGCACGCCGAGCGCCTCGGCAGCCAGTGCGGCACCGGTGGCACCGTCGAGGCCGTACTCACCGGGGCGGGACAGGATGGCAAGCGACGGCTCACCGCCGAGCTCGGTCACCTTGTCTGCCAGCCACGACACGCCGTTCATGGCCTCGATGCAGTAGGTGGTCTGCTTGCCGAGCACGTTCGGGAAGTCCGGCCAGAGGGATGCCCAGCTCAGCGGGATGACGAGCATGTCGTCCTCCTCGGCCTGCTCTGCAATGGCGGCCGTGATCGGAGAACCGGTGTTCTCCGAGATCATGAGCACGCCGTCCTCGCTCTCCTGAGCCAGCTCCTCGTAGTTCTCGATGCCCTTGTCCGTGGCATAGCCACTGTCGAGGATCACCGGGACGACCTCGCGACCGGCGATACCGCCGTTGTCGTTCACCCACTCCCAGTACACCTTCTGCGACTCGACGATCTCGGCCACCAGTGAGGCGAACGGCCCGGACAGGTCGGCGTTCATACCGACGAAGATCTGGGTGTCGGTCACGCCGAAGTCGGTGGCGAGCTCGCCCCCGCCTGACGAGTCGTCCTCGGATCCACCGTCGTCATCATCAGCCGGCTCCGATGCGGAGGCCGATGCTGACGCCGACTCCGACTCGGACGCGTCGTCTGCTGCGGTGTCGTCTCCGTCATCATCACTACCGCAGGCCGCAGCGACCAGCGAGAGTGCGAACAGTATTGCCAACAGGCGCTTCAATTTCACAGGACAGTCCTCCCCTATGTTGTTTTCGACGCTCCGGTTCGGCCGGAGCGGCGATCTCTGTGGGATGGTCGTCCTCGTCCGACCGGGGTCAGTACGAGAACGGCCATCCTTTCCAGTAGTTTCTCACTTTGAGCCATATGCCGAAGAGGCCTAATGGTTCGAAGATGAGGAATACCACGATCAGCACACCGTAGATCACCAGATTCCACTGGAAGGTGCTCATCGGCCACCCCAACGCCGTGGTCGACGTCGAGATCGGGCCGAAGTCGCCAGACTCGCCACTTGTCAGCAGGAAGTTGGCGATGTTGCCGACGACGCCACCGCCGTCGAGCCTGGTGGCAAGCCAGGCGGTGAACTTCTCGACCATCTCCGGCAGGAGCTCGACGAACACCGTCCCGAGCATGGTGCCGGCGATCGTGCCGGCTCCACCGATCAGCAGGATGGCGATGAAGTCGACCGAGAGCAGCAGCCCGAAGTCGATCGGCGACACCCGACCGTTCAGCGAGGCGAACAGGGCCCCACCGATCCCGGCGTAGAACGAGCTGATGGCGAAGGCCATCCGCTTGTACTTGAACTCCGGCACCCCCATGACCTCCGCCGCGACGTCCCGGTCACGAATGGCCTGGAGCGCCCGGCCGGTCCGGGTCCGGAGCAGGTTCTTGGCCGCGATCAGCATGACGATCACGATGCCGAGCAGGAAGAAGAACTGTTTCTGCTCCTCGGCGAGGTGTATGAGACCGAACCACTTGCCGTCCTCGGTCATGTGGACGAGCGGCGTCTCCTCCTTCCAGACCCGGATGTCGAGGCTCGGCCACTTGCGGCCGGACTCGAAGTCGCCGGCCCACTCCGGGAGCATCCGCCCGAGGTGGAGACCGATGAAGACCAGTCCGACGGTCACGATGGCCAGGTACAGGCCGCGGACCTTGACCGCGGCCGGCGACACCAGGACCCCGATCGCCGCAGCGACGAGCCCGGAGACCGGCAGCCAGATCCAGATCGGCAGGCCGAGCCCGCACTCGCCCTGCCGCTCGAGCAGCCCGAGGTTGTCGTGGAACGGGATGCAGGCCTGCCAGCCCCCCTCGCCCTCACCGCCGAGCATGACGGCGCTGTAGGCGCCGGTGCCCATGAAGAAGGCGTGCCCAAGCGACACCTGGCCGGCGACCCCGACCAGGATGTTGATGCCGAGCGCCGCCACGGCGAAGGTCAGGGTGGCGCTGACCGGGTTGATCCAGGTGTTGCCGAACAGGAACCGTGGAATGGTGCTGAGGATTGGGGCGCCGAGCGCCATCAGGATCAGGGCCAGGACGCCGAGCACGGCGGCCACCCGCTGAGTGTTGGTCGGCAGGATCGCGCTGTCCTGCTCGTAGGACGTCCGCATCATGGGACGCCCGGTGAAGACGGAGAACAACTCAGACCCTCCGGATCTCTGGGGTGCCGAACAGGCCGTAGGGCCGGACGATCAGCACGATCAACATCACCAGGTACGGCACGATGGTCGAGTAGCCGGGGCCGAGAATGTTGGTCCACTGGGACAGGTACTGGCCGGCGAAGATCTCGAAGAAGGCGATCATCAGCCCGCCGTAGACCGCACCGACCACCGAGTCGAGGCCGCCGAGCACGATCACCGGCAGGACCCGGAAGATCCAGATCGGGTGGATCTCCTGGGAGACCACCCCGCCAGGAGGCCACGGGGCCATGGCGAAGACGATGGCGGCCAACACTGCGAGCGCCGCACCGATCGCCCAGGCGATCGAGAAGACCCGACCGACGTTGATGCCCTGGGCCATCGCCGCCTCCTGGTCGAACGCGACCGCCCGCATCGCAACCCCGAGGCGGGACCGGTAGAACCAGAACACGAAGCCGAAGGCGATCGCCCCGGCGATCACCGCCGCCAGGTAGCTCTTCGGCACGATCACCCCACCGATGTCCCAGACCTCGTTGCCCCACGGGACCTCGATGCTGCGGCCGGTCAGGGCGGTGGCGTCCAGGTTGAACGGCCGAATGGCGATCTCGAGACCGAGGGTGATCACGGCCATGGCGAACAACGGTTGGCCGACCATCGGTCTGATGGCAATCCGTTCCAACACCATGCCGAATATCGCAGCCAGGACGAGGGCGATGGCCAGGTTCACCAGCCATCGGGACATCGTGTAGTCGGCGTCGGCCTCGGCCCCGAGCGGGTTGCTCCAGGGCAGGAATGGGAGGCCACGGTCTGCGACGAGAATGGAGAAGAACAGCGCACCGGCCATCGAGATGGCGCCGGTGGCGAAGTTGAGGACCTGGGTCCCCTTGAAGATCAGGACGAAACTCAACCCCATGATGGCGTAGATCGACCCGAGGGCGACCGCCTTGGCAAGGGTCTGGAAGAAGACGATCACGCGTACATCTCCTCCACCAGCGGCCCGTAGGTGTCCTCCATGGCGGAACGCTTCAGCTTCTGGGTCGCCGTCAAATCGCCGTCCTCATGATCGAGCTCCTTGGGGAGCAACCGGAATTTCTTGATGGTCTCGACCCGGGCGAACCGCTCGTTGGTCTTGTCAACCGCACTCTGGATCAGCTCCATCACCTCGGGCTTCTCCGTCAGATCTCGATAGGTGGTGTAGGCCAGGCCCTGACCCTGGGCCCAGGCGGCGACGGTCTCCAGCTCGATGGCGATCAGGGCCACCAGGTACTTGCGGCGGTCGCCGATGACCATGGCCTCGTTGACGAACGGGGAGGTCTTCAGCGAGTTCTCGATCTCGGACGGCGAGATGTTCTTGCCACCGGAGGTGATGATGATGTGCTTGATCCGGTCGACGATCCGGACGTGATCGCCGTCCCACTCCCCGACGTCACCGGTCCGGAGCCAGCCGTCCTCGGTGAAGGCCTCAGCCGTCGCCTCGGGCTTGCCCCAGTAGCCGGCGAAGACGCCGTCGTGCTTGACCTGGATCTCGCCGGTCTCCTCGTCGATCCGGAACCCGTCCTTGATCTCGGGGTACGGCTCGCCGACCGTGCCGAGCTTCATCCGACCGTGGAGGTTTGCGGTGGCGACGGCCGTGTTCTCGGTCATCCCGTAGAGCTCGTAGACGTTCAGCCCGATCCCGATGAAGAACTCGAGCACCTCGGGGGCGATCGGTGCCGCTCCGGAGGCCGCATAGCGGCAGTGGCGGAGTCCGAGCCGCTCCCGGAGGGCCCGGAAGACCAGGACCCAGCCGATGGCGTACGCGACCCGGGTGGCCGGGGTCCAGTTGCCGTTGTTCGCCACCCGTGACCGGCCGATCCATGCCGCAAGCTTCATCGACTGGCCGAAGAAGAACTTCTTGATCGGCGACGCATCTGCGGCCCGGATGATGACACCGGCGTGCAACCGCTCCCAGATCCGAGGGACGGCGAAGAACAGGGTCGGCTGGATGTCACGCAGCGCCACCGCCACCTGGTCGGTGCTCTCGGCGAAGTTGAGGATCGGCGCTGCGGAGATCAGATGCCAGGTCGAGAACAGCCGCTCCGCCACATGGCACAGCGGCAGATAGGTGACGATCTGGTCGTCACCGTTCGGCGGCTTGCCCGGCATCCGCTCCGGGGTCTTGACCACCAGGTCGAGGCCGAACTCGCAGTTGGCGTTCGTCAGCATCGCCCCCTTGGGCGGGCCGGTGGTGCCGGAGGTGTAGACAAGCGTCATCACGTCCTCCGGCTCGGCGGCCGCCATCCGGTCGGCCAGATCCGTTGGGTTCTGGCTGCGATGGGCTCGGCCGAGTTCCAGGAACTCCTCCCAGGGCAGGAGGCGGGGGTCGTCGTACTCCGAGATCCCCCGAGGCTCCAGATAGATGATTCGCTCGAGCGCCCTGAACGTGCCGTCTGGCAGCTCGAGCACCTTGTCTGCCTGCTCCTGGTCCTCGGCCAGGTGGATCCTTGAGCCGCAGTCGTTGAGGGTGTACTCCACCTCGGCCGCCGGGTTGGTGGGATAGAGCCCGACTGCGATCCCACGGACCGCCACGGTGGCGATGTCCATGATGATCCACTCCGGCCGATCCTCGGCATGGATCGAGACCCGGTCACCGACGTCGGTGCCGAAGGCCAGCAGGCCGTTGGCCGCCAGCTCCACCAGCTCCCACATCTCGCCCCAGGTCATCTCCTGCCAGATACCCAGGTCCTTGCGGCGCATCGCCACCTTGTCCGGGTGGGCGGTCGCCAGCGCCTTGGCACGGGAGGCGATCGTCTTCGTTCCGGAGGAGGCGTCCGCCAGCTCCCGATCCTTCACCGCTAATGACATGCCGACCTCCCCAATCGAGCCCTACATCTCCGGCGCTCCGCCGCTCCCGGTGGAGCGACCGAGCCGCGAGCCAGCACGACGTGCCGTCTCTGAACCCCCTGTCGACCCCTGTTGGAGGTCGACCCTGTTGCAAAGTCCTGGGGTACCGTACTCGGTCGACGGAGACCGAATCAAAAAACTGATCGGTGGCCGCGGACGGAGATGGACGGGCCGGACCGGGCCCGCCTCAGCAGCGCTGGCCGCTCCAGGAGCAGCTCGGGGAGAGTCCGTTCAGATCGATCACCGGACCGATGGGGCGCCAGGTCTGGGTGGCTGCGTCGAACCGGCTGATCTCCGATCCCTCGATGGCGAAGCCGTCATCGGCCCCGTCGAACGAGAACGGGATCCCGTCGAGGAACATCGGGTGAATCAGGTCGAGGGAGCGGATGGCGAGCATCAGGTTGCTCCTGGTCAACCCACCGTTCAACTCGGCCGCGATCCGGAGCGCCTCCACGTGAGCCCAGCCGTAGTAGGCGAAGCCGGTGCCATAGAACCCGATCGTGGTGTCGAGGCCAGCGGCGGCCAACTGCTGGTTCGCGAAGGCGATGAACGGCTCGTCTGCGTAGCGGGGGTCGACCGTCGACTTGCCGCCGCCGTTCGCGACCAGGAAGCCGTCAGCGTCGTTGCCGGCCGGCGCCAGGTAGCGGGCCGGCTGCTGGCAGGTCGACGAGGTGAACAGCGCCATGGCCTGCTCGTTCAGCCCCGAGCTGCCGGCGTACTGGACGGCAAGCAGGCACGGGTCGCCGGTGGTCATGGCGATGAACACCTCCGGTTCAGCATCGACGACCTCGGCGATCTCCTCCTCGAGGCCCGCGGTCTGGGGATCGTGGCGGACCGGGATGAACTCCGAGACGACGTCAGAGTTGGCCTCGGCCCAGGCGGCGAAGGCGTCCTCGTAGACCACCCCGAACTCGTTGTCGATCACCAGAGCCGCAACCCGCACCGGCAGCTCGCCCCGCATGTCCTGCTTGATCCAGTTGCCCCAGATCAGCGCTTCGGTGGTCTGTGACAGTTGGAGACCCGTGGTCCACGGGTGACCGTCTGGATCGCCGAAGGCCGGATGGCTCGACATCACGAACGGGTGGGGGATGCACTCGTCGTTGAGGTCGTCGTAGACCTCGAGAGACGTCGGCGAGCCGAGCGTGGTCACCAGGAACGGCGGCTCCTCCTCGATCAACTCGTCGAGCAGTGTTGCGGTCTGCTCCCGGTCGTAGCCGTCATCCAGGACGGTGAGCTCCAGGTCCCGGCCGTCGACCCCACCGTTGGCGTTGACCCAGTCGAAATAGACCCCCATCCCGGAACCGAGATGCCCGTAGGCGAACAGGTTGCCGGACAGCGGTGCGGTATGGGCGATCCGGATCGCCCCCCGGTCCAGTCCGGCGTCATCGGCCCACTCCGACGGGCAGTCGTCCAGATCGATCTCCAGCCCGGCCGGCCCACGGAGCACGTTGTCCTCGTCGACGCCGTAGCCGCCGAACTCGATGGCCTCCACCACCTCGGCCCTGGCCTCGGCCCACTGCCGCTCCAGCGCTGCGAACGACGCGGTCTCGCCCTGGCTGTCCTCGGCATCGCCGTCTGTCGCGTCCCCGGTTGCAGTGGCCGGGGCAGCCGGATCGGTCACCGACCCGGGTGCGGCGGCACCGCTGGCCGGGAGGCTGTCGTCCACGGGCGTCTCGGTACACGCAGCGACCAGCAGGAGCATGGCCACCAGCAACAACCGGATTGTCGATGGCCCCGATCCAACCATGAACTGTGCGATCCCGTTTCTCGTCGCCGGCGGGGGACCCGCTCCGGTCAATTCAGCAGTGTACCAGCGGCCCGCGATCCGGAATCGGCGGCCGGAAGCGGCGCCGAATCGCCGCTACCGGGCCTAGGGTCTGGGCCATGAAGCGGATCGACAAGGCCAACCGCATCGGCGAGATCCTCGACGACCTCTACCCGACCCCGCCGATCCCGCTCGATCATCGGGACCCCTACACCCTGGTGGTGGCGGTCGCCCTATCGGCCCAGACCACGGACAAGAAGGTCAACGAGGTCACCCCCGCACTGTTCGATGCGGCCGGCACCCCGGAGGAGATGGCGGCGCTGTCACCGGACGAGATCCACGGCTACATCCGGGAGGTCGGGTTGGCACCGACCAAGGCCAAGAACCTGTCGGCCATGGCCCATCAGATCCTCGAGGACGGGGGCGAGATCCGGCCGGATTGGGAGTTCCTGGAGAGCCTGGCCGGTGTTGGCCACAAGACGGCGAGCGTTGTCATGTCCCAGGCCTTCGGCGTGCCGGCGTTCCCGGTCGACACCCACATCCATCGGCTGGCCGACCGATGGGGGCTGTCGAACGGCACCACGGTCGAACGGACCGAGCGGGACCTGAAGGCGGTCTTCCCCGAGGAGACCTGGAATCGCAGACACCTCCAGATCATCTTCTTCGGACGGGAGTACTGCCCGGCCCGGAACCACGATCTGGCCGTGTGCCCGATCTGCGGCTGGGCTGCCACCAAGAAGCGGATCGCCGAGGAGGCCCGGAGGGACCGGCCGAAGAAGAAGGCGAAGAAGCAGACGGGAACACCGAGAACGAAGGCTCGGGCCGGCCGCTGACCCGTCAGTCCGCCCCGGCCGCGGCCGCGGCCACCAGCTGGGCAATGCACCGATCGGCGGCCGCCTCGGCCCGGTCGGCCAAGGCAGCCGGGCTTGCGCTGGCGATCGGGTGCTCGATCACAACGAACGGGTAGCCGTCCGCCCCGAGGACCCGGCCCATCAGCTCGGCGGCGGACACGAAACGGTCGGTCATGATGCCGACCGACGGGATCGCCAACCGCTCCCCCATCACGGCGTCGTGCAGACTGCACGACGAGCAGCTGCCTCAATCACCGATGCCGGAGACGAGTGCGTGCCACCGGGCCGCTCGGTCCATCACCGCCCGTTCCGCCGGTGCGCTGTAGTTGGCCTTGACCACGACGTCGACCTCGGCCGCCCCCCGCCGGCGAAGCGCCTCGGCCAGTGCGGCGAAGAACGGTCCGGTGCCCTGCTTTCCGTTCGACACCACGCCGACGACGGCGCCGTCGAGCGCTGCCAGCCGCGGGGCCCGGGTGAACGGCTCCGGGTCTTCGCCGTGGGTCGGGTCGAGGATCTCGAGCATGACGGTCTCCCTCAGCAGTTCACACAGGCGCCGACCGGCACGGTCACGGCCCTGCTCTTGGTCCCGAGCCACGGCGGTATGACCGCCCCGAACCCGCCGGCCGGGCCGCCGGCGGCGATCACCAACAGATCGTCTGCCGACGGCAGCGCGGCGTAGCTCCGGTCCCCCTTGTCCATTACCACCGACCCCTTGCCGACCTCGGCCCACTCCGACCGGTTGATCCGGGCCCGCTCGTGGATGTAGCGCTGGATGTCGGCCCGGCTCCAGCCGGCGGCGGCCAGATGGTCCCGGAGCTGGGGCGGGATGATCAGGGCGTAGTCGCCGCCCCAGATCGAGTAGTGCCGCATGTTGGCCCGCATCTCGGCGGCGAAGGTGTCCAGGATCTCCTCCGGCTCGGTGGTCCACTCGTTCATGATCTGCCGAGGCCCCATGGCGGCGAGCGCCGTGACGGCCGAGACGTCACTGCCGGTGCCAGGGGTCGCTGCCAACCCGAGCCGATCGGCGGCCAGCGCCGGCCATGGCGAGTGCTCCTCGTCCTCGGCCACGCAGAACCCGAGTTTGCCGGGATGGCCGAGGGTCGAGCGGTCGATCCCCCCTGGTCGGACGTCGAGCACGTTCGCCAATACCAGACGGACCGCCCTGGCGATGACGGTGGCGGCCGGATCTCCCGCTCCGAGCGCGCTGAAGGTTCCGGTCATGCCGGCCTCGGCCCGAGCCGGACCGTTGACGACCAGCAGGATGCCGGCCCCGCCGGTGCTGGCGGTCGGACCGTGGAGGGCGAACTCGTCGGCGAGCAGCGCCGTCACTGCGGTGACGATCACCGGGAACTGGGCGGGCGAACAGCCGGCGAGCACGGCATTGATCGCCACCTTCTCCGCGGTGACGGCCCGGCCTCGGACCGGCTCGATCCCGACCAGGTGGTCCGGCGGCAACACCGCCCACTCGAGGAACGAGGCCACCCGTTCCGGGGTTGGCGGCACGACCGGGAGCCCGTCGGTCCAACCCCGCTCCCGGAGCCAGGCCTGGAGGTCGGCATCGTCTGCCACCTGATGGCGCGCCGACTGCAACTGGGAGGTCAGGCTGGTGGACATGGTGGGGCCAACGTACCGCGACCCGGGGATTGGTGAGTAGCCTGCGGGCGTAGTTGTTCGAACCACCTGCAGAGGAGACATGACCATGGCCCAGACCGCTCTCGGAGGAAACCCGGTGAATACCGGGGGTGACCTCCCCGCCGTCGGCTCCGCCGCACCTTCGTACGCCCTCACCGGGTCCGACCTCGGAGCCGTCAGCAGTGCGGACTATGCGGGCCAGCGGGTGGTCTTGAACATCTTCCCGTCCGTGGACACCCCGACCTGTGCCACCAGCGTCCGGACCTTCAACGAGAAGGCGTCCTCGCTCGACAACACCACCGTGCTCTGCGTGTCGGCCGACCTGCCGTTCGCCCAGGGCCGGTTCTGCGGTGCCGAGGGGATCGAGAACGTCAAGACCGCCTCCACCTTCCGCAGCCCGGAGTTCATGAGCGACTTCGGGGTCGGCATGGTCGACGGCCCGCTGGCCGGGCTCTGCGCCCGGGCCGTCGTCGTTGTCGACGAGGGCGGGCAGGTCGTCCACACCGAGCTCGTGCCCGAGATCGCGGACGAGCCGAACTACGACGCAGCGATCGCTGCGCTCGGCTGATCAGCGGATCGAACGCTTCCTTGTTGCGGCCACCCCGATGACCTGGCTAGAGCACCGGATACCGCAGGTCCTCTGGTGGGTCCTCGGGGTGGCCGTGACCTTCCTGCTCGACCGGGCGGACCTCGACGGATCACCGTTGGAGAGTCCGGCCGCAGACGTGATCGGCACGGTGCTCGCCGGCGTCGGCATCGG
>JBCCFN010000179.1:0-10808 GCA_039029715.1 Actinomycetota bacterium | reverse complement strand
GCTTCCATCGATCGTCTGCCGGGCACCGGGGCCCATCTCCACATCGTGGGATCGGCCAGGGTCGACCACCCGGACATCGCCGGCTACGTCGAGCGGCTCAGGCTCCGATGCCAGGCATCACCGTCGGCAACGCTGCACCAGCGGTTCGTCAGCGACGTCGAGTTCGACCTCTGGCTCCAGGCCGCCGATGCGGTCGTGCTGCCCTATCGGGAGATCTGGTCTTCTGGGGTGGTCGAGCGGGCCCGGCTGTTCGAGGTGCCTGTCCTGGCTTCCGACCTGCCCGAGCTGCGGGACCAGGCGCCAGAGGGGACGGTGTTCTTCGACGATGTCGACGGGTTGGCGGTGGCGATGGAGAAGCTGGTCGCGGAGTCCGGGCGGGGCGGGATGACCGGGTTGGGGGTCGAGGAGCCAGCCGGTCCCGTCTCCACGCCGTGGCTGGTCGATGCGGCCAGTCCGGATCGAGCTGCCATCGAGGAGCAGATCGTGAGCCGAGCCAGGACCGCGCAGCTCGGCGCGACCACCGCCGCTGCGGTCGGGTCGGCCGGCGGCGCCGTCGATCCGCTGCTGTCGCTCGGGCCGCTGCCCCGACCCCATGCGGTATCTGCCCGACCCGGGGTGACGCCGGTCAAGCGGGCGATCGAGCGCTTGATCGGCTGGCAGATCGATCCGCTTGCGACCCAGCTGGAAGGTCTGCAGCAGGCAACGATCGCGGCCGTGGCCAGGCTCGATGCCGAGGCCGGTCCGGCCGGCGAACCGGGCGAGGGCGGCGAGCGGTGACGATGATGGCTCGACCGGGCGGTCCCGAAAGGCCGCCATGGAGCGGGTACTGATCACCGGGGCCAAGGGTCGGCTCGGAGCGGCGCTGACCGCCGCAGCCTGGCCCCTCGGCACGGTGGTGATCCCGGCGACCAGGGATCAGGTCGATCTCGGCGACCATGCGGCGGTCGAACGGTACCTCAGACGGTCCCGGCCAGACGTCGTCATCAACGCCGCCGGCTACACCGATGTCGACGAGGCCGAGTACCGGCCGGAGCTGGCAATCCGCTCGAACCACCGGGCGGTCGAACACCTGGTGGCCGAGGCCGGAGCGGTCGGCGCTCGCCTGGTCCAGCTGTCGACCGGCTACGTGTTCGACGGGGTCAAGCGGTCTCCCTACGTGGAACAGGACCAGGTCAATCCGCTCGGGGTGTACGCCCGGTCGAAGCGGGCGGGGGAGCGAGCGGCCCTCGCCGCCGACGATGCGGTGGTCATCCGGACCTCCTGGCTCTACGGCGCAGCCGGGGGCGGTTGGCTCGAGGACGTTCGGCGAATGGCCCGGGATCGGCCGGGATTCGGCGTGGTCAACGACCGGTTCGGTTCACCGACGTTGGTGACCGAGTTGGCCGCCGCCATCGTCGCTGCGGTCGCCGCCGGTCTCGATCACCCCGGGCTGTTCCACCTCGCTGCGCCGGACCGGGCCAGCTGGTGGGACCTGGCAGACTGGATCCTGCGGCTCGACGGGTGTCGCGACGAGGTCTCGCTCCGGCCGCTGCCGACCGATCAGCGGTTCACGGCCGCACTCAGACCGGTCGACATCTCATTGGCGAGCGACCGTTTCGCCGAGCGATATGGCATTCGGCTCCGCCCGTGGCGGGATGCCCTGGCCGCCACCTGGCCGGAACTCAGCCGCCGTCCGCTCGGGCCTGAACGGACCCCGGCCACCTCCGGGGCCACCGATCGGGTCCGCTGAGGTCGACGGGTCTTGGTCGCGCTCAGCCGGCCAGCACCTTCTCGAGCGTCTGTTCTATCTGGGCGACCGCCCGGTCCTCGGTGATCGATCGGGCCTTGGCGTGACCGGCGAGCCCAAGCCTGGCCGCCAGGGTAGGGTCCTCCAGGAGGCGGGTGATGGCCGCCGCCATCGCCGCCGGGTCTGGGTCGACGATCAGGCCGGTCACCCCGTCATCGACCAACTCGGTCAGCCCACCGCCGTCACCGCAGGCGATCACCGGCCTGGCGAACGCCATCGCCTCGAGCGCAGTGAGGCCGTAGTCCTCGTTGTGGGCCGGAGCGACGACCACCGCCGCGCTTCGATACGCCGCATCCCGCTGTGCGTCGTCGACCGGGCCGATGAAGTCGATCCGGCCGCTGGCCCGGCCCTCGTATGGCCGCCAACCGGCGGTGAAGATACCGCGATTGCGCCAGGTCTCGGTCTCGATCAGACCCCGCCGGTCCTCCGGTCTGTCCCCGAGCCGGGCGTCCAGGCTGCGAACGAAGTCCGCTCGACTGCCGCCGCCGACGAAGCTGGTCATCCGTTGCGAGTCGAGGAGGTGGACGGCCTGGACCAGCAGCTCGGGCCGCTTCGGCCACTCCATCCGGCCGACATGGAGAATCGAGCCGGCCGGGTCATACGGTGGCGGCGACTCGGCGATGACGCAGGCGGCCGGGGCGTCGTACCGGCTGATTCGATCGTCCGGGATCCGCCAGTATCGGCGGAGACGCTCGGCGACGGTGTCCGACCCGGCCAGCCAGTGCCTGACGTCGCCGACCGCCTCACCATCGATGGCCCGGACCGACTCGGTCGCCGCCCGGTGGATCTCCTCCTCGGCGAACCCGCTCTCGGCGTAGATGTCCGCCAGGTCGTAGAACTGCCGGGCCTGGTGGTAGAAGAGGGCGACCTTGCGGTCGTGGCGGGCCAGGTAGGTCGGTGGTTGGGTGGTCAGGACGGCGTCGAACCGCCGGAGGTCGAGCGCTGCGGTCTGCTCGACCAGGGAGAGGTAGGCGAAGTAGTCGGCATGGAACTCGTATTGGACCGGCCGAACCGGGACGCCGAGGAGGCGACTCCTGGTGCCGCGAGGGTCGAGCCCGATGGTCTCGACGATCCATCCTCGCCGCTTGAGGCCGGCGACCACCGTGGCCAGATGTCGTTCGAAGCCGCCGAGCACGCCATGGTCTGGGCGGAGGACGGCGATGCGGGGGGTGCCGAGGGTGGCCATCTAGCCGGTCCGTGCTTCAAGCGAAGCGATCCGGCGGTCGGCCTCGGCCAGTCGAGCCTCCAGCTCGGTCAGCCGGCGGTCCTGGAGTCGGCTGCGATGGTCGAGCTGGTGGACACAGTGGATCAGGGCGTCGTTGAGGGCGGCTTGGATCCCGACGATCGGGTCGACGATCCGTCTAGAGCCACCGGCACGCTGGTCGACCGCCTCGCTCCGGTCTGCGGCGGCTGCGAGGTGGTGGTTCAACGTCGCAGTGGTGACGGTCGGGTGGGGCAGGCCTCCGAGGTCATCATGGTCCCGCAGCGCGTCCCCGGCCCGCTCGGTGAGCTCATCGATGATCGCCAGGGTGGTCGACCGGTCGGTCGGTGGTTGGGGCCCGGCCCGATCGGGCGCTGCGGCGCCGATGCGCCGATCGAGCGGCCGGCGGACGGCCTGGTAGAGGATCTGCGCACCGTTCCGCGGCCGTTCAAGGGGCGTCATGGACTCTCCATTTGTGAGAATTACGATCGACTGCCGGTGATTATAGGTTCAGATCTTGTCACATTCGGCGACGACGTAGCCGGCTAAATGGGACTAAAGCTGTAGATGTTTGTCCAATCAGGTAGATGATAGGCGACAAATGGTGAGCAACTTTTCTCTTCGTTTGTCCTGAATAGCACTCCGCCATCGGTCAGTATGGGGGCATGAGCCTCATCCACAGGATGTCCGAGCCGGTCCGTGACCCGGTCCGCAGATTCACCAACCACTACGCCGTCTTCTTCGAGGATCTGATCCATGCCGTGAAGTCGGAGCTGGTGGGCAAGCTCGATCGGATCGACCATCGGGTCGAGCACAGCGACCTGAAGATGACGGCCGCCTACGAGGCCATCGCCGACCAGCTGACGATCCAGACCGCCACCATCCGGTCCCTCGGCGACGAGGTCCGGCGGCTGCAGGCCATGGTCGAACACCAGCAGCTGGCATCCGGCGCGGTGCTCGATCTGGCGGACGAGCGGGCGGACGCAACACCAGCGCCGGCCGGAGGCCCGGTCAGCCCGAGCGCCTGATGAACGTCGTCTACGACCTGCTCGGCTTCCAGAGCCGGGATCACGGTGAGCGGGGCATCGCCCGCTACGTCCTCCAGCTGGCTCTGGCCCTGGAGCGGACCCATCCCGGCCTGGTCACGGACTACCTGGTCCACCCCGACCTCCCGTTCCCGGCCGGGGCCGAGCCGCTGGTCGCCACCGGGCGCCTGACCCGGGCCGATCGGCGGTCGACCGGTCGGTGGGCCAGCGACGGCGGGGTGTTCATCGCCGGTTCGCCGTTCGAGTGCTTCAACCAGCCGTCCGAGCTCGTCGTGCCGGGAGCGGTCCGGACCAATCGGTGGCGGCGCCTGGTGGTGCTCCACGACCTGATTCCGGCGATCTTCCCGGAGCTGTACCTCGAAGGTCCGATGAACCCGCAGTACTACGGAGCCCGGTTCGCCTCGTTGAATCTGTTCGACCGGTTCCTGGTAAACAGCCAGGCGACCGCCGACGATGCGCTCGAGATGCTCGACATCGAACCGGCCCAGATCGACGTCATCGGTGCCGGGGCCGACCCGCGGTTCCGGCCACCGGAGGACGGCCCTCGGGTGGCCGCATCGACACTGGCCGAGTCCGGGATCGTGCCCGGCCTGACCCCCGGCTACGTCCTGTTCCCAACCGGCATCGATCCGAGGAAGAACATCGAGCGGACCATCCGGGCCTACGGGCGCCTGCCCCGCAACCTCCGCGACCGCCACCAGCTGGTGCTGTGCTGCCGGGTCAGCGACGAGGATCGGGCCGTTGTCGAGGGCATCGCCCGGGAGGCCGGCCTTGACGGCGAGCTGCTGATCACCGGCTACGTCAGCGACGACACCCTGTGCCGCCTCTACCAGGGGGCCCATCTGGTCGTCTTCCCGTCCTACTACGAGGGGTTCGGCCTTCCGGCGCTCGAGGCGATGCGGTGCGGTGCCCCGGTGATCTGCGCAGACGCCACGTCGCTGGTCGAGGTCCAGCCGCTCCCGGAGGCGCGGTTCGATCCGCTGTCGATCCGGGCCATCACCGCCGCCCTGACCGGCGCCCTGACCGACGAGGGGTTCCGAGACCAGCTGCGAGACCAGGTCCCGCCACCCTTCACCTGGGAGCGGTCCGGTGAGCTGACCGGCCGGGTCATCGCCGAGGAGCTGGCGGCCCTCCAGGCCCGGGATCACGCCATAGACCTGACGACGAGCCCGGCGAGCGGAGCGACGACGGCATCCGGCATGGCGGCGCCGGTCAATCGGCCCCGGTTGGCGTTGTTCGCACCGCTCCCACCACAGCAGACCGGGGTTGCGGCCTACGCCTACCGGCTGGTCGAGCGACTGCAAGATCACTGCGACGTGACCGTGTTCGTCGACTGTGACGCTACGAACCCGGACGACCGACCGTCGGTCGGCTGGCCGGTCGGCGAAGCGGACCTCGAACCGGCGGCCCTTCGCCGGCCGGACGGGGTGACCGTCCTGCCCGCCGACCGGTTCGCCGCAGTGGCGGCGTCCGGCGGCGCATTCGACCAGGTGCTGTACCTGCTCGGCAACAGCCATCATCACGTCGCCGCCCTGCGGACAAACGAGCTCCGCCCCGGTCACGTGCTGCTCCACGACGTGCAGCTGACCGAACTCCATCGGGCGCTTCGCCGGTCCCATCCCGATCGGTTGGTCGAGGGGTCGGTCGGCCGGACGATCGCCCACCGATACCCCGGCCGGTACCGAGCCGAGGTCGAGGCCATGGACGAGGTGTCGGCCGAGACCGCCGATCGGTTCGGCATCCTGATGGCCCGCGACATCGTCGACCCCGACTGCCAACTGCTCGTCCACTCCGAGTACGCCCGCACGCTGCTCCATCTCGACGGGGCCGGCGGGGCGACCGTACCGTTCCCCATGCCAGGACCCGAGGTCGACGTGGCCTGGCGGCCGGACCAACCGCTGCCGGTCATCACCGCCTTCGGTCCGCTCGACGACGATCGTCAGCCGGCCAAGCTCGTCACGGCGATGAGCACCGTGGTCGGGATGCTGCCGGAGGCCCGGCTGCGGTTCGTCGGCCGGATCGAGGGCGAGGCCAAGCATCGGCTGCTCGATGTGGCAGACCGGTTCGGAATCGGCGACCGGCTCGAGTTCCACGGCGACCTCGACGACGATCGGTTCCGGGCCCGGATGTACGACACCTCGCTCGCGGTGCAGCTCTGCGCCAGGGCCGCCGGCGAGTCCTCGGCCACCGTGGCCGAGCTGCTGGCGGTCGGGGTCCCGGTCCTGACGACCGACCTCGGCCCGGCCACCGAGCTGCCGGACGATGCGGTGGCCCGCATCGCCGTCGATGCCGACGCCGAGCAGCTCGGGTCGGCCATCGTCGACCTGCTGGTCGACCAGGACCGTCGGCAGGCGATGTCGATGGCCGCCCGGATCCACGCCGCAGCCAACGGGTTCGAGGCTGCGGCCGCCAGACTGGCCGAGTTGCTCTTCACCGCACCGGCCGATCGCGGCCCGGCCGACCGGTCGAGGGTCCTCGACCAGCTGCGGCAGGGCATCGATCACACCCGAGCCAATCTGGAGGTGGTCCGAAACGCCTCCTCCGCCTACCTCGGGGACAACCTGTTGGTCACCAGGCTGGAGACCGGCCAGGACATCTACGTCGACGGTCGGGACACCTCATTGGCCCCCGCCCTCCTGCTCGACGGACGGTGGGAGCCGGAAGCGACCGCCGTCTTCACCGCACTGCTCGAGCCATCGTCGTGCGTGATCGATGTCGGGGCGAACGTCGGGTACTTCGGGCTGGTCGCCGGCACCGTGGTCGATCACCGGGCCGGTGGCTCGATCCACCTACTGGAGGCAAACCCACATCTGGCCGGCCTCATCGAGCGGTCGGTCGCCCTCAATCGGCTCGGCGCCACCGCCTCGGTCGCCGCCGTCGCCGTCAGCGACGGGCCCGGCTCCCTCCAACTCCAGATTCCCAAGCACCTGTGGGGCAGCTCACACCTCGGCGAGCTCGACGACGATCTGGCCGGCGCCATCGACGCCGCCATGGATCTGGAGCTCGGGAACGAGGATGTGCTCTCGGTCCCGACGGTCGCCCTCGACGACTACGTCGAGGCCCAGGGGCTCGACAGGATCGATCTGATCAAGATGGACATCGAGGGCCACGAGGAGGCGGCCTATCGCGGCATGAAGCGGCTGGTCGCCCGAAACCGGGGCCGGCTTCGCCTGCTGATGGAGTTCTCGGCCGGGCAGTACTACGACCCTCGGGCGTTCCTGGATCGGGTCCGCCGGGACTTCGGGTCCCTGGCCGCCATCCATCCGGCGACCGGTCGTCTGCTACCGGTGGCCTCGCTCGACGACCTGCTACTGCTGTCTCGTGGTGGTTTCGCCATGATCCTGGCCGGACACCGGCTGGCCGGGACCCCGATCCGACCGACCGTCGAGGAGGCGGTGGCCCAGTGACCAGTACCCAACTGGAGGAGCTCCTCCACCTGCAGAACGAAACCCTCCATCGGCTCGACCGGGTCAAGAACGGCCAGGCCGTCCACGTCGGCCAGGGGCAGGTCCTGACCCGGCTGTTCACCGGGCAGAAGATCTTCCTCGACGCCAGGGACATCTCGGTCGCTCCGGCACTGATGATGGACGGGCACTGGGAGGTCGAGGCCACCGACCTGATGCGTCGACTGCTGACCCCGTCGTCGACGTTCCTGGACGTCGGGGCCAACGTCGGCTACTTCGGGCTGGTGGCCGGGACGATCGTCAGCGGTGACCGTGGTGGCTCGATCCACATGATCGAAGCCAACCCCGAGCTGGTCCCGCTGATCTTCAAGTCGATCAACGTGACCGGGCTGCTCGGCACTGCGACGGTGGCCAATCTGGCGATCACCGACCAGGTCGGTGAGGTCGAGCTCCAGGTGGTCAAGGACCTGCTCGGCAGCTCGTCGTTGTTCGACCTCCGCAGCGAGTTCGAGGCCGATGCCGAAGGCCGGACCGAGATCGGGTTCGAGGTCGACAAGGTGGTGACCGTGCCGGCGACGACCCTTGATCGCTACGCCGAGTCGGCCGGGCTGGAGCGGGTCGATCTGGTGAAGCTCGACGTCGAGTCCTACGAGGAACAGGCCTATCGGGGCATGGCCGGGATCATCGAACGGAACCGGGCCCATCTGGCCGTCATGTTGGAATTCACCTGGGAGCGGACACCGGACGCCGAGGCCTTCGTTGCCAGCATCCTCGACGACTTCCGTCAGGTCAAGGTGATCGAGCACGGCACCGGCCGGCTCCGGACCATCACCAGCCACGGGGAGCTGATGGCGGCGATGGGTGACGAGGAGTGGATCATGGTGGTCGCCGCCAACCGTTCCCTCGACGTCTGATCGAGGGAATCCCGGCACCGGCGGCGACCGGCTACGGGCTGTCGCAGGCCGCCACGTTCCGGCCGCCGACCCAGTGGATCACCTGGTACCCGGCGGCCGGGGGGACGGCGATCGAGGTGTCGGTGGTCGAGCTCAGGTAGGTGTCGTTGCCCGCGGCGTCCACGGTCCGGATGTAGTAGCGGTCGACCCCCTGGTCGGTCCATGACAGCGTCGCCCCCGCCACCGAGCACGAGAACGCCGGGAGGTCTCCCGCACCGGCACAGGTGGCGGCGTTTCGGCCGCCGACCCAGTGGATCACCAGATACCCGGCAGACGGCGGCACCGTGACCGAGGTGCCGGTGGTGGAGGTCAGGTAGGTGTCGTTGCCCGCGGCGTCCACGGTTCGGATGTAGTAGCGGTCGACCCCCTGGTCGGTCCATGACAGCGTCGCCCCGTCGACCGTGCAGGTGAACGACGGGGGAGCGACCGGGTCACCCGGCCCACCGCAGGTGGCGCTCCTGGCGAAGCCCTGGGCCCAGTTCACGACCCGGTAGCCGGCGGCGTCCGGCACGGCGGCGCTGGTCCCGGTCCGGGCGCCGATGTACTGCTCCGAGCCGTCGGCTGCCACGGTCCGGAGGAAGTACTCGGCCGCGCCCTCGTTCTCCCAGCTCAGCGTCCCGTTGGCCCAGGAACAGGTGAACGGATCGGCCTCCCACACCGGTGGCCGAGGCGGCGGGGCCGGGACCCCAACCGGCGCCAGGCTGCCGGCGGCGTTCGATCCGCTACCGGTGAAGGTCGTCGGGACCGGGCTTGGGTCCGAGGTCTGGGACGTGTTGCCGTCCGGATCGACCGTGTGGGTCCTCAGGTCGTTGCCGGCCTGGATGTCCGGGTGGGCCAGGCCCCACTGGCCGGCGCCGTTGGCCTGGGCCCGACCGATCCACCCGGCGCCAGCTCCTGCGCCGCCGGTGGTGGTGTCGAGGGTGCCGTCACCGAGGACGGTGCCGGAGACGAACACCTCGACCTCGCAGTTGGCACAGGTCGTTCCGTAGACCTCGCCGGGGCCGATGCCGGTGACGGTCGGTGCGCCGATCCCGTTGTGGGGAATGAACGCAGCGTCGAAGACGATGTCCCGCTCGCCGCCGTTGTTGTAGAACGTCGACTGGTAGAACCGGTTGCCGAGCGTCTCCTCGGAAGGGAAGTTGGTGAACGGACTGTTCGGGTCGAACGTGTCATCGGTGATCACCACGCCGACCCCGTTGTTGGCGATGATGTTGCCGAGATAGAGGTCGTCGTGACCGATAAGTCGGACGCCGAGGGCGTTGCCGAGGGCGGCACCGCCGGACCCGACCCCGATGCGGTTGTTGACCACGATCGTCGGGTCGTTGTAGTTGTGGCGACCCCACACCGCGGTCTCGGTGGCGTTGGCGAAGACGTTGTCCGCCAGATAGCTCCGGGTCGGGTTGTCCTTGAACGTCACGCCCCACCGAACGGTGGTGTCTGCCGAGGCGGAGTTGCCGTCGGCGAAGGTGCCGAACCGGTTGTTGATGATGGCGTTGTTGGTCGTGCTATGTGACAGGTCGATGCCCTGGCCCCGGAGATTGGCGAACAGGTTGCCGGTCACGTAGTTGCCCCAGGTCCACCACTGCAGGTCGAGACCACCGCCGTTACCGAGCGGTTCCATCCGGGGGCCGATGCCGAAGATGTTGTTCTCGTAGGTGTTCTGGGAGGTCTCACCGTGATTGGACCGGATCCCCCAGCCCCGGTTGCCGGAGATGACGTTGCGGTCTGCCACCGCCGCGGTCCCGATCAGGTTCCGGTCCGGGCCGAGGTCGATCTGCATCCCGTTGCCGGCCGGCGACGTTGCGGTCAGCGTGGTGTTGAACCCGATGAAGTTGCCGACGATCCGATTGCCGTCCGCGTCCTCGCCCTGGAGCAGCATCCGGTAGGTGGTCGGTCCGTAGATCGACAGGCCGCGGACCGTGTTGCCAGCCGACTCGATCTGGAGGATGGCGCCGATGTTGGTTGCGGCGGTCACCTCGATCCGGATGGTTGCATTCGACTCAAGCGGGTCGGTGTTCGGGGCTGCGCCGGCCTGGGTGTAGCCGTCGATGGTGGTCCCGCCGCTGCGATCGTTGAGCGTCAACGTGGAGCCGACCGCAATTGTGTGGACCTGGTTGCCTGCGATGCCGAAGGCGATGGTGTTGGGGCCACGCTGGGAGTTTGCCTCCTCGACCGCGGCCCGGAGGGTGCAGGTCCCGTCTGCGGCCAGGCACTCAAGCAGCTCATCCCAGGTCTCCGGTATGGCTTCTATTCCTGCCTCTTCCATGATTTCGGTGTTATAGACCATCGCCCAGGTATCGGTAGCAAAGGGCAAGCCATGAATGCTCTCACCATCCTCACCGAACACAAGATCTGTGGCGATAAAGTCATCGAAGCCATTGGCACCGATACCGCGTTCGTCTGGATCAAGGATCTCGG